>JBCDFF010000095.1:0-11813 GCA_039178415.1 Bacteroidota bacterium
CCGACCGCCTCGCTACACCAAGTCCACGCTCCCCTCGAAGACGTGTGCTGTCTGCGGCCGTCCGTTCGACTGGCGCAAGAAGTGGGCGGACGTGTGGGACGAGGTGAAGTACTGCTCCGAGCGCTGCCGCCGGAATCGGAGTAAGCGGGTGTGAGGATGTGGGAGTGTGAGAGCATGCAGCGCAGCCTCTTCGCTCCGATACCCCACGCCTTTCCCCCACACGCCCATACCCCTACACCCGTGACCACGCATCTCCTCTGGCTCCGCAACGACCTCCGCCTCCACGACCACGAAGCGCTCATCGCTGCCCTAGAAGGCGCGGATCGGCTGATCGCCGTCTACTGCTTCGACCCACGCCACTTCGGCGAGACGCGCTGGGGCTTCGCGAAGACTGGCGCGCTGCGGGCGCAGTTTCTGATCGAGAGCCTCGCCGATCTCCGCGCGTCGATGCGGAGCCGCGGCAGCGAGTTGATCGTGCGGCGTGGCAAGCCCGAGGACGTGATTCCAGCCCTCGTCGCGGAGCACGACGTGGCGGCGGTGTTCGCGCACGACGAACCGATGTCGGAGGAGATGGCCGTCTCCAACGCCGTTGACCGGGCGGTGCCAGAGCGCATCCCGATCACCTATTTCTGGGGCCACACGCTCTACCACCTCGACGACCTGCCGATGGACGCGGCAAAGAAGCTCCCGCAGGTCTTCAGCAAGTTCCGCCGCGAGGTCGAGAAGCGGTCGAGCGTCCGCTCTCCCTACGACGCGCCCGACACGCTCCCGCCGCCGCCCGATGGGCCCGACGGCAAACCGATAGACGCGGGCACGCTGCCGTCCGTCGCCGACCTCGGCCTGACGCCGTACGCGCAGGACGAGCGCACGGCCATCGTGATGCGCGGCGGCGAGACGGAGGGCCTTGCGCGCCTCGACCAGTATTTCTGGAAGCAGGACCTCCTCAAGGTCTACAAGGAGACACGCAACGGGCTACTCGGCGCGGACTACTCGTCGAAGTTCTCGCCCTGGCTCGCGCACGGCTGCCTCTCGCCCCGCCGCATCCACGCCGAAGTCGACGCTTACGAGGCGCAGCGCGTGGCGAACAAGAGCACCTACTGGCTCATCTTCGAGCTGATCTGGCGCGACTACTTCCGCTTCTACGGCGTCTTCCACGACGACGCACTCTTCCACCCCAGCGGCCCCGACGGCGCGGACATTGACTGGGAGCGCGACCGCGCCGCCTTCGACCGCTGGGCCGACGGCGAGACGGGCTTCCCGTTCATCGACGCCAACATGCGCGAGCTGAACCTGACGGGCTTCATGTCCAACCGGGGGCGGCAGAACGTGGCGAGCTTCCTCACGAAGAACCTCAACCTCGACTGGCGCTGGGGCGCGTCCTATTTCGAGAGCCGCCTCGTGGACTACGACGTGACGAGCAACTGGGGCAACTGGGCCTACAACGCCGGCGTCGGGGCCGACCCGCGCGACCGCTACTTCAACATCCTCAGCCAGGGCGACCGCTACGACGGGCGCGGCGACTACGTCCGCCATTGGCTCCCGGAGCTCGCCAACCTCCGCGGCTTCGACGCGCACAAGCCCTGGACGCTGCCGAAGGGCATCCTGCGCAAGGCCGGCATCGAACTGGGCGACAACTACCCTGCGCCGATGATCGACCTCGAGGCGTCGTACGAGCAGGTGCGCCAGGACCGGCGCAAGAAGGGCGCAGCCATGCGCTAGCCCGCTGTGCTCGACCAGGTGTCGTCGTCCCGCTGCACGTCGTAGTGCGTCGTCGTGTCGCTGGGATGCATGAAGGCGAGCGGGTCGCAGACGAGCCCGAAAGGCCCCGCATGCCCTGCATAGGGACCGATGAGGTGCACGTTGTCCTCCTCGGGGGCGGCGTGCTCGGTCACCTCGTCGCCGCTGAGGGCTTCGAAGCGCCACCCGGCCCCGTAGGGGTAAACTCGCCGCAATGCGAGCTGCCCGTCGAGCAGCACCACACCAATCTCGCCGTCGTCAACGCCGCCCTCTCCGAGCAGCACGTGCGTGCTGCCTGCCAGCGTGGCTGGCTCCACCGGTTGTTCGCCGATCTCGTAGGCGCACGCGGCCTCCAGGTGAGGGAGCAAGTCGCCGAGCACAAGCCGGGTCGTCCTCGGCACCTCCACCACCTCTCCGTCGGTGATGTGGCCTTCGAGGGGGATGCCACGTCCCTCCTTGAGGTGCTCGGCGAGCCGGTAGCCTGCGTCGTCGCGCCGCAAGAAGCCTTTCTTGGCGAGCGCCTGCAGGTTTTGCGTCACGGAGTTGGGCGATCGGTAGCCGAAATGCCCAACGATCTGGCGGTACGTAGGCCAGACCCGGTGCGCCCCCACATGCTCCACGAGGTACTCCAGGAACGCATGCTGCTTCTGCGTCAACTGCCGCCTGCTCATCGCGCTGTACCCGGACTCCCCTGCCGCTTTCTGATCGAAGAAAAGGTCGGGGTTTCCCCCAGCGTCCCTAACGATTATCGCTTTAGGGACTTCAGAATTAACCGGTCCCCGTCGCCAATGTCAACCCCGACGGCCGACTCGGACGATTTCATGACTCCGCTTTAGGCAGTCAAAAACGCCACGCTCCTTTGCAGAGACGTGGCGGGGAGCAGGACCGGTGCTGTCTCATGGCCATTCCGACGGACTCAGCGTTCCAGCAGTTGACCTGCATTGCGTGTGGCGTATCGGATCGAGGTCAAAGCACTTATGCAACACACTCGAACAACCCCACCAGACCTCCTCTGAAGTAGCACTGGAGCCGTTCTAGGGCTGTAGAGGTGTGCGTCTGCACCGCCGTGTCCTACGCGTGTCCTACTCGGCTGACGCGGTCATCGTGTCCGACGGGTTGGCCGCTTCGGCGTGCAGCATTAGGCGGACCTCGTTGCGAATGAGGTCATCGGGCCGCCCTTCGTAGATGATGTTCCAGCGGGTGCGGTCGATGATGAAGTCGGCATCCGCCACGATGCGCTCGTCGGAGACGGTCACCGTTGCGGGGAAGGTGATCTCGTTGGTCTGGCCGCGCATCGTGAGCGTGCCGGTGATCGAGTGGGTCGCCTCGGGCGCGTCCTCGGGGGCCTCGTCGAGGGCGGCGAACGTTGTCGCTGCGAAGATGGCCTCCGGGTAGGTCTCGACGGCGAAGAAGTCCTCGCCGCTGAGGTGCTCGGTGAGGTTGTCGTTGTCGCTGAAGATCGAGCGGGTGTCGATGTTTACCTCGACGCCGGAGAGCGCGCCGTCCTCGACGTAGAGGTTGCCCGTGACGTCGGTGAAGCCGCCGTCGTGGCTGCCGGTGACCTTGGCGCCACGCCACGCGACGGTGGTGGCCTCGGCATCGAGCGCCCAGGCGTCGCCGACGAAGGCGGCCGCCTCGGTGGCGTCGGTTTCGGGGACGGCAGTGGTTTCGGCTTCGGGGGCATCGCCCACGTTGCCGCAGGCGCTGATCAGCACTACGAAAGCGGCGGCAAAGAGCGTGCGGGTCAGAAGAGTCATGGGAATGCGAGAGAAGGCGGGAGTTCGAGAAGAGACGCCAAGGGAACGGACAGAGCACCACTTGGCCGGGGTGTCTACCATTCGTCGGAACCGGCAAGTTCCTTCGGGCACCCCGGGGAGGCATTCTTCACGCGACCAGGCTGCTCTACGAGAGCTGCCGCGCCACTTTGGGCACACGCGTCGGATAGCCGTCGCCCACGTGATAGCGGAGGTAAGCATCCACAAGGTGCTCTGTCTCCTCGCGGGTGGCGTCGTCGAGCGCTAGCCGGGCGGCCGTGTCGAGGTCGGTGCGCGCGACGATGGCGAAGGCGCGCAACGCCGCGCGGCTGGCCCGGATGCCTGCCTTGGATGCCGCCTCAGGCGGAGCGATCCGCCCATCGCCGAGGCGCAGCACGCCGCCCTGCTCGGGCAGCGCCTCTAGATCCTCGCGGCGCACGTCGGGCGCGAAGCCGAGCAGCGTGGCAAGCCGCAGCTGAACGTGGCACAGCCCGTTGGACGGACGCTCTGGGGCCGAGTCGAGCCAATGCAGCCCACGCAGCAACAGGTTGAACACCGCCGGGTTGGGCTCGCCCTCCTCGAAGAGCGCGCGGACGAGTTCGAGCATACGCAGGCCCCGCGTGAGCCGGTCGAGGTCGAGCGGTAGCGTGGCGAAGCGCTGCACGTGCGCGGTCTCCTTGAGCGTCTGCAGGCCGCGCCCCTCGCGGAAGTAGTAGACGGCCTGCACGTAGGCGAGCGGTTGGAGCGTCGAGCCAAAGCGGCTCTTGGGCCGCCGCGAGCCCTTGGCGATCACGCTCAGCAGCCCGTGCTCGCGCGTGAAGAGCGCCACGATCTGGCTCGTCTCCCCGTAGTCGAGGGTGCGGAGCACAACGGCATCGGTGCGGACAATCACGAGGCGAGCGGCAGGTCGGTGGACGGTGAGTCGGTAGACGTCGACGGCGGCTCGAGCCGTGGGTCTGTACCGTCGGGCTGCAACGCCCGTCGTGGCAAAAAGACCCGGATTGAGGCACTCGACCGGGAAAAACGGGCCGGAGGTTATGCCTCTGGAAAACGGGCTGTCTAGGAGCGTGCCGTTGCTTGATTCACCTGACCCGTGCTCCGATGCCTCGCCTGCTGCCCCGCTTTTCGCGCCCGACCTGCACCACCCGCGCCTTTTGGACCGACCGTGCTGCCTGGACGACCCGCGTCTATGACCTCCAGCACCGCCTCGCCGTCACAACCACGGAGGCGACAGCGCTTCTCACCCTCGCCGGACTGCTGGTCCTTGGCCTCGGCGTTCGCGCCTGGCAAGCTCAACAGATTCCGTTCGACGACGCGTTCTACGCGGAAACGGACGCCACCTTCGCGGGGCTATCGGAGGCTCGTGAGGGTGCGCCGGTGGCACCTCGACCGAGCGCGGCCTCCATCGCGACTCGGCTCCATGCAGCCGCAGCCGACACCGTGCGCGACGCGAGCAAGACGTCGGGTGCCGGACCGTCGGAAGCACCGCCTGTCGCAGAGTCAACTCCGACACCGCGCCCCCGGAGCACACGCGCAGCAGCAGGACCCGTGCGGATGAACGTCAACACCGCGAGCGCGCGCCTCCTCGACCGGCTTCCTGGCATCGGCCCGGCGCTGGCCGAGCGCATCATCGCCTACCGGGCTGAGCATGGCGACTTCCGCCGCGCCGAGGACCTCGTGAACGTGCGCGGCATCGGCCCGAAGACGTTTGACCGGATGGCTCCCTACGTCTTTGTGGAAGACGGGACGGTGGCCGTCAGTGCGGATAGGAACTAACGCGGCGTGCGCGGCACCGGGGGCTCCTCTGGATACGGCTCCGTCGTGTCCGGCGCACGAGGCGGCGGGGCAGCCCCCCTGGCTCCGTCGCCGCCAGCGCGGCTCTCGCGGGTGCGGCGAGCGATGGCGTCAACGGTCCAGTCGGCTTCGCGGCGTTGGGCGTTCTTGATGAGCTTGTAGAACGGGTAGAGCAGGATGTACGCCAGCAGGAAGAAGCCCACGAGCGTCACCAGCATGATGACATAGATCGAATCCATGAGCAGACGAGGGGCGTTTGGGAGAAGTGCGTCGCTAGAGACGCCCTACCGCTCCCGAGGTTCTTCGCTCGCACGCTTCTCTGCCGCCCGTATCCTCCTCTGCCGCCTGTGCCTTCGCTCGCCGTCCGCGCTGTGGATGTTTACCCCTATCGTCTCACGGACGACGGCCTGGCGTTTCTTCTGCTGCGCCGTGCACCCGGCACGCGTTACGCTGGGCAGTGGCGGATGGTCGGCGGCAAGATCGAGGCGGGCGAGGCGGCGCACGAGACCGCCCGCCGCGAGCTCCGCGAGGAGACGGGCCTCCTGCCCCGGCGCTTCTGGACGGTGCCGTCGGTGAACACGTTCTACGAGGCACACGCCGACCGCGTCACCATCGCCCCAGCGTTTGCCGCCGAGGTGGACCGCGCCCCGGTCCTCGACGACCCGACAGGCGCCGAGCACGACGCCTTCGCTTGGCACGCTCCCGAGGACGCTGCCGCGCGCCTCGTCTGGCCCGAGCAGCAGCGCCTTCTGTTGCTATGTGCCGACCTGCTGCGGCACGGCGCGGTGCTGCCCGAGTGGGACGTGCTCCCGTGAGCGTCCAGCTTGGCACGTGATCGTGTGCGTACCGGCATCGCATAGATTGACTGCACGCGTCTCTACCTCCCAATCAAGTCCGGGGCGACCAGATTCTGGGAGGCCGTCCGGCCGCGAACTGCTGGGTGCCCCACACTTCTTACTTCGCACCTCACAACTTCCCCCTTCCGATGCTCGTCCTCGTCCTCAACTGTGGCTCGTCGTCGCTCAAGTTCGACCTCATCAACGTCGCCGAGCGGCAGACCATCGTCGGAGGCGTAGTGGAGCGGATCGGGGCCGTCAGTTCGATCGCCTCGTGGAACATCGACGACGATGACGCGCCGGGGGGCGTCCGCAAGCAGCGCAAGAGCCTCGACGCGCCGGACCACACGACGGCGATCCAGTTCGTGCTGAGCGAGGTGCTGACGCTGCCCGAAGCACAAGAGGCGGGCACCATCGAAGCCGTCGGCCACCGCGTCGTCCACGGCGGCGAGGAGTTTGCCGACTCGGTGCTCATCGACGAGGAGGTCGTCGAGGCCATCCGCGACGCGTTCGACCTCGCGCCGCTGCACAACCCGGCTAACCTCAAGGGCATCCGCGCCGCCCAGTCGGCCTTCCCCGACATCCCGCACGTGGCCGTCTTCGACACCGCGTTCCACCAGACGCTCCCGCCCGAGGCCTACCTCTACGCCATTCCGAACCGGCTCTACCGCCGCCACAAGATCCGCCGTTACGGCTTCCACGGGACGAGCCACTACTACGTCAGCCGCCGCCTCTATGAAGTCGCGGGCCTCGACAAGCAGAAGTCCCGCGTCATCACCTGCCACCTCGGCAACGGCGCGTCGCTCTGCGCGATCAAGAACGGCAAGAGCGTCGACACGTCGATGGGCATGACGCCGCTCGCGGGCCTCGTGATGGGCACGCGCTCGGGCACCATCGACCCGTCGATCATCTTCGACCTCGTGGCGAAGGAGGACAAGACACTCGCCGAGGTCCACACGATGCTCAACAAGTACAGCGGCCTCCTTGGCATCTCCGGCTACGCCGCCGACATGCGCGACCTCATCCGCGAGGCGGCCGACGGGGACGTGCGCTGCCAGCAGGCCATCAACGTGTTCTGCCAGCGCGTGAAGGGCTACATCGGGATGTACATGGCCGTCCTCAACGGCGCGGACGCCGTCGTCTTCACGGCGGGCATCGGCGAAAACGCGCCCTCGGTCCGCGCGCAGATCTGTAAGAATCTCGACCACCTCGGCCTCTGCATCGACCCGCAGCGCAACGACGGCCTCCGGGGCGAAGAACGCCGCATCTCGACCGACGACAGCGCCGTGCAGGTGTGGGTCATCCCCACCGACGAAGAGTTTGTCATCGCGACCGACGCGAAGAAGATCGCCGAGACGCTCAAACAGACCCCCTTCGTTTGAAGGCAGAAGGATGAACGCAGACGTGAGAAGGTTGTCGGCGCTGCTGGGCGGCCTCGTTGTTCTTCTCGCCGCGTGTGAGAGGCCCGGTGAGGTGCCCGCAGTCACCCCGCAGGATAACCTCGCACCGATGATGGACGAGGCGCCCGTCGGCGACGCCTTGGCACGGGCGCTGCTCGACACCACCATCGCGGTGCACGGCGGCGACGTGCTCGACCGCGCCCGCATGACGTTCGTCTTCCGCGGGACCCCGTTCACGCTCACGCGCGACGCCGGGCGCTTCGTCTACGAACGCACCCGCACCGACGAAGCCGGACTACCTGTCCGCGACGTACTCGACAACGACGGGCTACGCAGGGAATCGAATGGCACAGAGGCCCCGATGGACGCGCGGGAATTTCGGCGCACCGAGACGGCGGTCAACTCCGTCGCCTACTTCGCCCTGCTTCCCGCGCCGCTCGCCGACCCGGCCACTGTGCCGCGCTACCTCGGGCAGGACGTGATCGCGGGCGAGCCATACGAGCGCGTCGAGGTGACGTTCGCGCAGGCCGCCGGCGGGCGCGACTGGCAGGACCGCTACGTCTACTGGCTGCACGCCGAGACCCGCACGATGGACTACCTCGCCTACAGCTACGAGCTGGCGCCGGACGCCGACGGGCTGAACGACACAGGCCACCGCTTCCGTGTGGCGTTCAACGCGCGCACCCGCGGCGGCGTCCGCGTGCAGGACTACCGCAACCACACCGCCGACGGCATCGAGGCGCTGGACGACTACGCCGCACTCGTTGGCACGGACGACCTGCGCCTCGTCTCAGAGGTCGTGCTCGATAGCGTGACGGTGGTGCCAATCGAGGCGGGTGTACCCTAAGTCTCCAGACCGCCTCACTCGGATAGGCTCCTAGCCTCGCTCGTCAACCACTCCCGTCCCAGAAAGGAAAAAACCCCCGCAGCGCATGCGCTGCCCTGTCTAGAGGGGGAGCTCCTCTCTCTGCATCGCACCAGGTCATACTCACCAGACGCAGCGTGCCTGAGGACCACGCGGGTGCATCCGGGGAGGGCGTGGAGTAGTTTCGGCACTCGTTACGCTTGTCCGCTTCCCGATGCCTACCGACTTTCACGCGCCCGACGCAGACCTAGCTGCGCTGCTACGCTGCCCCGTGACAGGTCGCTCACTCGTGGAGGCCACAAACGCCACCACTGATCGGGTACGAGACGCCGCTGCTACGCTGCGCCATGCTGACGGCAGCGCGGTGCCCCGCGAGATCGAGCGTGTATTTGCGGACACCGAGCGGGAGCGCCTCTACGTCCAGGCGACGGGCATCGCGCGGCTGCTCCCAGACAACGCCATCCCCACGACGGCCCTCGCAGGGAGCCCGCTCGACCTGCGCGAGCGCGAGGGGGTCGCTTCCACTCCTGAGCCCTCGGCCGACAAGGTCGGCGTGCAGCGCTTCTACGACGACGCGGGCTGGAAGAAGGTCGAGGGCCGCTATCTCGACGCCAAGCTCTTCGCCTCCGACAACCTGCCCGCGCAGCGCTACAAGTTTCGCTGCACCCAGCGCGTCACCGCGCGGCTCGGGCGGGGGGGCTTCCTCCTCGACGCCGCCTCAGGCCCCGTCCCCCAGGGCGCGGCAACGTCCTACGCCCAAGGGTTCGAGCACCATGTCTGCGTCGACCTCTCGCTGACCGCCCTGCATGAGGCTCGCGCCAACCTCGGGCCACGCGGCATCTATCTCCTCGGTGATCTGACGCGCCTCCCGCTGCGCGACGGCGTGATGGACGCCGCGGCCTCGCTCTACACCATCTTCCACATCCCCAAGGACGAACAAGCCAACGCCTTCCGCGAGCTACACCGCGTCGTGCAACCCGGCAGGCGCGCTGTGGCGGTCTACTGCTGGGGCCGCCACGCCCTCCTCCCCAACCTGCTCACGCTGCCCGTCCAACTCGCGCGCTACGTCCACAAGCGGCTCCTCCCGAAGACCCGCGACGGCCAGCCGACGCTGCGCAGCCTCTATTTCCATGCCCACAGCCCGGCCTGGTTCGACGCGCAGGATTGGCCATTCGACTACGAGGTGACCTGCTTCCGTTTTGCCAACAACCAACTACTCCAGCTCTACATCCACGAGCGCTTTGGCGGTCAGACGCTCGTGGATGCCCTCGGCAATCTGGAGGAACGCTACGCGCACGAACTCGGGCGGCTCGGCTACTACCCGCTCATCACGATCCACAAGGCCGCAGACTCATCCCGCTGACGCCCGTAGTTCGAGCGCGCGGACGACATACTTCCCGAGCACGTCGAACTCTAAGTTGATGCGGCGGCCGGGCTGCCAAGCGTGCATCGTGGTGTGCTCCCACGTGTAGGGGATGATCGCGACCGTGAGGTGGTCATCCGCGAGGCGAGCCACCGTCAGCGAGATGCCGTCGAGGGCGACCGAGCCGACGGGAATGAGGTAGGGCGCGTACTGCGGGTCGAACTCGATGGTCACCATCCAGGAGTCGGCGAGCGTTTCGATGGAGCGGACTTCGCCGGTGGCGTCGACGTGGCCGAGCACGAAGTGGCCGTCGAGGCGGGCGTCGGCGCGCATGGCGCGTTCGAGGTTGACCGGGTCGCCCTCGGACAAGCTGCCGAGGCTCGTCTTGGCGAGCGTCTCCTCCACGGCGACGACCTCGAACGTCGCGTCCGTGACGGCCACGGCGGTGAGGCACGCGCCGTTGACCGCAATGCTCTGGTCGATCTTGAGTTCGGACGCGAACGGGGCCTCGAACGTGAACCGCCGACCGCCTTCCAGTGGCTCAACGCGGGCCACGCGGCCGACAGCTTCGACAATGCCTGTGAACATCAGTGAAGGGTAAAGAGTGAGGAGTCAAGAGCGAGGGAGTACCCCGTAGGACGTGCGTGGTTCGTTGGGACGACCTTGTGTCTGGTCCTCTCGTGTCCACGTCCCATGCCAACCGATCCCCTCGTCCTCTTCGCCGACTGGTTCGCCGACGCCGAGGCGCACGCCGCGATTCGCTACCCGCACGCGATGACGCTCGCCACCATCGACGCCGAGGGGATGCCCGACGCCCGCATCGTGCTGTGCCATGCCTTCGACACGCGCGGCTTTGCGTTCATGACCGATGCCCGCTCGCCCAAGGCGCAGCACCTCGCCGCGCGTCCGCACGCCGCGCTGGTGTTCTACTGGGAGCCGCTCGAACGGCAGGTGCGCATCCAGGGCCGCGTTGAGACGGGCACGGATGCCGAGGCTGACGCCTACTTCGACGCTCGCCCACGCCGCAGCCGCATCACGGCATGGGCCTCGGTGCAGAGCGCCTCGCTGGACGACCGCGCCAGCCTCGAAGACCGCCTGGCCGAGCACGACACCCGCTTCGCCGAGATCGAGTCCGTGGCCCGGCCCCCGCACTGGCGCGCCTACCGCGTCGTGCCCGACCGGATCGAGTGTTGGCAGGCTGGAGCACGGCGGCTCCACCACCGCATCCGCTATGACCGCGACGCCGCCGTCTGGACGCGCACGCTGCTGGAACCCTAAGCGCCCGTGGATCGGTGATTCAGTACGTCAGTGGTTCAGCGTCTGCCCGCTCGCTGGCGTAGCGCCCGTCTAGGCGTGCACGATCGTACCGAGGATGGCCGCGACACACGCTGGCTTGGCACCTCTCGGAGCCTCTGGCGAGGGACCGCGTACCTTGCTTCACGGCCTTTCTCACGACGCAAACGATGATGGAGACGCTGACCAACGGGCATGCTGACACAGCCAGTGCCCGCACTGACGACGACGCGCACGCACACAACCCGGGCATCCCGCTCGACCTCGGGTGGGTGGAGGAAACACGGGTAAACCCGCCCGCGACGCGCCGCCGAGCCGCCACGCTCGGCACGCGCCGCAGCGTCAAGAAGGAGTGGCAGGCCGCGTGGCTCCTGCGCGCCATCGCGTGCATGGACCTCACCACGCTCGCGGGCGACGATTCCCCGGCACGCGTCCGACGCCTCTGCGCGAAGGCCCGCCAGCCCGTCCGCCCCGACATCCTGGAAGCCCTCGGCGTCGCCGACCTCGGCCTGACGACCGGCGCGGTCTGCGTCTACCACGCGCACGTCGAAACCGCGAAGCGCGCGCTCGACGGCACGGGTATCCCCGTGGCTGCGGTCTCGACGGGCTTCCCGCACGGCCAGAGCCCGCTCGCGCTGCGCCTCGCCGAGATCAAAGCCTCCGTCGAGGCCGGGGCCGATGAGATCGATGTCGTCATCACGCGCGGCCTCGTCTACACCGCCGACTGGCACCGCCTCTACGACGAGATCGCTGCCATGAAGGACGCCTGCG
>JBCDFF010000096.1:0-11743 GCA_039178415.1 Bacteroidota bacterium
CCCACGATGGGGCGTAGGCCGCGCTCGCGGAGGTTGAGCCCTTCCTCGCCGTTGTCCGCTTTCTCGCGGGCGAGGCGGCGGCCGAACATGGTGAACGGCGGCTTGAGGCTGGTTGCCTCGTCCATGAGCAGCCGGACGATGCCCGGGCGGGGCTGCTCCTCCGTCCCTGCTAGCGTCTGCCGGATCGTGTCGCGCAGGGTGCCCGCGAGCGTGGTGTGGCCGTAGAGCGCGCGGAAGTCGAAGCACGACGCGGCGCGGCGGGTGGCGGTCGCCTCGGTGCCGTTGGCCCACTGGCGGTAGGCGGCCTGCCAGGTGGCGAGCGGCTGCCGGAACGGCTCGGCGAAGGCCACGATGCCCTCCTCGCTGCTGGCAAACCCGCACGCCTCGAAGGCGTCTTCGATCTGCTCGGCCAGCAGCGCAAACCAGGCCGCGGCGCGCTCGGCCTCGGCCTCGTCGGCGGGGTTGTCGTAGACGAGCCCGTTCGACTGCCACGTCGTGAGGGCGCACTCGCGGCGGCCGGGCGTTCCGAACGCGAGCCACACCCAGGGCAGCCCGGAGGCCGCGTCCGGCTCCGCATCGTGGAGGTCGCGCTCGACGAGGAAGAACAGCCGCGCCTTGAGCTGATCGTCCAGCTCGGTGATCACGTCGAGGAGGTCCTGCGCGTGGACGCCCTGCTGGTAGAGCCGCAGCAGGCGCCGCGTGGACTCGCCGCGGATGGCCGCCAACTCCTCCACGGACTGCGCCTTCTCGGTTCGCTCCACCGTGGCCACGGGGTCGAGGCCGCGAAAGTGGCTGATGTCCTGGGCGGTAATGACCCCGGCGAGGGCCCGCTCGCCGTCGCGGTTTTCCTGGCTCATCACCATCACGCGGCGGATGCGGTGCTGCATCATCACCTGGATCGCCTCGAAGAGCCGGGCCTCGGCGTTGAGCGCCACGGGCGGGCGCGTGACGAGATCCATGACGGGGTCTTCGGCGATGCGGCCCGCAGCCACAACGCGCGTGGCGATGTCGCCCTCGGTGACGAGGCCCATCGGCAGGCCGTCTTTCACGATCACGACCGTCTCCGTCTCGTAGTCCCGCATGGCCCGGGCGACGGTGCGGATGCTGGCGCCCGGCGGGCACGTGACGGGCGGTTGGTGGATCAGCTCCCCGAGCGTCGTGTCGAAGAGGAGGTAGGCCCCCGCCGCGTCACGGTCGGTCTCGCGCGTGCGGACGAACCGCTTCAGGTTCTCGGCGAAGAACGCCTTGAAGTCGTCGTTTTGCTTGAGGAGGGCCCAGAACCGCTCCGCGTCCACGAGCGCGCAGACGGTCGGCTCCACGGCCCGTGCTTCGTAGGGCAGGATGCCGCCCTCCATCAGCCCATAGGCTCCAAAGTGCGTGTTCTCGCCGCACATCTCGATGAGCCGCTGCTGCTGCGCGTCGAGCAGGCGGACGAGGCCCGACTCGACGATGTAGAGCGCCTTGTGCGTGTCCACGCCCTGCTCCAGGATGAGCGCGCCCTCCTCGTAGATGCGCGTCGAGACGAAGGCGACGGTGGCGGCGCGTTCCGCCTCGGTGAGGAGGTTAAACGGCTCGGTCGCGGCGAGCAGCGCTTCGATGCGCTCGGTGATGGACATGGAGGGCCGGGGGTCGGAGTTCGGTCGCACAGTTCCTCCGTCCCGTGCATGAGGCGCATGCAGCAAGGAGGGGTCATGTCGAACGTTGGGTGAACCCGCAAGAACGGCCTCGTACCTAGCGCGGGGCAAGTCTCCCCGTTCGATCGTGCCGGTAGGACTACGCCGACGTTCCCCCTCGCCGCATCAAACCCCTTGGCCGCCTCAACGCCCCGCACCGCACCCAGACGGGACCGTCGGCTCCTCACGCTGGCAGCGCGTCCAGAAAGGCTTCGAAGCGCTCGGGGTCGCGCAGGGGCGGCCCATGGCCAAAGGCCACGACCTCGGGCCGCAGCCCGCGCAGCAGGCGGGCCGACGCTCGGTTCTGTGCAGCGTCGACCGAGAAGACCTCGGGCGGCTCCCGCAAACCCGGGATCGTCGTGACGAGGTGCATGCCGTTGAGGACGTCGCCGAGGATGAGCACGCGGCCGGCTTCGCGCCAATAGGCCAGGTGCCCGGCGGTGTGCCCCGGCGTCTCGATCACCTCGAAGCCGCCCACCACATCGCCCTCCGAGAGCGCGCGAGACACCGGGTGCGGCGGCCCGCTACAGAGCGCATCCACCAGCCGCGCCAGCCGCCTGGGCGGCAGGGGCATCTCGCCCGACTCCATCGCGGGTACGTCGGCAGCCCCGCACCACAGCGGCCAGCCGTGCCTGCGGCAGAGTGCGTGGCTGGCTCCCTGATGATCGGGGTGGACGTGCGTGAGGGCATGCGCCGAGACGCGGTGCCCGCGCAGCATCCGCTCAATGCACCGGCGCGACTGGCGGGCGCCGGCGTCCACCAGGACATCGCCCAGGAGGTAGGCGTTGACGCCGAAGCGGGGCGTCAGCGGCAGGAGGTAGGCGTCGCGGTCTAGCTTGTGCATGCGCGGTAAACGTGAGAGCCGCGGCGATCGTGCCTGCGAACTCAGTCGGCTGGCTCCACTTCGATGGTCACGCGGCGGCTCTGCAGCGATTCGCCCTCTTCGAGTTGGAAGGCGTTGCTCGCCGCGACGAGCCGGAGGGTAATCCGGTCGGTCAACCCTGCCTCGGCGAGCGCGGCGGCGAGCACGGTGCGGACGCGGGCCGACCGGCGGAGGCTGAGGCGTTGGTTGCGGGCGGTGCTCCCGGTCCCGTCGGTGTGCCCGACGAGCGCGAGCACAATCGGCCGGTCGTCCTCGACGGTCGCCTCAGCGAGCGTCTGCACGTCGGCCACGAGTGCGGCGAGGGTCGCCTCCTGGCCAGGGGCTAGTTCGTCGTCGGTGCCGAAGCGGATCACGGCCGCCTCGACTGGCCCTGCCGCGACCTCGGTGGGCGTCTGCACCGCGTCAAAGTCGAGCACCTGAACGCCGGGCACGAAGCGGAGGGCGTCGGGGGTGGCGTCCTGCCAGGGGCGGGGGGCCGTCCCGGTGCCGACGAGCGTGTCGCCGCGCACGGTGAGCGCCACCGATGGCGGCGCGTTGAGGAGGCGGGCAGCGCGCTGCGCGACGATGGGCGGCCTGTCGGACTGGTAGGGCAGCCAGCGCATGCGCACCGCGTCAGCGCCCAGGCTGTCGGCGAGCGCCTCGACGGCGAAGCCGTGGCGCGCGAGCACCGAGTCGGGCAGCGGCGCGTCGGGGTCGCGGAGGCCGACGAGGCGGTAGGCGCCCCACTGGCGCTCTTCGGTAATCACGTCGAGCCCCGCGAGCGCGTCGAGGTCGGCGAGCGTGGCCTGCCAGCGCTGCATGCGGTCGAAGGCGGTCCAGCCCCACCAGCCCACCAGCACGACGAGCACGGCGAGCAGCAGCCACGCCATCGGCGAGACGCCCTTGTCCTCCTTGCGCTGCTCCACGAGGAGGTCGTAGAGCACCGGGTCGGCGGCCTCGAACGGGTCCACGTCGCCCTCGAACGCCGCGAGGTCGCGCGCGTGGCGGCGGTGCAGCGTCTCGATGCCCTCGGCGAGGAGCAGGCGCAGCTCCTGCGGCGGCGTGCCACGGATCACGGCCGCGAGGACGGCCTCGGGGCCCGGCACGAGCCAGACGGTGAGGTCGCCCATCTGGAGCGCATCAAGCGCCTCGGTGTCGTCCACGTGGAACGAGTCCCGCACAAACGTCTGCACGGCCGAGAGCATGCTCGATACGATGTCGGCGTCCTCGTCGGCGTCGGCGAGGCCCGGCAGCGCGGCGTGGCGCAGCAGCAGGCTCGTCTCGGTGTGGATCAGGAAGACCTGCTCGACGCGGTAGCGGAGCGTGTCGCGCAGCGCCACCTCGCCGATCGACAGCCCGCTGCGCCACGCCTCGACGCGCCAGCGCAGCCCGCGCCACGTCAGTCCATACTCGACGGCCTGGTTGACCGACTGCAGCGACGAGGCGAGCGCCTGTTGGATCGCGCGGCGGATGGCCGGGCCGATGATCGGGAAGATGGCGTCGACGAGCGGCTGCGGGTTGCGCGCCACCGACGCCTGGATGCCCTCCTCGATGGCGGGCGCGAGCGCGTCGCCGAGCGCCGAGTCGCCCCGTTCGGCGTCGGTGCGGCTGCGGAGGCGCACGGCGTCGGGCAGCACGTCCGAGAGGGTGGTCGCGTCGACCTTGTCTTCGGTGATCTCGCGCCAGCGGTCGAGGAACGCCGCCTGGTCCTGGCCGAGGAGCAACTGCCGCAGTTCACGTAGCCGCTCGCGGTCGGCCGGCAGCGGAGCCCTCGCAGTGGGCGCAGCCCCCAGCGGTGGCACCGCAGCAGTGGGCGCAGCCCCCAGCGGTGGCACCGCAGCATTGGGCGCAGCCCCCAGCGGTGGCACCGCAGCATTAGGCACCGCAGCATTGGGCACCGCAGCGGGTGGGGCAGCGTCGGGCGAGGGTACGTCAGAAGGCGCGACGTCCGAGGGCATGGCGGGGTAGGGCTGGCGCAGCGGCTTCAATAAACGAAACCGGAGACGCACGCGGGGGCGTCTCCGGCTCCGGATCAAGGGGGGATGGAGGGGCGCGGTCTCACCGCGCCCCCTCGCCACCCTGAAGGAGGCGTGGCCTACTCGTCCGAGCCGCTGATGCGGAAGGCGAGCTCCGAGAAGAGGGCGGCCAGCGCGGCGCGGTCGGTCTTGCGGCTGCCGAGGTCGGCAACGTGCTGCTGGAGCGCGCGCTGCGTCTGCTCGGTCTGGTCGCGGAGGTCGTCGGCGGCGCGGGTGGCCTGCTCCAAGAGCTGCTGGCGCAGGTCGCGCTCGGCGGCAGCGGCCGTGTCGCGGTACTCGCCGACGCGCTTCGCGAGGGCGTCGTGCTTGCTGCGGAGCAGCTCGGCGAGCGCCTCGTCGCCCTCGGAGCGGGCGTCGTTCTCCTCGCCGAGGCGGCGGTCGAGGCTGGCGACCTCGTCCTTGACGAACGTCTCCAGCGAGTCGAAGCGGCGGCGCAGCTCGGCGCGCAGCGTGTCCATCTCACCCGCGAGGCGCTCCTCGAGTTGGACGAAGCGCGCCTCGTAGGCCTCCATCTGGTTGCCGAAGAGGATATCGCGGATGCGGTCGAGGTTTTGGCTGCCTTCGGCCGTGGGCAGCGCGGAGGCGGGGCGCGGCGAAGCCGCCTTGCCAGCGGGGGCGGGCGTGCTTGGCTTGGGCGCTACGGTGTTCTGGCCGTCACCCATGGCGGACGTGTTGGTAGAGAGCGACATACGGGGTAGGAAGAGGCTGGGGGGTAAAGTACGATGACCGCGTAGCGGCCCCGTAGGCCAAGTGTCCTGCCAAGATGAATGCCAAGATGGTTCGGGGCGGCCGCCTTGCCCTCAGTCTGCGACGCATGCAGGACGTGCTTAGACGCCAAGAGAGCTGATATCGGCCCGTATGAGCCAATCTAAAGGCCTGCGCTGCGTTTTCTGGGGCGCGCCCCGCCTCAAGATGGCCGACGCGGGCCCGGCCTGCGCGCGCCGCTCGGGGGCATCCGTGGACGATCTGTAACCGGCGGGGCGATTTCTACCCAGGGTCCCCGTGGTTTCGTGGCCCCCCGGCTCCTGCGTCCGCGTGTTTTCAGGACAGCTGCCGTGGTCGATTTGGAACCAGCGCGTCACAATCGACGCGTGTCAATCGCCGACGCCGTTGCATTATCGAACGATCTCACGCGCGGACGCGCCTAGCGGGCTCTTTCGGCAAGGGGGCCCTCCTATCGGCACGGGGACGGCGGGCACGGCCGAGCGCGGTCGGTCTGTGCTTTGCTTGGAGGACGGGCACCCTACACCCAGACTCCTACTTCCATGCTTCCTGTTCTCCTGGTCATCGAAGACGACGTGGCGATGCAGCGCTTCCTGGCGCTCTACTTCGCCGACACCTACGAGGTCGTGCTGCACGACACGGGCGAGGACGCCCTCGCCTGGCTCGCGGACCACACCGCCGACGCCATCGTGTGCGACCTCCAGATGCCCGGCATCGACGGCTTCGAGGTCGTCGAGGAGCTGCGCAGCCAGACGGCCTACGACGCCGTGCCGGTCGTGATGCTCTCCGGCAGCGAGCAGAGCGCCGACCGGGTGCGCTGCCTCCGCCTCGGCGCCGACGACTTCGTCGTGAAGCCCTTCAACCCCGAAGAGCTCCGTGCGCGCCTTGACAACCTCCTGCGCCGCATCCGCCGCACCCAGCGCTCCTTCGCTGAATCGGCGGCCTAGCTCGCCCCGGCGACCTCTGCGTCATCTAGACGGCCCCAACCACGCCCCACCCCCATGCCTCGCTTCACCCTTCTCCTACTCCTCCTGCTTGCGCTCAGCCCGCATGCGCAGGCGCAGTTCCCCATCACGGAGACGTTCACCGGGACCACCGCCAACGGGTGGGTGCTCGCTCGTGATGCCGAGTTGACCGGTGGCGACGAAGACCCGGTCGGGCAGGGGTGGCTCCGGCTCACCGACAACGCCGAGTTCCGGCGTGGCTACGCCTTCCTTGACACGGCCTTCCCGTCCACGGACGGCGTCGTCGTGGACATCGAGTTTGCCATCTGGGGCGACACGTTCCCTGGCGACGGTTTCACGCTGTTCCTCTTCGACGGCGCGCTCTCGACGGGCGACTTCGACATCGGCGAGTGGGGCGGGTCGCTCGGCTATGCCAACGGCTGCTCCACTCCCGGCGACGAACGGCCAGGCTTGGCGGGCGCGTATGTCGGCATCGGCTTCGACGAGTTCGGCAACTTCGCCAACCCCGGCGACCGCTGCAAGAACGGCGGACCGGGCCGCCAAGTCAACTCGCTCACCGTGCGCGGCGCGGCCAACACCAGCGACGCGGACGCCACCAACGACTATCCGTTCGTGGCCACAACGGGGACACTCACCGAGTCGCTGTCCTTCCGGCAAGCGACCCGCCCCGACCAGACGAGCCAGGACTACCGCCGTGCGCAGATCGCCATTATCCCGAGTGGCACGGGCTACGCCATCACGGTCAACGTGCAGTTCGGGGCCAGCGCTCCATTCACGGAGGTGATTGCCCCAATCCAACTCGACACGCCGCCCCCCGCAACGCTCAAGCTCGGCTTCGGCTCGTCCACCGGGGCTGCGCGCAGCTTCCACGAGATCCGCAACGTCGAAGTGGGCGACGCAACGGCGCTGCCAGTGGAGTTGACCAGCTTCCGCGCCACCAGCATCGGCGAGGCCGTGCAGCTCGATTGGACGACCTCGTCGG
The DNA here is from genome assembly GCA_039178415.1 of Bacteroidota bacterium. Classification (GTDB taxonomy): domain Bacteria; phylum Bacteroidota; class Rhodothermia; order Rhodothermales; family Rubricoccaceae; genus JBCBEX01. Next base: position 7,242 of record JBCDFF010000096.1, read on the forward strand.
AGACGGTCAACGCAGGCTTCTACATCGAGATGGTCGATCCGGCCACCGGCACGGGCATCTACGAGACGGCCGGCTTCGTGCGCGGCGCGGGCACCACCGCCGAGACGCAGCGCTACAGCTTCCGCCTCGACGGCCTCGCGCCCGGCACCTACCAGTTCCGCCTCCGGCAAGTCGACTTCGACGGCACCTTTGAATACTCGCCCGAGGTCGAGGCCCAGGTCAACCTCGACGAGACGGTCCGCATCGCTGCGTTCCCCAACCCCTTCACCGAGAGCGCCCAGATTGACTTCGCCGTGGCGCAGGGGCAAGACGTACGCGTGGAGGTGTTCGACGTGCTCGGCCGCCGCGTAGCCACGCTCTTCGACGGCACGCTGTCGAGCAACTCGGTGGGCCGGGCCCAACTCAACGGCGGCGACCTGCCGCCGGGGCTCTACCTCGTCCGCATCCAGGGCGAGCGCTTCGAGGAACTCCGCCGCCTGACCCGCGCGCGCTGACCTCGCCGTCTCCCTTCTAGACCCCCACACGCGGCGGTCATGGCTTCGCAGCCGTGGCCGCCGCGCTGTCTTTGGCGGCGGCGTCCGGGGCAACGACGGCGTCTGGGGCAGCGGCGGCGTCTGGGACAACGGTGGCGTTGGGGCTCGTGCTGTTCAGGGCGGCGATGTCCAGGGGGGCGTGAGCGCTTTTTCGCGCGCACGGCGCTGGGAGCCCAGCAGGCCGCCGAGGGCACGCCGCCCAGCAGCCTTCGGATCACGTGCACCCATTCTACCCCCCCGGCTTCGATTCCACCCGCCGGGCCCTGCACCTGCCCCTGGCAACACCTGCTTCGGCCTCAGCCACGGCAACGCGGCCGTAACAAACGGCACGCGCATAGCGACTCTTTTGTCCGACAATGCGACACGCTGCAGAGAAAGCGGCGATTCTGGGCCGTCTGCGCAGGCTTGCAGCCGGACGGGATTGGCCTAGCCTCGACTTGGCACGGCGGGGACGGTCTGCTCTTTGATGCATCGAGTGCACACTACCAACCGCTACCTCAACGCGGTGACGGAGCGCTCTGCTCTCCTCCCTGCTGAGATCACTCACCCCCACCCTCCCTTCCCATGCTTTTCAGCCGCTTTCTCCCACGGACCACCTGGGTCCTCGCTGCCGCGCTCGTGCTGGCCGCCTGCGACGCCGCCGCCCCGGACGACGCCCCCATCGACCCTGCCGCTCCTGCCGGTGAGGGCATCGACGCGATGCAGGTTGCGCCTGACTTCGACTATGCCACCACGGCCGAGGCGGCCGTCCGCGTCGAGGCACGCTCGCGCGATGACCGCCCGCTGCCGAACGTGCGCTTCGACGTCTACGACGGCGATGACCGCCTGACCTCGGGCATCACCAACGCCAGCGGCGTCTACGAGGCCCGCCTCGTCGTCCCGGCGGGCACGGCCGACCTCACCATCCGCACCGACTACATCGGGCTCCCCAACGAGCAGGCGGTCGCGCTCGAAGGCGGCCAGGCTGCGGCGACCTTCGGCGGCGACGTGGCCCGCGACCAGAGCCGGCCCCTCCCGCTTCCGTCAGGGGCCAAGCGCTTCGGCGACAAGGCCGGACCCACCCTCAGCTACCAGGCCCAGTTCGACAGCTGGGGACTCCCCGCTGACCTCATCTGGGAGGGCGACGTGGTCCACGCCGACGTGAGCGCCGCTGTCAACGCTGCGCTGCCCGAAGGCCAGAACGTCCCGCAGGCGCGTCCGGACTACATCAACGACAGCGTGACGCTCGACATCAAGCTGGACGAGCTCGCCGACGTGTGGATCACGTTCGTGCACGAGGGCGCGGGCTACAAGAACGCGCTCGGCTACTACTCCTACGACCTCGCGTCCCCCCCGGCCAGCCCCGCTGACATCGCCCAGCACACGATCATCCTCCCGAACGTCTCGTTCGCCGGGAGCGGCGGCAACCTGCTCGCGGGCGACAAGGTCCACCTCGGCCGGTTCCCCGCCAACACGGGCATCGGGTTCTTCCTCGTCCCCAACGGCTGGCGCAACAGCAACCTTGGCGTGGTCGAGCGCAGCGGCCAGGAGATCCTCTACTCGAATCCCAACTTCAACCCCGAGGCGTCGGCGGCGCTGCGTCAGCACACCGTCCTCCTCGAAGTGCCGGGCCGCGACGAGGTGATCCTCGGCTTCGAGGACATCGAGCGCGACAACCCGGGGTGCGACCAGGACTTCAACGACGCCGTCTTCTACGTGACGGCCAACCCGCCGGAGTCGATCCAGCGTGAGAACATCGCTGACGCCACGCCGACGCCGCCGGACACGGACGGCGACGGGACCCACGACGGCATCGACGACGAACCCAACGATCCCGCCGTGGCGACCTACGAGTACGGCCCCGCCCAAGACCAGTATGGCACCCTCGCCTACGAGGACCTCTGGCCCGGCCAGGGCGACTACGACTTCAACGACCTCGTCGTGGACTACAACCTCCGCTTCGCCCGCAACACGGCCGGCGACCTCACCAAGATGGACGGCCGCTTCGTGGTCAAGGCCATCGGCGCGGGCTACCGCAACGGCTTCGCCCTCGACCTGCCAGTCAACGCCTCGGCGGTCACCTCGGTGAGCGGCCAGCGCCTCGCCACGGGCCTCTTCGCCACCGCGGGCAACGGCACCGAGCAGGGTCGCACCGCCGCCATCGTGCCCGTCTTCGACGACGCCAACGCGATCCTCCAGCGGCCGGGCGGCTTCTTCGCCAACACGCAGATGGAGGCCCCCTACGTCGCGCCGAGCGACACCGTCGAGGTCGCGCTCGTGTTCGCCGCGCCGGTGGACGCGCCCGCGCTCTCGGTGACGTGGCTCAACCCGTTCCTGGTGAGCAACCAGGAGCGCGGCCGCGAGGTGCACCTGCCCAACCTCGACCCGTCGGAGGGCGCGGACCTCACGCTGCTCGGCTCCAGCCACGACCGCACGAACGTGAGCGCAGGCTTCACCTACAAGAACGAGCGCGGCTTGCCGTGGGCGCTGCACTTCGCCGACGGGTTCGTGTACCCGACGGAGCAGACGCCAGTGACGGACGCCTACACGCGCTTCCAGCCCTGGGCCGAGTCCAGCGGGGCGAGCAACGCCGACTGGTACACCAACGGGAGCTACCGCGTCACTTCGAAGATCTACAACCGGTAGGACTTCGCCGTCATCCCGCGTGCGCGCCCGGTTTCCCGATGGAGACCGGGCGCGTTCCGTTCTGTACGCTCGCGCGGGAGCCCCGTAACCCGCGCGGAGGGGTGGGCACGGCGTCGGTAGGACGAGCCAGTCCGGCGCGCCCTTTGCCAGGCGCTCGGTCGTCCCCTTCCGCTCCATCTGCCCTGAACCCCCATGTTCCTGCTTCGTGCTGGGCTGCCGCTCGCTGTAGCCCTTCTCACCTCGGCGCTCCTGCTGGTCGGCTGCGACACGAGCGTGCCCGCGTTCCCCGGCACCGACGCCCCCCTCGTTCCAGACGACTCCCAGATCGAGTCGATGGAGGTGCCGACCGGCTTCGACTATGCCACGGCGGCCCCGGTCGACCTCCGCGTGGAGGCGCTCACGCGCGACGCGCAGCCGATGGCCAGCGTGCGCTTCGACGTGTACGCGGGCGACCTCCTGCTCGGCTCCGGCCTGACGGACCAGACCGGCCGCTATGCCGCCCGCTATGCGGTGCCTGCGGGCACGGGCGCGCTCTCGGTGCGCACGGACTACCTCGGCCTCCCCGCCGCCCTCGATGCGGTCATCGCAGGCAACGAGGCGACGGTGCGCTTCGGCGGTGAGGCCCCCAGCGGTGCACGGACGCCGCTGCCGCTGCCCTCGTCGCTGCTACGCGGGGCCGGTGCCCAGACGCTCGTCTACCTCAGCCCGTTCGACGAGCTAGGCGTCCCGACTGAGTTGGTAGACCCTGCCGACATCGTCGACCAGCGGGTCCTCGACGCCGTAAACGCGGCGCTGCCGGAGCGCCAGAGCGTGCCCGAGAACAACCCGCAGTTCCTCGGCGACGACGTCGCGCACGCGCTCGACCTCCTGCAGGACGCCGACGTGTGGGTGACGTTCGTGCACGAGGGCGCGGGCTTCAAGAACGCGCTCGGCTTCTACACCTACGACCTCGACGCGCCTCCGGCCAGCCCGGACGCCATCGATGAGCTGCGCGTGGTCTTCCCGAACACGTCGTACGGAGGCAGCGGCGGCGGCCTCTTTCCCGGGGACAAGGTCCGCCTCGGCCGCTTCGAGGCAGGCACCGGGATCGGCTTCTTCATCGTCCCGAACGGCTGGCGCGGCGACCGCGTGGAGCCACGCACCGAGCAGGAACTCCTCTTCTCGAACCCGGACTTCAACCCGGAGGCCGACCCGGCGCTGCGGCAGCACACGGTCCTCCTCGAAGTGCCGAACCGCGACGAGATCCTGCTCGCCTTCGAAGACATCGAGCGCGACCGGCCCAACTGCGACCAGGACTTCAACGATGTGGTCTTCTACGTGACCGCCGACCCCGCTGACGCCTTC
>JBCDFF010000097.1:0-11738 GCA_039178415.1 Bacteroidota bacterium
CCCTCTTCGAGCTGTCCCCGGCCGAGTTCGTCAACCAGCCTATCGACTTTTTGGGGGCCGGTCGCGCCCTCGAGGCGTTCCTGCAGGATTTCTTCGCGGGCGATGCCGAGCAGGCCACCTGCGACCTCACCCCGTCGATCGGCGGCGAGACGCGGCACCTGATGGTCGTGGCGCACAAGTACGACGACGGAGGAGCCGCCCACCTCATCGGCCTCGATCTCACCGCGCAGCGGACCGCCGAAGGGGAAGCGCGGGCAAAAGACCAGTTGCACCGGGCGCTCGTGGAGACGGCCCCCGAGGCAATCCTCGTGGTAGACCTCGATCAGGGGCGCATCACGCAGGCCAACCAGAACGCCGGAATCTTGCTCGGCCGCGAGCCAGAGACGCTGCTCGGGCAGCCCCTCGACATCATCAGCCCGCCCTGGCAGCCGGGCGGGGTCGTGTCGGCCGACCGGCTGACGAGGCTGCTCCATCAGGCAAGCCTCCAGGCGCTCACCGAGGAGTGGACGTGCCGCGACGCCGAGGGGGGCGATATCGTCTGCGAGCTGCGGCTGAGCCCGCTCAGCCAGGCTCCGCCCCTGGTGCGGTGCAGCCTCCGCGACCTCACCGAGCAGCACCGCCGGGAACGCGAACTCGTCGCCGCGCGCGAGCAGGCCGAGGCCATGATGCAGATCCGGGCAAGCTTCCTCGCGAACATGAGCCACGAGTTTAGGACGCCGCTCACGGGCATCATCGGCTTCTCGGCGCTGCTGTCGGAGACGGCGCAAGACGAGCAGCGCGAGATGGTGAGCGTGATCGAGCGCAGCGGGACTCGTCTCCTGCGCCTCCTGAACGGCATCCTCGACCTCGCGACCCTCGAAGCAGGAACGATGGAAGTGCGCGCTGCCGACCTCGACGTGGGCCGCGAGGTCCGCGAAGCCGTCCGTCTCCACACAGCCGCGGCGGACGAGAAGGGGCTGGTGATGGAGATGAAGCTCCCCGAGCGCCCCCTCCGCGCCATCGTCGACCCCACGCTGCTGCAGCGCGTCCTCGCCAGCCTGCTCGACAACGCCATCCGCTTCACCGAGGTAGGCGGGGTCACGGTGTCGCTCACGGAGAGCGAACGTGGGGTGCACCTCGCCGTCCGAGACTCGGGCATCGGCATCAGCCCGAGCTTCGTTCCGTTCGTGTTCGAGGGCTTCTCGCAGGAGTCCACGGGCATCGCCCGCACCCACGAGGGGAGCGGTCTCGGCCTGGCCATCACGCGCGGCCTCGTCGAACTGATGGAGGGCACGATCGAGGTGGAGAGCGAACGCGGGGCCGGGGCGACCTTTACGGTCACGTTCCCGGGCGTCGATGCGGAGCCGAAAGCCGAAACCTACCCCCCGGCGCGAGCCGGGCGGGACGACGAGACGGACGGCGACGACGGCATCGCCGACGCGCGCGTGCTTGCCGTGGAGGACAGCGCCGACGCGCAGCGCATGCTCCACTACGCGCTCGGGCCGCACTACCGCCTCGACGCCGTCGCCACCGAGACGGAGGCGCTCCGCCTGGCGCAGCTCCACCCCTACGACCTCGTGCTGATGGACGTCAACCTCGGCGCGAAGCGGGACGGCGTCGACGCGCTGCACGCCTTGCGCGAGGTGCCGGGCTACGCCGAGACGCCTATCCTCGCCGTCACGGCCTATGCCATGCCCGGCGACCGCGAGCGCTTCCTCCGTTGCGGCTTCGACGGCTACCTCGGCAAGCCCTTCACGACCGCCCGCGTCCAGGAAGTGGTCCAGGAGACGCTGGCGTCACGGAGGGTGTGACGGACGGTGCCGGGTAAACGCGAGTAGGGGACGAAGGCACGTAGATTGCCCGCGCACCACCCAGCCACGACCGACCGGTCGTCCCTGCACACGCGCCTTCTGCGCTCTCGCCCCCGCTCCGCTCCGATGGAATCCACCTCGACGTTCGACCTCGCCGCTGCCCTTGACCGCCTCGACCCCGACGACATGCTCGGGGCTGTCTGTGCCTTCCCAGACCACTTCCGCGAGGGTTGGACCCGCGCGGCCTCGATCGAAGGCCTCGGCTGGACCGCCACCGATTTCGACGCCGTCGTTGTCTGCGGCATGGGGGGCTCGGCCATCGGCGGTGACCTCACGCGCACCTACTGCGAGGCCACCAGCCCCGTCCCGATGACGGTCGTGCGCGGCTACGACCTGCCCGCCTTCGTCGGCCCGAAGACCCTCGTTGTTGCTTCGAGCTACTCCGGCGGCACCGAGGAGACCCTCTCGGCCTTCGGCCAGGCGCTCGACCGCGGCGCGACCGTGCTTTGCGTCACCACCGGCGGCACGCTCCTCGCCGAGGCGAAGCGGAACGACCTCGCCCACGTTGTGGTGCCGGGGGGCTTGCAGCCCCGCGCCGCCCTCGGCTACTCGTTCTCGGTACTGCTCCGCCTGGCGCGTGCGCTCGGCATGACCGACCTGCCGGACGCCGACCTCGACGCGGCCCTCGCCGAGGCTACGGCCCGTGCTGAGCGCATGGCACACACCGACGGCAATGCGGCCATCGACCTGGCAGAGACGCTCTATGGCAAGCTCGCCGTGATCTACAGCGGCTCGGGGTTCCTCGAAGCCGTCAACCTCCGCTGGCGCACGCAGATTCACGAGAACGCCAAGGCCCCCGCAGTCGGCAACCTCTTCGCGGAGCTGAACCACAACGAAATCATGTGCTTCGAGGCTGCGCCCGTGTCGATCTCGCAGCAGATGGCCGTCGTGGTGCTCCGCGACGAGAGCGACCACGCGCAGATCCAGAAGCGCATGACCATCACGCAAGGGCTGCTGGAGGACAATGTGGCGTCGTGGACGGAAGCCCCGGCTGAAGGCTCGACGCGCCTCGGCCGCATGCTCGCGCTCCTCCAACTGGGCGACTTCGTTTCGTTCTGGCTCGCGATGTTCCAGGGCGTCGATCCCACGCCGGTGGATACGATCCAGCAGCTCAAAAAGACGCTGGCGGAGCAGTAGGGCAGCCGCCGCGACCGTTCGCTCCTACAGCATGTTTCGGCTCCGAAGTGCCTCGGCAACGGGGTGCACCAGGAGGGGGTGGACGCGGTAGCGCTCGCCGAGCCGCACGGCCATGGGAGCACCGGGCGCGGTGGCGTTCGTGGTGCCGTTGGCTCGCGTGATGAGCAGCTCGTTTGCCAGCGACTCGAAGAGGAGGTAGCCCTCGCGCGGGGTGGAGCGGAAGACGCGCTGGTATTCGCCGAGCGTGAGCGTGCCGTGCTGCAGGAGGGCCTTGAGCGCGAAGGCGCGCGGCAGGTCGTAGTTCGCGAGGAAGCCGAAGTCGAGCGCAGGCAGGGACCGCACGGTGAGCCGGTCGCCGGCGGCCTCGAAGTCGAGGCTGCGCTGCCAGTAGAAGAGCGCGAGCGCGATGGAGCGACCCGAGGCGCGCGCGAGGCGGTCGAAGTAGTCGGCGCGGAGGAGGTCCTGGCGCGCCGCGTCGTTCTTGGCTCCCTTGAGGCGGCGCACGAGGAGCGGGGCCGGGGCCTGCGGCTCGTCAAACGTGAGCGGGAGGCCGCTGCGGGCGTGGCGCTTGAGGATGAGCGCCTCCAGCGCAGAGCGGTCGAGCGGGGGGAGCGAGAGCGGCATCACGAGGCCGGTGAGCGCTGGCGCAGTCCGCGCCATGAAGCGCCACGCAGACTCGTTCATCGTGGTGAGCCAGAACACGCGGTGGTCGGTGCGGCTCAGAAACGTGAGTGTGGTCTCCAGCGGGGCAAGGCCGCCGCCGGTACGCAGCATGAGGTGCTCCAGGTGTTCGAGCAAACACACGCGCGGCGGCTGGTCGGTCCCGGCGAGCAGCTGCCGTTCGAGTTGACCGAGCCGCGACAAGCTGGAGTCTTCGCGCGGTAGGTCGATCTCGAAGGCTTGGGCGAGGGCGTCGGCAAGAATTTCGGGGTCGGCGAGCCGTTCGGTCAATGCCACACGGTGCACGGGGTGGCCTGTCAGGAGCGATCCCGCAGCCACGCGCAGGAAGGATGTCGACCCGCCGCCCATCGGCGCGGTGACTACGATGGCGCTCGACGGCTGCTGTGCTTGCCAGCGGTTGAGCACGCTCCCGAGTGTGTCGAGCTGCGCATTACGGCCCTGGAGCAGCAGCGGGTCGGCGATGGGGTCGAACGAGAAGAGGCGGCGGTAGACGAGTGGTAGGCGCTGGCGGATGGTCGTGATCTCGCCGAGTGCGTCAAGCGTGGCCTGGCGGGCTGCGGTGTTCTGGGTGAGGCCTGCGGCGCTCTGCCCCCTGCGGATGAGCGAGACGGCCCGTTTCCACCACCGCTGGGCCTCCGTGCCGAGGCGCTTGCCCGTGACGCGCAGGCGGGTCTGCGCCTCGCGCCCCATCCGCGCGCCTTCGTCGGCCATGCGCAGCTTCACGTCCATGAACTGCCCCTCCATCCCCGCCGCTTCGATGCGCTGGTGGAGCATACCCCAGCGGCGCTCGAAGACCTGGGTGGCCTGGGCAAGGAACGCCGTCCATGGGTCGTGGAGCGGCTCGACGATGCCCGCGAGCCGCTCAGCCGCCCGGGACAGGCCGGTGACCGTCAGTTCCCGCGCGGAGGCGATGCGTTCGGCCGCAGAGACCCGCTCGGCAGGCTCCTCGTCGGGGTCCACGTCCTCCGTAGGGGCTGCCGCCGTGTCTTCGTCTGCGTGGGCCGCCTTCGCATCAGAGGGCGTCGAGCCGCCGACAGACGCGTCCGACTCGGAGGAGGGGACTGCGGCGTCTGGAGCGGCTGGCCCGGGCGCGGCCTCGTCCGCAACGGACGGGTCTACGGCCAGCAGGTCAACGTCGCCGTCCGCGTCCGGCTCGATCGAGGTGGCGACGGTAGTGGACGCCTCGGGCAGCGCACTGCCGAGCTCTTCGAGCGCGGCGTCGAGGTTGTAGTGCACGGCCGACTGCACCTCTTCGGCCTTCGCCAGCACGCGAAAGAGGGGCTGTTTGAGCGCCTCGCCGCCTTCGCCGAGGCGTGCGAGGAAGCTTTGGTCGAGGACGGTGCGTGCCATCGGACGCACGACCGCACGTTCTGCCTTTTGCGTGGGGTCGAGGGGGCGGTCTGCGAGGTCGGCCGCCACCGAGAGGTGGTCCGGCAGCGCGTCGACGGCCTTGGAGATGCGCGACTCGGCGGCGGCCAGCCCGCGTTCGAGCGCCGCGGAGAGGCTGCTCGTCTGGAGGCGGCGCACGAGTTGCCCTGCTGTCTTGTTCACAGCCTCGCTGAGCAGGCCGCGCAGCGCCACGGTCAGCCCAGCAACGTCGTCGTCGGCGGCAGCGGCCTGGCACGCGCGTTCGGCAGCCTCGCTGAGCCCAAGGAGGTCGTCCACCACATCTTGGACCCCGCGCAGCACCGGGCGCAGCCCGCTCTGGCCCACGCGCCCGACCAAGCCGTCGAGTTCGGTGAGCAGCAGCGCGCGGAGGTCGAGCAGCGTGCGCATGAGCGTCAGGCGCGCTTCGAGCTTCGGGTACCACGCGTGCCACTGCTCGGCTCGCGTCGCGGCCTGGGCGGCAGGCCGCAGCGGCTCGGCGGGCAGCGCGCGGGTAGGCCGCAGCCGGTAGGGCGAGGTGCGATCCACGTCGCTGTGGAGGAGCGCATGAGCCGCATCGAGCGCCGCCTCGGCCTCGGCGAAGCGCGCTGCCATGTCGAGGGCGTGCGCGTCGTGCAGCGCACGCTGAAGCTCCACCGCCGCGTCAAGCGCGCCCCGCACGAGCGTCCGCTCGTCGGCCGAGAGGGGATCGCGCTCCAGGGCAGCCTCGGCCTTCATGGACGCCTCGTCTTGGAGGGCCGTCTTCTGCGCGACGACTTCGTCCGGCCAGGCAAGGTCGAGGTCGTGCAGCGCGGCCCGGTCAAGCGCGGCTTCAGCGCGCAGCACGGCGTGCATCCACCCGTCGAGGGCTTCCGTCACGTCGGCCAGGGTGGCGGCAACGGTCTGCTGCGCAGCCTCGTGGAGCGCCTCGAAGAGCCCCCCGAGTCGCATCTGCGCGTGGTAGTCCAGGAGTGCTTGCAGGCGTACCGTCTGCGTCGGCGGCGGCGCGGGCCTCGGCGCCTGGCGCACGAGGCGTCGGAGGCCGTTCGCCACCGCCCGCCGGCGCTCCCGGAACGCACGCTGTTCACGCGCGACCCGCTTACGAAGCCGCACCCGCGTCGAATCGCCAGGCGTGGCTACGAGGAGGTCGTCGGGCTCGTCGCGGGACAGGCGGCCGGGGGCCTCGTTTGAGAAGCGGGCGAGGTCCGCGAAGGGGGCAAGCGTCGCCGCCTCGACGCGGTCCGGAAGAGCCCATCGGTCGAGCGCATCCTGAAGCGGCGCCAGCACGTGGTCCTCGATGCCCGTCCGGTACGCCGTTAGCAGCGTCCAGAGCACGTGGCGGTCTGGCAGGGCCTGGTCGGCCCCGGTCGGAAGCAGGTCCAGCCGCGCGCGGTGCACCCTGGCGAGGTCGGCCAGGAGCGACGAGAGCGGCTGGCTCACGTCGGTATGAAGGGTCGCATGCGCGTGCGCGAGGTGGGCACGGGCATAGCCGTCGGTGGCATCGAGCCAGGAAGCGAGGCGGTCGCACGCTTGCGGCTCGGAGGGGGAGAGGACGTCGTCCATCGAGGCGGAAGAGAGGACTGGGCCGAGAGGCTAGGCGGTACCGGGCGCGCGCGTAGGGTGGCGCGCGCCGTCCCCAGCACTGGACGCCGCACGCGGCGCGGCGTCTGACGTTGGTGATGCGCCCGGCTGGGCATCCGAGGAAGCAGGATCGATGCCTGCTGGGGAGGCGGAGGTCGGCTCGATGAGGTAGGAGCGGACCGGCATCGGTTCGAGCAGGCCCGCTTTGAGAAAGGCCGCCTTAGCCGCCTCCGTGACGTCGCTCATGAGCAGAAACTCGTAGCGCGTGTCCAACACGTAGGCCTTGACCTTGAGGTGCAGCAAGAAGGTCTCCTTGAACTCGTCCTTGCAGATCACCACGACTGGCTTGTCGAGGTAGACATACCTCGACGTGGACGCCGCCTCGTAGGCGATCTGCTTCGCCTGGTGCACGTCGACCCAGCCGGGGAGGTAGAGGTCGGTGACCACCTGGCAGTCCAGCGCGCCGGCGTTGGCGTTCGAGACCTGCCCGTCGGCTACCTGTGCGTTGGGCACCGAGACGAGGTTGTCGTCCGGCGTCACGATGCGCGTCGAGCGGAGGCCGATCTCGATCACCTCGCCGTAGGTGCCGCCCACCGCGATCTTGTCGCCGACCTGGAACGGCTGGTCGAAGACGATGATGAGCCCGCCGAAGATGTTTTTGAGCACGTCCTGCGCGGCGAAACCGATGGCGACGCCGAGCGCCGCGCCCGCCGCGACGAGCTCGTTGGTGCCCAGCCCGAAGATGGAGCTGACCACGACATAGGCCGTGAAAATCCAGATCCCGATTCGCATGATCGGGATGAGGCGCTTGTAGAACAGCCGCCGCTCTGCCGTCCGGGCGGCGAGCGTATCGAGGAGAAACGTGAGTGAGCGGATGAGATAGAACGCCGTGATGCCGACGATGAACGCGAGGAACACGCGCCAGCCAAGCTGGCCTGCCGTTTCCCGGGCGTCGCCGAGCTTGTCGAGGGCGCGGGCGCCGACGCCTGCCGAGTCGGCCACGGCCTCGTCGGCGGGCTGCTGCGTGGCGAGCACCGCCCCGAGCATCTCCGTGAGCGCCTCGATGCGGCCTTCCAACGCGGCGATCCGGTCCGTCTCCACGGCTGCCTGAGGCGCTCCCGGCTCCGCGTTTTCAGACGCGTCATCCGGGGCCGCCAGAGCAGGAGCCGACAGCGCAGGGGCAGCCACGGGGGGTGCTGCGGCGACGTCGGCAGGGGGAGGCGCCGCGGCGGGAGCTGCTACCCCTAGGTCGAGGGCGGCCAGCATGGAGTCCAGGTCCGCAGCTGCCAGGGCGTCTGGCTGGGCAGTCACGGCCGAATCGGTCACGGCCGAGTCTGCCGCTGCTGGGTCTGCCGCTGCTGGGTCTGCCGCTGCTGGGTCTGCCGCGGTTGAATCGGCTACGGCTTCGACGCGGCTCGAATCCGGCACCGCAGGTCCGGCGGCCGGGTCCGGCGACGTCCCGCAGGCGGTCGTGACGAGCGCGACGCCGAGCGCGACGCCCAGGCGCAGCGCAGATAAAGAGCGCGGCGTAGGCGAAGGGCGCGGTGTGGACCAGAGGCGCGGCAGCAGGAAACGGAGCGGACGAATACGCACGGGCGTGGTGGTAGAGTCGCGCCAAGATAGGGGGACGGTGCGACGGCTCGCATGATCTCTACCATTTGTCCGCTTGTTCCAACCGTCTATTCCTGTACCTTGTCAGCGCGCGTGTTCGAAGCGTTGGTTACGAAACCTTCACAAGCAACGGCTAACCCGCCAGCAGCCGCTCCGTACCCGCGCCAGCCCTCTCGCTCGGCTCGTTCCTGCGACGCGGCGCTGCCCTTCTCGGTCTGCCCACCTCTCTCATGCCTGTCTCCCGTGCGCTGCTCGCGCTGACGTTCGTTTTCAGCGCGCTCGGCACCGTTGTTTTCGCGCCCGCCATGGCGCAGAGCGCGCCCGAACGCGCCACCGTCAACGGCTACATCCGCGACGCCTCCTCCGGCGAAACGCTGCTCCAGGCCACCGTCACCATCGCGGGGACCACGCGCGGGACAACCACCAACACGTCGGGCTTCTACACGCTCTCCGACCTCACGCCCGGCGAGGTCACCCTGCGGTTCTCCTACATCGGCTACACCGACCAGACCCGAACGCTCACGCTCGAGCCAGGCACCCGGCGTCTCGACGTGGACCTGGAGCCGACGTCCACCGAGGTCGGCGGGGTGACCGTCGAGGCCGAACTGCCCATCGAGGAGGAGCGGGCCGTGGGCGTGCAGCAGGTGCCCATCGCGCTGGTGCAGCGCATCCCGTCGGCGTTCGAGAACGACCTCTTCCGCTCGATCCAGCTGCTGCCGGGCGTCAAGGCGGCCAACGACTTCTCCTCGAAGCTCTACATCCGCGGCGGCTCGCCCGACCAGACGCTCATCCTCCTCGACAACACCACCGTCTACAACCCGACGCACTTCTTCGGCTTTTTCTCCATCTTCAACACGGACGCGATCAAGGACGTCCGCCTCTACAAGGGCGGCTACCCGGCACCCTACGGCGGCCGGCTCGGCTCGGTCATCGACATCTACAACCGGGAGGGCAACCGCAACGAGTTCGACGCGAGCCTCGGCGTGGGCTTGCTGGCGTCGCGCGTGGGGCTGGAGGGGCCGCTCAAGGTGGGCAACGCGCAGGGCTCGTGGCTCTTCGCCGCCCGCCGCTCGACCGTCGAGCCGCTCCTGGCGGCGCTGCGCTCCGCTGACCTCACGGGCATCCCGGACAGCTACTACTTCTACGACGTCAACGCCCGCGTGGCGCTCGACCTCACGCCCCGCGACAAACTCTCCATCTCGACCTACCTCGGCCAGGACCGCGTGGACGTGCCCATCTTCGACGACGCGCGCTTCATCCTCGACTACGGCAACCGCACGCTCAGCCTCGGCTACACCCGCATCCTCTCGGACAACGTCTTCGTCCGCACGAACGCGACCGCGTCGCAGTACTTCAACTTCCCCGTCGGCGAGTTTGCCGGCACGGAGTTCACCCGCGACAACACGGCCACGGACTTCTCGCTGCGCGCCGACCTCGAATGGCTGCCCAACGCCCGCTTCGAGACGATGGTGGGGGTCTGGGCGGGCAACCTCGCGCTCTACCTCGAAGACACCTTCGACAACCAGCCGTCGTTCCTCTCGGACCTCCAGGCCAACTACCTCCAGACGTACGCGCAGACCATCTACCGGCCCACGGCGAACTGGATTTTGACCACCGGACTGCGCCTGAGCTACCACGGCTCCGGCGAATACGTCCGCCTCGAACCGCGCGCCCAGCTGGAGCGGAAGTTCGGCGACAACGCCGTGCTCCAGTTCGCCTACGGGCGCTACTCGCAGTTCCTCTCGCTCATCTCCAACGAGTCGTTTTCGGGCTTCGACGTCTGGGTGATGACCGACACGGGCCTCGGGCCGCAGTCGTCCGACCAGGTGGTGCTCGGTCTCAAGACCAAGCCCGCGCGTGGCTATGCGCTCGACGCCGAGGTCTACTACCGCTCGATGGACGATCTCTTCGAGATCAACCCCGTCCTCCAGGACGCGGCGGGCTTTGGCTACCGCGACCTCTTCCGCGTCGGCGACGGCTATGCGTACGGCCTCGAACTGCTCGCCGAGAAGCAGGTCGGCAAGCTCACCGGGCTGCTGAGCTACACGCTGAGCACGACGCGGCGGCGCTTCCCCGAAGACGGGCTCTATCCCGGCGTCAACCAGGACCCGGACACGGGCGACTTCTTGTTCTACCCGCCGAAGTACGACCGCCTCCATGACGTCACCGCCGTCCTCGATTACGACCTCGGCCGCAACTGGACGTTCACCACCGCGGGCATCTACCAGACCGGCCAGGCCTACACGCTGCCGCAGGGCCGCTACGGCCTGCAAAACAACCCGTTTTCGAGCAACGACCTCAACGGCCTCTACTCCGGCTTCCTCAACACCGAACGGCTCCCGGCCTACCACCGCGTCGACATCGGCTTCACGAAGGAGGGCCGCTTTTTCGGCTTCGCCGACTACGAGCTGACGCTGCAGGTGCTCAACGTCTATAACCGCCGCAACGTCTGGTTCTATACCTACAGCTTCGACCAGAATCCTATCGAGGAGTCTGCCGTGGAGCAGCTCCCGATCCTTCCCAACATCGCCCTGTCGCTGGACTTCTGATGCGAGCCCTCGCCCACCCCATCGCCATGCGCTTCTTCGCCCTCGCCCTGGCTGCCACGCTCGCGCTGACCTCCTCCAGCTGCGACGCCTACGACAACGATCCCTACGAAGACCTCGTGGTGGTAGAGGCCATCATGGAAGCCTTGGCCCCGTTGCCCCCCGTCTTCCTCTCGACCACCGTGCCCATCGATGCGGTGTTTGACGAAGCGGATGCCCGCAACGTGAACGACGCTACTATCGTGCTGCAGCGGCTCGACGAGACCGGCGCCGTGGTCGAGGCCGTGGACTACTTCAGCAGGACGCAAGGCGGGCGCTACGATCCCGACGCCCGTGGCGAGACCGTGGTGGTGCCGCGCGCACGCTACCGGCTGCTCGTGGACGTCCCCGGCTTCGACCCCATCCGCGCTGAGACCGTTGTGCCCGACACCTTTACGACCGTCCTGCCGCCCGTCAGCCCAGCCACCTACCAGTCCGACGAGGAGCAGCCGACCGTCCGCGTGACGCCCAGCGCGTTCCCCGGCCGCCAGACGATCTACATCTTCTCGATCCTCGCGGCCGACCAGGTCGGCAACCCCAACCCCGACAACCTCACCCCGCTCTCGCAGGCGATCTACAACGAGTTCGACGAAGACGACCTCGACGACCTCAACGACCGGCGCGACTTCCTCCAGGAGGCTGTCTTCGGAGCGTCGCCGCTGCTCAACGAGGAGCGCTACATCGAAAACCCCGACGGCACGCTCGATGTGTCGGTGCCGTGGCTCGCCTTCAGCTTCTACGGCTTCCACGAGCTCACGGCAAGCGCCATCGACGACGCGCTCACCAACTTCCTCTCGACGCAGGCAGCCCAGTTCCAGCCGACGACGTTGTCGCCGGGGGAGATTCCAAACATCGCCACCAACATCGAGGGAGGACTGGGCGTCTTCGGGGCCTATGCACGCTCCGTGACCAGCGTGACGATCACGCG
>JBCDFF010000098.1:0-11733 GCA_039178415.1 Bacteroidota bacterium
AAACCCCGCAGCGTCTTCAGCCGCTTCGCATGGTTGTACGCCAGCACGAACGTGGCTAGGTGCTCCCGCAATGCCGCGTGGGAGCCGTAGTGGTACCGCTTCACCGTCGCCTCCTTCAGCGTCCTATTCATCCGCTCTACCTGCCCGTTCGTCCACGGATGCCCCACCTTCGTGAGCCGATGCTCGATCTTGTGCTCGGCGCACACACGGTCGAAGAGGTGCCGGAAGGCATGACGGTCGCGCTTCCGGTGCGTGAACTGGATCCCGTTGTCCGTCAGCACCGTGTGCAGCTGGTAGGGGAACGCAGCTACCACCGAGCGCAAGAACTCAGCGGCTGTAGCCCTCTTGGCACGCTCGTGGAGTTCGGCGTAGGCTACCTTCGACGTCCAGTCAATGGCCACGAAGAGGTAGAGCTTGCCTTCTTCGGTACGCACCTCAGCGATGTCGATGTGGACGTAGCCGATGGGGTACTTCTTGAACGCCTTGCGCTTGGGCTTGTCGCCCTCCACCTCAGGGAGTCTGCTGATGCCGTGACGTTGCAAGCAGCGATGCAGCGAAGAGCGCGTCAGATGGGGAATAGTCGGCTGCAGGGCGTAGAGGCAATCGTCGAGCGGCAGCAGTGTGTGTCGGCGAAAAGCGACGATGGTCGCTTCCTCCTCGGGCGAGAGGACGGTGAAGCGCGGTTGCTTGGGCCCCATCGGGGCGTCCTCGACGGTCTGGCGCTTGCGCCACTTGGCGACGGTCTTGCGATTGAGGCGGTGTTGCTCGGCGAGTGCACTCACGGTCTTCTGGGAGCGTTGGATGGCTCGTCGGGTGGCGTGCGTGGTGCGGGCGCTGCCGTGTAGAAGTTGTCCCAAAGGAGGTCGGGGTTGAGGTGGTCACAAGGTAGACCACGACACTCTGGGACTATACATCTCGTCAACGGTCGGTTTCTCCACGCCGAGACCAATTACTACGGTACACCGGGCATGAAAGAACCCCGGGGCCGCGCCACGATCGAGAACATCTCCCTGGAACTGCCGCTGATAGAAGGGGAGAACGAACTGCTGATCGCTGTCGCCAACTCGTTCTTCGGATGGGGCCTGATTGCACGGCTCGACGACACGGAAGGCCTGGCGGTGAAGTGAGACGCCGTCCGCGGCTACCAGGCCGTTGCGGGGCATAGGCCTCGTCGCTGGGCAGCGCAGCATGTTCGGTTCGGTGCCTAGCCGCGTGGTTTGCGACGCCCCCCCGTGCGGTCCCTCCCGCCAGCCTCAGCGACGAGGCTCATGCAACGCTTGTATAGAACTACAACGCTCGCACAGCGGTAGACCACACCGCTGCCGACGTTCTCGGCGCGACCTGAACGATTACGCTCTGTCTCGACCATGTCCACGCCGCATCCCATACGCCTCGCTGCTGACCACGACGCGCAGGACCTCACCATCGAGTGGAGCGACGGGCACACCTCGGTGCTCTCGTTCGACGGGCTGCGGCGGTCGTGCCCGTGCGTGTCGTGCCGGGGGGGGCACGGCAAGATGCACGAGCCTATCGACCCGATGCTCTTCGTGCTGCCGTCGCTGCAGACGCACACCATCAAGGAACTCCGCCCGGCGGGCAACTACGGCCTCCAGATCCACTGGGGCGACGGCCACAACACAGGCATCTACCAGTGGTCCTTCCTCCGCGAAGTCGACCCTGCGCTGAACGCCGACGACTGAGTCTGGATGACGTGTGGACGCGTGGATGTGTAAACGTCCACACCCGCACCTCTGAAGATCCTCCTACTCGTTGCCGCCGCCGCCGCGCCCACCGCGCTCGTCTTCGAGTGCCTGCCCGAAGGCGTAGCGGAACGTCAGCCCGATCTGCTGCGCGCCCCAGCGGCGTTCGAGGCGCTGAAATTGGTCGGCGCGGTCGATGGTGTAGTTGAAGCCTGCCAGGTTCAACGGGTCGCGCAGGCGCAGCGTGAGGCTCGCGCGGTCGTCGAGGAGGCGCTGTTGGAGGGCGGCATCGAACCAGGTGCGTGCGCCGCGTCGCCCGTTTTCGCTCTCCATGGGGGCGCGGTAGAAGAGGTTGACTTGAAGTGTCGGTGCCGCGCCGAGGAGGACGCGCGGGAGGTCGTAGGTGAGGTTGGCGCGGCTGCCCCAGCCGAAGCCGTCCTCGGCCAGCCCGTCGCCGGTCGAGGCACCCTCGGTGTTGACCTGGAAGCCTTCGAGGCTCACGTAGCCGCCCAGGCCGCCCAGCACGTCCTCCACGCTAAAGATGGCCTCGAGGCCCGTGGCGCTCGTCGCGTCGCGGTTCTCGAAGCTGCGCACGGCCGTCTGCCCGGCGGCGAGCACCTCGTCCGAGAGGCCCGCGCAGAGCGGCTGGTCGGCCGAGACGCACCGGGCCTGCACGCGCTGGATGGCGTTGGTGGTGCGACGGTAGAAGGCGTTGGCCGTGAGCGAGCCCCAGGTCGTGTAGCGCACGTAGCCGGCCTCCACGGCGTCGATGTATTCGGGTTCGAGGGCGGGGTTGCCGCGGCGGCGGTTGAGCGGGTCGTCGTAGCTGAAGAAGGGGTTGATGCGCCACGTGTTGGGGCGCTCGATGCGGCGGCTGTAGCTGAGCTTGACTTCGTCGTTGTCAGTGACCGCGAGGCCGAGGAAGGCGCTCGGAAAGAGGCTCGCGTAGCGGCGGTCGTTGGTCTCGCCCGTCGTGACGAGGTCGAAGGTCGTCTGGGCGATCTCGCCGCGCACGCCGACCTGCACGTCGAGGGGGCCGACCTCGCGCGCGCCCTGGAGGTAGGCTGCCCAGATGCGCTCGTCGAAGTCGAAGGCGTTGGACTCGTTCGTGTCGAGGATGCCTTCGGTGCGGGCGACGAGGTCCTGGACGATGGTTTCGAGGTCGGCGCGGGCGCCGGCTTCGAAGCGGCCGCCGAGGAGTGGGCGGACGTAGTCGAGGCTGAACGAGGCCTCGGCGCGGTCGCGGTCTTCGTTCACGTCCTGCGGGTCGATGCCGTCGCGGGGGACGCCGCGCACGATGGCCCCGACGGTCTCCTTGTTGGTCGAGAACGCGTAGCGGGCCTCCACGCGGAGCGCGTGTTCGACGCCGCGCCCCCCCAGCCGGCCGCCGTCGAGCACGCGGGCGGCGGAGCTAAAGTCGTGGTCGAGCGTGAGGCGCGCATCGGCGTCCCAGCCGAGGTCGTTCTCGTCCACGATGCGCTCGTAGTCAAACGCACGCGCGCCGCCCTGCGCCGACGTCCCGTAGACGAGCTCGTCGTAGGTGTTGGCTTCGATCTCGGTGTCGTTGCGCGTCGACACCTGGCCGGCGAGCGAGAGCCGCGTGCGCTCGGTGAGCGCGTAGCCTATGGTGGCGCTGGCAAACTGCGAGAACTCGTCCTCGTTCTCGGTCTCGATCTGGTCGAGAATCGTCGAGTCAGAGGCTACACCGCTCACGCTGCGGTCGATGCGGAAGCTGGTCCCGCCGCCAGCGTCGTTGTTCTCCGTCTCGATCCCGTAGGTGAACCGCAGGGTCCACGGCCCCGCGCCATAGACGAGCGAGCCCGTCCCCTCGACGCCGCCCTGCGAGGTCACACCGGTCGCGACGGTCCCGGTCAGTCCCGTGTCGGCCTCCTGCTTGAGAACGAGGTTGAGCACGCCGCCGACGCCCTCGGGGTCGTAGCGCGCCGAGGGGTTCGGGATTACCTCCACGCGCTCGATGGCCGCGGCGGGCAGCTGCGAGAGGTAGCTCGCGAGCAGCTCCGGCCCGACGGGCGCGGGGCTGCCGTTGATGAGCACGCGCACGGAGCCGCTGCCGCGCAGGCTCACGTTCCCGTCGACGTCCACGTTGACCGATGGTAGTGTGGCGAGTACGTCGGTGGCGTTGCCGCCCACCGTGACGGGGCTGTCGTCGGTGGTGTAGACGGTGCGGTCGAACTGCACCTCGACCCTCCGGCGCTCGGCCGTCACGGTGACCCCCGTCGCCGCCGCGACCGTCGGCGTGAGCGCGAGCATGCCGAGGTCCGTTGTGCCGCGCGCTACCGTGACACCAGGCTGCCACCAGTTCTCGTAGCCGACAAAGCTCACGAGCACGTCGTAGGTACCTGCGGAAACGTTGTCGATGACGAAGACGCCGTCGGGGTCCGTCATCGCCCCGGTTACGAGCGTCGAGTCGCCGTCGGCGATCTGCCAGAGGGCGACGGTCGCGCTGGGGAGCGGTACCGCGGCCTCAGCGTCAGTCACGAGGCCTGTCACGCGCTGTGCGCTCGACGTG
Organism: Bacteroidota bacterium; assembly: GCA_039178415.1. GTDB lineage: Bacteria > Bacteroidota > Rhodothermia > Rhodothermales > Rubricoccaceae > JBCBEX01. Next base: position 4,231 of record JBCDFF010000098.1, read on the forward strand.
AGCGGGGCGAGCAGCAGAAACGCCAGCGCAACGAGCGACAGCAGAGGGCGGAGGGGCATCAACGGAAAGACGGGTCGGGAGAAGGGCGGCGCTCTCTTGTTCCAACAAGCGTCTTCGTCCGATCCAGCCTCGCCGTTAAGCTTTGAACAAAACGTTCAAAACTTCCACGTGCTGACGATCCCGTCTGGGGGAGCTTCCACGGGTGCGCAGGCCGTCGGCCCGCGCGCTCCGCTCACACCACCTGCTCGATGTCGAACTTCTTCATCAGCCGGTAGATCGTCGAGCGGGTGACGCCGAGCTTCTGGGCGGTCTTCTCGATGTTGCCCTTGCACACCTGGAGCGCATGCTCCACGGCGAGCCGCTTCAACTCCTCAATAGGCAGGATCTCGTCGGGGTTTTCAGCGGCGAAGAGCTTGCCGCGCGGCGTCGTGGGTTCGGCGGTGAGCACCTCGGTGTCGCCCGAGAGCGGCTGCTGGGCGAGCATCAGGTCCTCCGTCGTGATGCCGTCTTCGTCCGAGACCAGCGCCGCGCGCTCGATGGCGTTCTTGAGTTCGCGCACGTTACCCGGCCAGGCGTAGCGCAGGATGGCACGCTGGACGGTCGAGGTGAGGTACTTCTCGTCGAAGGCCTCGTGGCGCTCCTGGAAGCGTGCGAGGAAGTGGTTGGCGAGCAGCAGCGCGTCCTGGTCGCGGTCGCGCAGCGGCGGGAGGTGGATGGGGAACGAGAAGAGGCGGTAGTAGAGGTCCTCGCGGAAGGTGCCCTCGCGCACCATCTCCAGGATGTCGCGGTTCGTGGCCGAGATCACGCGGACGTCCACCTCGATGGTCTCGTTGCCGCCGACGCGGGTGAGACGGCCGTTCTGGAGCACGCGCAGCAGCTTCGCCTGGAGGTCGAGGTCGAGCTCGCCGATCTCGTCGAGGAAGAGCGTGCCGCGGTCGGCGCGCTCGAAGGTGCCGATCTTGCGCTCGAACGCGCCCGTGAAAGAGCCCTTCTCGTGGCCGAAGAACTCCGACTCCATCAGCTCGCGCGGGATCGCGGCGCAGTTGACGATCACGAACGGCTCGTCGGCGCGGGCGGAGTTGTGGTGGATGGCCTCAGCGACGAGTTCCTTGCCGGTGCCGCTCTCGCCCTGGATGGCCACGTTGATGTCGCCGCGCGTGGCCTTCTTGACCATGCGGTAGACGTGGGACATGGCACCGCTCTCGCCGAGCAGCTCGGGGAAGCCGGCCGGGGTGGTGACGCGCTGCCGGAGCGTCTCGACTTCACGCTGGAGGGCGACGCGCTCTGCAATCCGCTCGGCGATGCCGGTGATGCGCACGAGGTCGTCCTGGCCCTTCGTGAGGTAGTCGTAGGCCCCCAGCCGGACGGCCTCGACGGCGGTGCGGACCTCGGACTTGGCCGACACCATCACCACGGGCAGGTCGGGGGCGAGGCCGTTCATCTTCTGGAGCGTCGCGAGGCCGTCCTGGCCAGGCATCACGAGGTCGAGGAAGACGAGGTCGGCGAAGGCCGTGCCCCGCTCGCGGAGCGCGTCCACAGCGGCGGTGCCGGAGGCGTAGTGGTGGGTTTGGACACCGCCGACGCTGCCGAGGCGGTGGGCTAGCAGGCGGGCGTAGTCGGCGTCGTCGTCGACGAGGGCGATGCGAAGCGGCATGGACGGGGGGGGACCGTGAATGAGCAATCAAGGTACAGCAAGGGTTGTGCCACGAAATCAAGTTCCAGGGTAAATGGCGTGTTATCGAACAGATATGCCACAATCCGTCCGATTGTGCCAGCTTGGCTTGTCGCGTAATGACTCGCCTTGGTTGGTTCATGTCTGATTGTGAAAATATCAGGCGTGCAACCGGCTCCGGCCAGTCGCAGGCTGGCAGCCCCACGGCGGCCCAGGAAGGTGCTTCCAGCGAAAACGTGGGCGCGTGCTACTTTCAGAGGCATCGCAGCGGCTCCCTCCACAGCCTCACAGCTGCGACCTGAACTGTGCCGACCCGTGTGGCCTCGGCGCGCGTAACCCTTCAGCGTAGTCCCTCGTCTGTGCGGCCGCGCAGCGCCCCCTCGCACCGGACGGGCCTGATCGTTCCCCATTTTGCAGTAGCCTCGCCTTACCCCTGATTTCCACTCATGCGTGTTCTTCTGTTTCTCCTCACCCTCACCGCGCTCAGCGTCTTCGCCCCAACGGCCGCCACGGCCCAGGGACTCGTCAGCGGCGGTCTGATCCTCGGCATCCCGCAGGGCGAGTTCGGCGAGGCCACCGACAACGTCGGGTTCGGCCTCTCAGGCATGGCGCTCTACCAGTTCCCGCTCACGCCCATCGCGCTCGGCGTCGAGGGGACGTTCATGATCTACGGCCGCGAGCGCTTCAACGTCCCGCTTGGCTCAGGGCCGCTCGGCAACGTCCGCGTGGACGTAGTCACGGACAACAACATCGCCCAGGGGCACCTCGTGCTCCGGCTCCTCCCGCCGCTGCCCGGCCCGATCACGCCCTACGCGGATGCGCTCCTAGGCTTTAGCTACTTCTGGACCGAGAGCCGCGTTGAGGACGAAGACTTCAACGATCAAGACGGTGACCCCGTCTTCGACTCGGTCAACTTCGACGACTTTGCCCTGAGCTACGGGTTCTCGGGAGGCGTCGGCATCCGGCTCACGAGTTCGCCTGCGGGCTCGCTGCTCCTCGACCTGCGCGTGCGCTACCTCCTCGGCGGTGAAGCGGAATACCTCCAGGACAACGACTTCAACGCCGACGGTTCCATCAACTTCAACGAGGTGGACCGCTCGCGAACGGACCTGCTGATCCCGCAGATCGGCATCACGTTCCGGTTCTAGCGTCCGCGTCTCAGCGCGGCGGCTGTGCTGCAGCCAGGTCAGGCGTGAGGGCACCCCAGCTCTTGTCAGGAGCTTCCGAGCGCACCTCATGGAGAGCGAACCGTGAATGGACTACACGACGATCTCGCCCACGACACTCAACGCGCGCCGAACCCGTGTGCTACTCTGCTTCGCTCGCCTCACGTGGTAGGCGTAGGTCTTCTGGCGGCTCGGCGAAAGTTGGCTCCACGCTTCGAACGCGGCCGCGTCTTGGGCGAGCACCGTAGCAAGCTCGTCGGGCACGTCCACTCGGCTCGGATCAGGGTCTTTCCTGAGTTCGAGGTGCACGATAGTGCCGACGACGGCTCCGGCGTCGCGCAGCCATCCCTCCCCGAACTTGAGCCGCAACGCCCCGCTCGGCTGTCGGTGGAGGGCGCGCCGAAACGAGCACGCTCCCGAGCCGGCGTCGAGGGTGCCCTCGACGTGGGTAACGCCGAGCGCGTCGAGTTCGTCGGCGACCTGGACGGGGATGGGAACGTAGTGCCGCATGTAGCCAGCCTCGGTCTCAGGATCACGCAGGACGGGAGCAGGGAATGCGTGTTGAGTCGGTGCGCTCATGGGTGCGTCGAGGCTGGAGGTGTACCTGAAATGTCCACACTTCTGGATGGAGGGCCCCAGTCTGGTGGTTCGGGCCGCTCTGGCCACAAGGCTGCTCGAAGCACCGCCTCCTGCTCCGCCTGCGCCCGTGCCGCGAGGGGAGAGCCGGGCACGGCGTCAAACCCGTGAACGCTTCGATGAAACGCATGGTGTTCGATCTCGACCCCGGCCTCTGACAGCGCGGCGGCGTAGTCGGCTCCTTCGTCACGCAGCGGGTCGAATTCGGCGGTCCAGAGGTACGCTGGCGGGAGCCCGTCAAGGTCACGGGCCCGTGCAGGTGCAGCATAGGGCGGTACCGCCTCCCGGTCCGGGGGCCTAAGGTAGAGGTCCCACATGAGCCGGTTCGCCTCCGCCGCCCAGTTCGGTGTGTCCGTGTAGGTCCGCGCTGAGCCGGTCTGGCATCGATCATCCAAGACGGGATAGCCGAGATACTGGAATGCAATCCAGGGAGCGGACGCACCCCGGGTGCGCTGTGCGTCGCGCGTGCGCAAGGCCAGTGCCGCGGCGAGCCCCGCTCCAGCGCTCGTCCCGCCCACCGCGATCCGAGCGCGGTCCACCCCGAGGGGCTTAGCCTCCGCGTGCACCCAAGCAAGCGCCGAGGCTGCGTCGTCCAATCCAGCAGGGTAGGGGTGCTCAGGGGCCAGGCGGTAGTCGACCGAGACGACGACCAGGCCAACCTCCCGGGCCAGTCGCACACACCGTGCGTGTTCGGTGTCGAGATCGCCCAGCACGAACCCACCCCAGTGCATGAACACGAGCGCAGGGCGCTGACCGTCCCGCAGCGCTTCCGGTGCGGTCGCCTCTTCGGGGATATAGAGGCGAACGCGGACCTCAGCAGCGCCACTCGCACTGGGAATAGACCGGTCTTCGACCGAGAGCCCAGACGTGTCGACGGGCGGCCCGAAGCGCTGCATCTGCCGCACGCCTTCGCGGGCAGCGGCCAGGTCGGTATAGTCGGGGGGACCGAGCGTGCGAGCAAGAGGACGAAGCTCAGGCTCAAGCGCATCAAGGGTATACGGGCGGGGCATGGGCGGAACGGGTATGAAGACGGGCGGTAGAGACTTACAAGACTCGACAGGCGTGCTACTCGATAGACTTTATAGCTGACTCATCGAGTATCTTTTTAATCGAGACAATTAACTCAACCATCAAGATAGGTGTCGGTTCCAGATCCCTTAGCCCCGCCGCCTTTTCTTGCGGCCATCCGCACCCTCTACGACGCCTTCGACGCTTTCGACGCGGCCGCAGCAACTCAGTTGGGACTACACCGCTCTGATCTGTCGGCCCTCATAGCGCTCGAACAAGGCCCTCGCCGCGTCGGTGACATCGGCGAGGCATTGGGCCTCTCAAGTGGGGCTATGACGGCGCTCGCAGATCGCCTCGTCAAGTCGGGGCACCTGCAGCGGTCGCGAGACCCAATGGACCGCCGGGCAGTGTTACTGGACCTTACGCCTGAAGCCCGCGCAGAGATTGGGGCGGTGTATCGAACGTCCTTCAACGCTATCACGGAGGCAGTGAGTACGGCTTCGGCGGACGACCTCGAGAGGGCAGCCACCTTTGTCAGCGCGGCTGCAGAGGCATGCGCCAGCGCTGCTGCAGACCTTTCCAGGACGACCAAGGGAGGTTAGCCGGTCACCGGAGAGGTGAGATCAGCGCGTTAGAGGGGAACAGGAAAAGCCAAAGGCTTCTAACCGGCGCGGCCCTGTCCTAGCGCGACGACTCGGTCGCAGCTAGGTCAGGCGTGGGTGCATCTAGCCCGTCGCCCGCCGGGCCGCCGCGTTCGTTGGGGCGCAGCAGCGCCGCCTCTTCGATGGCGGGCGCGAGCGTCTTGCGGGTGAGCGCTGGGTAGACCGCCGGGATCACGAACAGCGTCAGCGCGGTGCCGATCAGCAGGCCGCCGATGATGGCGATGCCCATCGGCATGCGGCTCTCCGCACCAGCCCCGAGCGCGAGCGCAATCGGCAGCGTGCCGAGCGCCGTCGAGGCCGCCGTCATCAGGATCGGGCGGAAGCGCGCGGCGGCGGCGTCCAGCGCGGCCTCGTGGATCGTGCGCCCGGCGGCCCGGCGCTGGTTGGCGAATTCGACGATCAGGATCGCGTTCTTCGTGACGAGGCCGATCAGCATCACGAGGCCGATCTGGCTGAACAGGTTGAGCGACTGGTTGAAGTACCACAGCGCCAGAAGCGCGCCCGCGAGCGCGAGCGGGACCGTCAGCAGGATCGTGAACGGGTCGCGGAAGCTCTCGAACTGCGCGGCGAGCACGAGGTAGATCAGCAGCAGCGCCAGCAGAAACACGAACGCGATGCCGCCCGAGCTCTCGGCGAGATCGCGGCTTTGACCCGAGAGCGTCGTCGAGAACGAGGCGTCGAGCACGTCGGCGGCGATGGCGTCCATCGCAGCGAGGCCGTCGGCGAGCGGGACGCCGTCCGCGAGCGAGGCGCTGACGGTGGCTGAGAGGAAGCGGTCCGTGCGGAAGAGCTGCGGCGGCGTGCTCGCCTCGCTTATGGTCACCAGTCCGTCGAGCGGGACCGGCTGACCATTGGCGGCGCGCACTGAGAGGCTCGTGAGGTCCACCGTCTCGTCGCGGTCGGCGCGGTCCACCTGCGCGATCACCTGGTACTGCTGCCCGTTCGCCACGAAGTAGCCCAGCCGCGACTCGCTGAGCGCGTACTGCAGCGTCTGCGCCACGTCGAGCACCGACACGCCGACCTTCTCCGCCCGCGCCCGGTCGATCTCGACGCGCAGCTCGGGCTTGGTGAACTTGAGGTTCACGTCCACAAACCGGAACGCCGGGTCCTGCTGCGCGCGCTCCATGAATGCCGGGAGGACGGCTTCAAGCTTGGCGAGGTTGGGAGCCTGGAGGACGTACTGCACCGGCTGCCCACCGCCACGCCCGACGGAGATGGTCTGCTCCTGCGAGATGAACGTCCGCGCCGCCGGGAGGCTACGCACCGCGCTCGACAGCGCCGAGGCAATCTCCTGCTGGCTGCGCTCGCGCTCGCTCGGCGGCACGAGCCGGATGCGCGCGAACGCCGAGTTGACCGACGAGCCGCCGCCGAACCCCGGCGAGGTCACCGTGATGAGCGCGTCGACTTCGGGGACTTCCTCCTCGACCACGTCGATGAGGTCGCTGACGTAGCGCTCCATGTACTCGAACGTCGCACCCTCGGGAGCCGTCGCGAAGGCGCGAAGGTTACTGCGGTCTTCGAGCGGGGCGAGTTCGGACGGCAGCGTGCGGAAGAAGAGCACCGTCAGCCCGAGCGCGATGGCCATCGTCACGGGCGCGGCCCAGCGTCGGGCGACGAAGCCATCTAGGAGGCTGCGGTAGCCCTCGGTCAGCCGCTCGAAGAACGGCTCGGTCTTGCGGTAGAACCACGGCTGCACGTCGCGCTTTTTGAGCAGCTTCGTCGCCAGCATCGGCGTGAGCGTGAGCGCGACGAAGCTCGAAATCACGACCGCACCCATGAGCACGAGGCCGAACTCGCGGAAGAGGCGGCCCGTCAGCCCCGGCAGAAACACGATGGGCAGGAGCACCGACACGAGCGCGAGCGTCGTCGCGACGACGGCGAAGAAGATCTCCTTCGTGCCGAGAATGCCGGCCTGGATGGGGTCGTAGCCCTTCTCGATCTTCGCGTAGATGTTCTCCAGCACCACGATGGCGTCGTCCACGACAAGGCCGATGGCGAGTACCAGCGCGAGCAGCGTCAGTACGTTGATCGAGAAGCCGAAGAGCGCCATCACGCCAAACGCCCCGATGAGCGCAATCGGGATGACGACGATGGGGACGACCGTGCTGCGCCAGTCGCGGAGGAAGAGAAAGATGACGAGCAGGACGAGCGCGAGCGCGAGGAAGATGGTCTGCCGCACCTCGGCGACCGAGTCGCGGATCTGCGTCGTCTGGTCGAAGCCGATGCCGACGGCGACCCCATCGTCTTCCTCAACATCGCTAGCGACGAGCGCGACTTGCTCGAACTGTCCGCGATCGCCGAGGACCTGTTCAAGGAGCGCTTGCAGACGATCGCGGGCGTGGCGCGCGTGGACATCTGG
>JBCDFF010000099.1:0-11626 GCA_039178415.1 Bacteroidota bacterium
ATCCCGTCGGGCATCAAGATCTTCAACTGGATCGCGACGATGTACCGCGGCTCGGTGTGGCTCGTCACGCCGATGCTCTACGCGATCAGCTTCCTGTTCCTCTTCACGATCGGCGGCCTGACCGGCATCATGGTCGGCGCGCTCGCGGTGGACATCCACCTGCACGACACCTACTTCGTGGTGGCCCACTTCCACTACGTGATGATGGGTGGCACCGTGATCGCGATGCTGGGCGGCCTGCACTACTGGTGGCCGAAGTTCACGGGCAAGCTCTACAACGAGGCGCTCGGCGTCGCGTCGGCTGTGCTCGTGTTCGTCGGCTTCAACATGACGTTCTTCATCCAGTTCGTGATGGGCAGCCAGGGCATGCCGCGCCGCTACGCGGACTACCCCGACCTCCCCTGGCTGGAGCCGCTCCACCAGTTCTCGACGATCGGTTCGTACGTGCTTGGCTTCGGGCTGCTGCTCGTGCTCATCAACGGCATCTGGTCGGCGCTCAAGGGCAAGCCCGCGCCGGGCAACCCGTGGGGCGCGGCCTCGCTGGAGTGGACCCACACCACCAGCCCGCCGGACCCGCACAACTTCTCGCGCACGCCGCTCGTGACGCACGGCCCCTACGACTACTACACGCTCTTCACCACCTCCGGCGATGGTGCCGCTGGCGGCGACGGCGCACTCGGCGACGGTGCCAACCGTCCCGCCCCCGTCCCGGTCATCACTGAAGGCGGACCGCAAGAGTTCGACAAGCAGATCGACCTCGGGCCCAAGCAGGCCTAAGTTTTTCAGTACGGCAGTGGTTCCGTTGTCCAGTGCAGACAGAAAGACTGGAGAACTGAATCACTGAACCACTCACACCCTATGGCTTCTTCTCCTGCCACGGTCGCTGCTCCGGCGCATGACGCGCACGGCCACGACGACCACCACGGGCACGACCACCCACCCCACCTGAAGCACTACTTCGTCACCTCCGAGCAGCAGTTCGAGGCGGCGAAGCTCGGGATGTGGCTCTTCCTCGTCACGGAGATCCTGCTCTTCGGCGGGATGTTCGTGGCCTACGGCATCTTCCGCGCGTGGTACCCCGAGCTGTTCGCCGAGGCGAGCACGCAGCTCGACACGATGATGGGCGCAACCAACACGATGGTGCTGCTGCTCAGCTCGTTCACGGTCGCCTACGCCATCCGCGGGGCGCAGACCGACAACCAGAAGGTGCTCTTCTGGAACCTCGTCGCCACGGTCGCGCTCGCGGGCGTGTTCATGGTGATCAAGTATTTCGAGTACACCCACAAGTTCGACCTGGGCATCTACCCCGGGGCGGCCTTCAACCCGACCTCCGACGTCGTCAACCCGACCGAGGGCATCTGGGCACACCCGCGCGCCGGAGTGTTCTTCTCGATCTACTACGTGATGACGGGCATCCACGGCGTCCACGTGCTCCTCGGCATGATCGCCATCTCCATCCTCGCGTGGAAGGCACGGCAGGGTAAGTACACCAGCGCGTGGTACACCCCCGTCGAGAATGTCGGCCTCTACTGGCACGTGGTCGACATCATCTGGATTTTCCTCTTCCCCCTGATGTACCTGATCTAGGTCGCAGGTCCTGGGTCGCAGGTCGTAGGTCTCTTGAGACGTCGCCCTGAACCTCGGACCCGACCTTCGACAGCGGATCGCAGATCCGCGTTCGACCTTCGACTTTCGACCCCATTATGGCTCACGATCCTCACAACGGTCACGGCGACCACTCGCACCACGTGCTGGGCAAGAAGATGCTCTTCAGCGTCTTCGGCGGCCTCGTCTTCCTGACCATCGTCACGGTGGTGCTGGCGTTCATGGAGCGCGCCCACATCCTGCCGCTCGGCCCGCTCAGCGTCCCCGTCGCGCTTGCCATTGCGGGGGCTAAGGCGTCGCTGGTGGCGCTCTTCTTCATGGGGCTCAAGCACGACGGCGGCACCAACGCCATCGCGTTCGTGCTGAGCATCGTCTTCCTGGTGGTGTTCATCACGTTCACCTACCTCGACACGGGCTTCCGCGGTACCCTCGAAGACCGCATCGCCGTGCCCATCGACCTCATCGAAGCAGAGGAGCAGCGCGCACGCATGCAGCAGGACGCCATCCGCTCGCAGTTCGAGGCGCAGCCGGTCCTTATCCCAACCGACTCGCTGGTTGTGGGGCAGTAGGCCCCCGCGATCCACGTCCGGACCGATCCCATGGGACCGGGGCAGGGCCTGCTGCGATGAGTCAGTAGGAAATGCCCCGGTTTTTTAGTGACGGTGGACCGCAGGCCTCGCGTTCTTCCTATCTTAACACCCCGTCCCCGACTCCACTTCTCCGTTCTCGTCCCCGCGGCCTCCGCCTTCCGCCATGTCTCCGGTGCCCGGCGCACTCTTCAGCGCCTTCGTCCTCGTTGCCGTCCCCGCGATCGTGCTGATGATGGTCTGGGCGATGGTGATGGCTTTCCGCATCTGCTATCCGGAGCGGCCGCTGCCGTTCATGGTGGATCCCTACACAGAGCGGCAGGCCGCGCGCGCGCGCGGCGAGTCGACCAAGGTGGGCGTCCGCGAGATCCGCGAAGACCTCCGCCGACAGGCGCACACGCTCGCGCTGCCCTACGATTTCGCCCACGACCACGGCTCCGATGGCCTCCCCGAGCCCTGGATCGACGACCTCTGGGCGCGACGCAACTGAGCGGGCTGGATCTGCTGGCGCGCAATCGTCCGCGGCGGCTGAAGCCCGGGCCGTGGACGCGCGTTGCGTGCAGCCGCTGGGCGAATGCTGACAGCAGCGAGCTGCGGGCCGTATGTTGCGCGTCCTCCCACCGCGTGCCCTATGGCTCTCTTGGACAGCTTCGGCTCCGACGCCCCGTCGTCCCCGCTCGTGCGGCAATGCCTCGACGAGATGCGCGGCATGGTGGACACCACCGAGCGCATGTTCCGAGCCGCCACGGCCACGCTGCTCGACAATGAGCCCCTCGACCTTGACCTCCGTGCGCTCGACGAGACGGTCAACGAGCGCGAGCAGTCGATCCGGCGGGCGATGCTGCACCACGTCACCATCGACCCGCAGCGCGACCTGCTGCTGAGTCTGACGTTGCTCATCCTGGTGCAGGAGGCCGAGCGCATCGGCGACCTCTCGAAGTCGCTGGCGAAGGCGGCCGAGTTGGCGACGGCCCCGCGCGTGGGGGTCTCCGTCCACCCGCTGCGGCGTATCCGCGACCGCGTGCAGGGCCTGTTCCCCGACGTACGCCAGGGCTTCATCCGGGCCGACGTGAAGGCCGCCCGCCGCGTGATGGACGCGCACACCTCGGTGAAGGTCGAAGTGGCAGACTACTTAGCCCTCGTCGCCGAGGGCGAGGTGGCCGAGACGAACCGTGCTGTGGTGCTCGCCATCGCTGCGCGCATGATCGGACGGGTCAGCTCGCATCTTTCCAACATCGCCTCAAGCGTGGTGCTGCCCTTCGACCAAGTCCGCAACGCCCCGACCTGGGACGACGCGGCATGACGTGCTGCGGCGGTGAGGCCGTCGCACAGATCGGCAGCGGCTACGGGGGGCGCGCTACGGGTCGCTGTGCGGGGTGCCTTGCTGGAATCCTCGGCGTACGCTACCATGGAAACGCCGGGCGTGCACGGGACGCGCTGCGGTACTCTGCCCCCCAACGCTCCACCAGTGCCATGCCAACTCGACTGGGCTTGCTCATGCTGCTGTTTGTCCAGGCGGTCGTGGTGGCTGCGCAGGAGCCCGTGGCGTGGCTCACGCAAGCCACAGGCGAGGTGACGGTGCAGCGGGCTGGCACAGACGCATGGGCCCTCGCCGATGCCGTCGCCCTGCACGTGGGCGATGCCGTTCGGACAGGGCGGCTCTCGCGCGCGACAGTGGTGCTCGCCAACGCCGAGCGCGTCCAACTGGGGAGCAGCGACACGTACGCCGTAGGCGTGCCCACCGACGACAGAGCGAGCGACGTGGGCGGCACCGTCGCGTCGCTGGCGCGCAGCGCGTGGAACCGCGCCGTGGGCCGGTCCGACGCCACCGCCACTGGAGCCGCTCGACCCGCGACGAGCACCGTGCCTGCCGTACTCGAACGCCCGCGCTTCGGCTACGTCCTCGACCCGACGCCGACGATCCGCTGGCTGCCCGCGCAGCCGGACTCGGTGGCCGGGCAGCCCGTCGCCTATCGCGTGCGTGTGACCCACGACCGGGGTGCCGAACCCTGTTTCGACGGACCAGTCTCCGACGACGTGGTCTGGACGCACACGACCACAGCGAACAGGCTCGCCTACCCCGACAGCGAGCCCCCGCTGGACCCAGGTGGCGACTACTACGTGGAGGTGCACGCGCTCGACGCGGAGGGCACCGCTCCCAGCGATGACGTATGGGATTGCTTCACCGTCGCCACCGACTCGACGCGGACCATGCTCACGGCCCTCCACCGCAGCCTTGGGGAGCAGTACCCACCGCACACGGAGACCAGCAGAGACGAAGCCGACGCGGCGGTCCCCGACGCCACCGCCGACCTCCTCTACGCAGCCGTGCTGTTCGACCTGGAGTTCTACGCCGACGCCCTTGCCGTGCTCGACGCCATCGAGGCCGCGCAGCCAGGCTTGGCGTCGGTGCGACGGCTGCGCACCTACGTCTACGAAGAGGCCGGTCCTCCTGGGCTCGTCGATGCCTTGCTAGACGAGGCGCGTGCCGCGTCCGATGCCCCCGAGTAGCGCATGGCTGGCACGTTCTTCGACCTCGTCGCGGGTCTGCGGAAGAAGTACGACGCTGTCTTCGCGCTGCTGCTGCCGCTGTGGCTGGCCGTCGCGTGGATCGCGGGGACGTCGCTGCTGTCGCTGTGGTTCGAGGCGCGCCAACAGCTCACAAGCGCCGGGTTGATCGAGGCCATGCCTGCACCTGAGCTGGCTGTGGTGGCCCTGGACGAGGTCTTCGCCGAGCACTACGACTATCCCGAGGAGACGCCCAAGGCCTACCTCGCTGACGTGATCCGCGCCGTGACCGCGCAGCAACCGCGCGTGGTCGTGCTCGACTACTGGTTCACCGATGCCGACCGCGCCGCCCCCGGCTTCGACGCCGTCGTGCAGGCGGTGGCAGCCGCGTCGCCTGCCGTCCGCTTCGTCTTCCCGACGCGCCTGCTGCGGCGCGCCGACGGCCCGCTCCTCCTCGACGTGCCCCCCGCACCGCTCCGCCGACACGTGTTCACCGGCTACGCCGACCTTCGCGGCGATCCGGTCTTGGAGCAGACGCTCCAGACCCGGCTCGGCAGCGGCGAAACAGCGCCGTCGTTGGCGTTGGCAGCACTCGCGGCGTGGACGTTTCCCGAGGTCGTGGGCGAGGCGCAGGCCTTCGTCACCATGAGCGCTGACAGCGGAGCGGCAACGCTGCCCATCGAGACGTGGCAGGCGGTGGGCGAGCTGCTCACAGAGCAGAGCGGCGGAGGCGAGGCCGCGGGCTGGGACGCCGTGCTCGCAGCACACGGGCTGGCTGCTGACCGTGCCTACAGCATCAACCACCGCGACCACTTCCGGCCAGGCAGCGACGGCGTGCTCGGCTCCGAAGACCTGCTGCAGGGCACCCTGCCGCCGCCGGTGCTGAGCGAACTCCTAAAAGACCGCCTCGTCGTCATCGGCTCCACCTATCCGCTCGATGCAGACACCTTCACGACGCCGTTCGGGACGCGGCGCGGGGTGCTCGTCCACGCGGCGACGCTCCACAGCGTGCTCGCCGAGCGGCCGGTCCGGCAGAGCGGGTGGGGCGCGGGGCTGCTCGCGGCACTGCTGGCCGCGTTCGCCGCGATGGGGGCGGTGTGGCTGCTCCCACCAAGGTCGGCCGTCGCCGTGGCCGCAGGGGCGGTGGTGGCCTACTTGCTCGTGCACTTCGGCGTCTTCGTGGCCGCCGACCGGCTTCTCCCGCTCGCGTGGCCGCTCGTAGGCAGCGTCGCTGGGCTCCACCTCGCCCACCGGAAGTGGGTCGTCAAGCGCGTGTGTCGCGAGGGCAATCCCGTCCGGCTCACGCTGCGCCTCGCGCCGGTCGAGGCGCAGCCGTGGACGATGGGGGCAGGCCTGCGCGTGAGCGTGGATGAGGCCCCAGACAAGGCGTCGGGCTTCGGGAAAGCCATTACCCTGTCGCGTCTCGATTCCGAAGAGGCGGTGCAGATCACGCGGAAGGGGAGCGGTGCAGAGACGATGGCCTTGGGCGACGGGCTGCGGCTCGTGCAGCGCGGCGCTACGGAGGTAGCAGCGCGGCACGCCGTCGGGGCCATGCTCTTCGATGTGCTCTTTCCTGGGGCGATTGCGCAGGTCTATCGGGCGGCTCAGACGCAGGCAGCACGGCGGCTCGGCGTCCGGCGTCCGCTGCACCTCGACCTCTACCCCGCCGACCCTGCGCTGGCGGCCGTGCCATGGGCGACCGCGTTCGATGCCAAGGCCGAGACGACGCTCGCTGCGATGCCGAACGTACGCGTCGTGCTGCACACGGAAACACAGTCGTCAGACACCGAGGCAGCAACCAGACCCGCATCCATCGAGACGCTACACGTGGTGCACGCGGTGCCGCAGCGCGACGGCGGGCACCGCAGCGCCGACTATGACCGCGCGCGTTTCGATGCTGCCGTGCGGAGCGTGCCCGGACTGCTCGTCTGCTCGTTTGACGCCGCAGACGATTCGCCGTCAGAAGTCAGTGGTGAGGTGCGTGGCGTCCACCTGCTCGGGCATGGCGCGGGCGAAGCCGGCCAGCCCACCTGGGTGCATGGCGACGGCACGTTGGCGTCTGCCGAGATGCTATCCAGCCGACTGCGAGAGGCCAATTCGCTCCGTCTGCTCGCGCTCGACAGTGTGCGCCCCACTGCCGATCCTGCCGACACGGCCTCGCCCTGCCTCGCGGTGCATCTGGCCGCCGCGCTTGCCGTGCCGGTGGTGGTGGTGCCTGCGCCCGTCGCCGACACGGCCCGCGCGGCCTTCTGGCGACGCTTCTACACTGCTGTCCAGACGCATCCCGTCGCCGACGCCTTCGAGCAGGCTCGGTGTCCGCTCACGGAGCACGAGCCCACCTTGGCCCTGGCGTGCTGCGTGCTTCCGACTCGCCGCTGAGATCCCATGCCGATTTCCTCGCTTCGCCTCCTCGTCGTGTTCTTCCTCCTGGCTGGGGGGACGTTGCCCAGCGCGGCGCAGAAACCGGCAGCGCCCGCCAAGGGCGAGAGCGCTTCTAAAGACAGCGCCGCCGAAGCCACGGGTCCAGATGCGGCCGTCCTCGACGCGGCGGAGCGGGGGGATACGGCCGCGCTCGCGGCCGCGCTGGCCGCTGGCGGCGCGACTACGGCAACCGACGCCAACGGCGGCTCCGCGCTGCTGCGCGCGGCCTTCGGTGGCCATCTCGACGTGGCCCGCGTCCTCGTCAACGGCGGGGCGGTGGCAGACGAGCCGCGCGGGTTCCTCTGGCTGGACGAGGCCACGGGGTTCTACCTCAGCGGCCCGCTCCACGCGGCCGTGATGGGCGGGCACGAGGCGGTGGCGCGCTACCTCATTGCGGAGGCCGAGGCCGATGTGGATGCGCTCAGCTGGGACCCGCATCAAGACGCGTTGCGCGGGTGGACGCCGCTGCAGTGGGCCGTCGCGGCCGGACAGGTCGGCATGGTCGGGCTGCTACTCGACGCGGGGGCCTCGCCGAGTGCGGCGGCTCCCAACACGGCACCGCCGCTGGCGATGGCGCTCCAGTCAGGGCAGGCGTTCGCCATCGCAGCGCTGCGCGGGGCCGGAGCCGACGCCGAGGCGGCGCAGGCCTACCTCCCCGTCGCGCTTGCCCCCGACGCCACGCAGACAGCCGCGCTCACCGTGCACCACCCGCTCAACGACGCGGGCGCACACTACGCCACGTTCACGCTCGACATGACCTCGCCGACGCCGTTCTCGCTGGCCGTCGGCACCGGCAACTTCGACCCCCTCGTCCTCGTCGTGGCGCCCTCGCAAGCGGTCTTCTCGAACGACGACTGGCTCGGGCAGCGCGACACGGCACGGGTGGTTGTCGACCGGAGCGAAGCGGGAACGTGGCAGGTCAGCGTGTGGAGCTACGAGCCGGAGACGACGGGCGCGTTCGAGATGACGCATCGCACGCTTGCACCGGCAGCGGTCGCGGCGCTCCAGGCACAGAGGACCGCGAGCGCTCAGGCCGACTCGCTCGACGCGCTGGCCCAGGCCGAGGACGATGCGGGGGACGCGGCGGCGGCGCTGGCACTCGCCGCCCGAGCGGTCGAGGCGCGTGAGGCGGCCCTGGGCACGCCGCACCCGCTCCTGGCAACCCACCTCAACAACCTCGCCCTCCGTCATGCCCTGCTCGGTCGCCATGCCGAGGCCGACACGCTCTACCGCCGCGCGCTCAGGATGACCGAGGCCACGCTCGGCCCCGAGCACCCCGACGTGGCGGTGACGCTGACCAACCACGCGATTCTGCTGCAAGAGCGCGGGCGCTACACCGAGGCGGCCGACCACTTTCGCCGCGCCCTCGGCATCGTGGAGGCGGACCTCCCGGAGCAGCCCGCCCCGGAAGCCCTGCGCGAACTGGCGCAGATGCTCAACAACACGGCTGTCGCGCTCGTCGAGGTCGGGCGGTTGGGCGAGGCCGAGACGCTACACGCTCGCGCGCTCGACCTGCGCCAGGCCGAGGCCGAGGCGCACCCAGACGACAGCGAAGCACAGCAAGATGTGGCCAATACGCTCAGCAACCTCGCCGGACTGCGGCAGGCCCAGGGGCGCTACGTGGAGGGGCGCTCCCTGGCCGAGTGGGCCGTCGCAGTCATGGAGGCCACGCTCGGCCCCGACGATCCGGCTCTGGGGGCGAGCCTCAACAACCTCGCCGCCGCCCATGCGACCCTCGCCGACTACACGCGGGCGGAGGCCCTCCATCGTCGCGCTCTCGCCCTCCATCGCAATGTGCCTGCCGACCGCGCGCTGAGCCTGAGCAACCTCGCCGGAGTGCTAGACGCTGCCGGACGCACGGCCGAGGCCGAGCCGCTCTATCGAGAGGCGCTCGTTACAGCCGAGGCGGCGCTCGGTCCCGAGCACCCAGCCACGCTCATCACCCTCAACAACCTCGCGGCGTTTCTGCGCGGGCAGGGGGCCTTCGCCGAGGCCGAGCGGCGCTACCGCGACGCCCTGACCCGCTTCGAGGCGGCGTACGACGGCCCGCACCCCAACGTGGCGACGGCGCGCGGCAACCTCGGTGCCCTCCTCTTGGCGACCGGGCGTCTCGCTGAGGCCGAGTCGTTGCACGTCGCAGCGCTGGCGACGTACGAGGCGGCGCTGGGCCCCGGTCACCCCGACGTGGCCGTCGGCGAGACCAACCTGGCGAGTGCCCTGGAGGCGACCGGGCGTTTCGCCGAGGCGGAGCAGCGCTACGTGCGTGCCCTCGCGCTCCGCCGGGCGGCGTTCGGAGACGCGCATCCGTCCGTCGCCGAGAGCCAGAGCAACCTCGCCGCGTCGTATGCGCAGCAGGGCCGCTTCGCTGAGGTCGAGGCGCGCTACCTCCAGGCGATCGCCACGATGGAGGCGGCGCTGGGCCCGGCCCACCCGGAGGTGGCGACGATGCTAGGCAACCTCGCGGCGTTTTACCAGAGCCAGGGGCGCTACGCTGAGGCCGAGGTGCGGTTTGAGCGGGCACGGTCCCTCACCGAGGCGGCGCTGGGTGCCGCCCATCCCGACGCGGCGACGGCGCTCGGCAACCTGGGGGTGCTCTACGCGACGCAGGGGCGCTTCGACGAGGCGCAGCCGCTGGCCGAGCGCGTGCTCGCTCTCCGGGAGACGGCGCTCGGCCCCGCCCACCCCGACGTGGCGCTCGCGCTCAGCAACCTCGGCGCGCTGGCGGCGGTGCGCCAGCAGCCAGGCGAGGCCGCCGCCTACGAGCGCCGCGCCCTCACCCTCCGGGAAACTGCGCTGGGCCCCGCCCACCCCGACGTGGCGACCAGCCTTGGCAACCTGGCGGTCTACCTCGGCTCGCTCGGCGACCACGCCGAGGCCGAGACGCTCCTGCGCCGGGCCCTCACCATCGTGGAGGCGACCTATGGCGGAGACCACCCCGACATCGCGCTCGTCTCCGAGAACCTGGCCGCGACGCTCCTCGACCTCGGACGCTACCGCGAGGCCCGCACGCTCCTCGACGAGGCGTTGGCCCTGCGGGAGCGGGCGCTCAGCCCTACGCACCCCCTCGTCGCCCTCACGCTGGCGAGCCTGGCCGATGTCGATATCGTGGAAGGGCATCTCGCGGACGCCACCGAGCGCTACCGGCGCGCCATCGCCATCGAGCAGGCGGTGATCGACGACCTGATGCCCTACGCCACGGAGCGCGAGCAGCGCGCCTTCCTGCGGCTGCGACTGCCTGTCGGGCTCCCCTTGACGACGGCGCTCCTTCCGGGCGACGAGGCGCAGCCCGAGCGCACCGAGGCGGCCTTCGCCCATGTGCTCCAGCGCAAGGCCCTCCGGTTGGACCTCCAGGCGGCGCGGCTCCGCGCCGTGCGCGCCACCGCGGACGCGGGTGCTGACGAGGACGGTGCCATGGAGACCGTCCGACTCCTGAGCGATCTCCAGGCCGTCAGCCAACGCATCGCCCAGGCGACGTTCGCAGGACCCGGCGTCCGCCCCCCCGTCGCCTACCGCGCGCGCCTGGACACGCTGCACGCCCGGCGCACCGTGCTCGAAGACCGCCTCGCTCGTGCGAGCGCAGGCACCCTAGCCCGCTCCGCGCCGGTCGATGTCGCGTCCCTCGCCGCCATGCTGGAGCCGGGCGAGCGGCTCGTGGAGTACGTCCGCTTCCGCCCGTACGACTATGCCGCCCTGGTCGATAGTGCGCTGTGGCGTTCCCCGCGCTACGTCGCGTTTGTCGTGGACGGTGATGCGGGCTCTGCCGGTACGCCCGTGCGGCTCATGGACCTCGGCGCGGCGTCCGAGATCGACAGCCTCGTGGCGCGCTACCGGACGCAGGTGGTGGCCCCGCAGCGCATGGGGCTCTCCCGGCAGCGCCGCGCCCGCCGCGCCCTCGAGGCTACCGCCGAAGCTCTCCACGCGCGCCTCGTGGCACCGCTGGCGCTGGACGGGGCGACCGCGCTCCGCATCGCGCCCGACGGAGCATTGCATACGCTGCCGTTTGAGGCGCTACGCGACCCGGCGGGGGCCTTCCTGACGGATGCCGTGCGAGTGAGCTACCTCACCAGCGGCCGCACGCTTCAGCGTCCCTCCGCCTCCACCGAGAGAACGGCACCGAGCCGCAGCGATGCACTCGTGGTGTTCGCCGCCGTGGACTACGACGCGCCGCCAGATCGCCAGGACGAGCCCTACCGCGACGGCGTCGCCTCGGGAGAACGCCTCGCAGCGGGGAGCGGAGCCACGGTGGGCGTCAAGGCACGGACCCAGTTGGGCGGGTCGTTTGCTGCGCTGCCCGGCACGGCCGCCGAGGCCGCGATGCTCGACGCGCTCGGCGGCCCGACCCGCTCGTTTCTCGGAGCCGCTGCTACCGAAGCGCGCCTGCTCGCCCTCGCCGCGCCGAGGCGGCTCCACATCGCCACCCACGGTTTCTTCCTCGACGCCCAGGCGACGGCCGCGCTCGCAGGGAGCCGCAGTGGCACGCTCAGTGGCACGCTCAGCAGCCGCCG
>JBCDFF010000100.1:0-11529 GCA_039178415.1 Bacteroidota bacterium
CAAACGCGTCGGGTTGGAGAAAGAGCAGCCCTCGGTTGCCGGGATCGTCGGAGTAGTCTTCGATAAGGGCGGCCCCTCGGCTGCCGAGCGCGCCGTCGAGGTAGAGCTTGACGCTGCGCATCTGGAGGCGCCCGCTTGGGTGTACGACGCGCGCCCCGTTCTCGCACGCGTAGGTCATGGCATCGCTCACGCCGCTGGCCATCGCGTAGAGCCGCAGGTCGAACTCGCCGTCGTCGAGGGCCTGCTCGTAGAGTTGGTAGGCTTCCAGCGAGGTCCCGGCTTCGTGGACGCCGGTCAGCCCATATTTCGCCGTCTCGGCCAACGCGCGGCGCAACGCCTCCCGCTTCATGGCCGGGCTGATTGGCGGGACGGCGGCCTGCAGCGCGTTGCCCGCCTTGTCGATGGTCACGCCCGTCGGGCGGCCTTGGTCGTCGCGGATGTACGCGCCGCCTTCGGGGTTGTCCGGCGCAGGCCGATCGGGGTCGATGCCCGCGCGGCGCAGCGCCGCCGAGTTGGCCCAGTACGCATGGCCGTCAATGCGTTCGAGCAAAACGGGGCGATCCGAAAACGTCGCGTCGAGGTCTGCACGGGTTGGAAACGGATAGGTGCCATCGCTCGCGGGCGCCCAATCGTTCTGATCCCAGCCGCGCCCCACCAGCCACGCGTCGTCGGTGAGGGTCTCCTCGTGGGCAGCAAGCCGCTCCAGGATCTCCTCAACGGAATGGGTCCCCGCGAGGTCGACGTTGAGGAGCAACTGGCCCAAGCCCTCACCCGAGATCATACCCATCAGGTGCGCATGGGCGTCGATCAGGCCAGGCACCACCGTCGCTCCGCCCGCGTCGATGCGCGGCCACTCAGGGTGTGCGTCGAACAGGCTGTCGGCGGCACCAACCCCCGCGATCAGCCCCGCTTCGATAGCCAAGGCGTCCGCTTGCGGGTTGGCAGCGTCTACGGTGTAGATCGTCGCGTTGTGCAGCACGTAGGAAGTCGGTGCGGCGGCGTTCGGCGGCGCTTCGGAGGGCGTGTCGCACGCCGTGAACGTGACCAGCACGGTGAGAGCTAGGAAGGAGCGCATAGGGGGAGAAGCATGGGGCACGATGAAGCCGCAATATCCAACCGCCTGCCGAATTCCGCCCGCCTGCCGAATTCCGCCCGCCTGTCAAGTTCTGCCGCCGAAGCCTGGTGCCTCAGTTCGCCCGCCGCTCCAGCCAGAGCGTCACGGGGCCGTCGTTGACGAGCGCCACCTGCATCTGTGCGCCGAACACGCCGGTAGGAACGGGCTGCCCCAGTTCGTTCTCCAACAGGGCTACAAAGCGTTTGTAGAGGGGCTCCGCCTTGTCGGGGCCAGCCGCATCGCTGTACGAGGGCCTCGTTCCCTTTTTCAACGACCCGTAGAGGGTGAACTGGCTAACGACCAGCACCGCTGCGGGCTCACCCTGCTCAATCTGGTCGCGCACGGAGTCGTTCATGCGCCCGTGCTCGTCGGGAAAAACCCGCAGCGTTGCCACCTTGCGGGCCAGCCACGCGGCCTCGGCCTCCGTATCCATCTTGTGGACGCCGAGCAGCACGAGAAGCCCAGCATCGATGGCACCGACCTGCTCTTCGGCGACTGCGACGGAGGCTGACTTTACTCGTTGGACGAGCGCAACCATCTACGCCCCGTGCTGGACGCGGAGGAAGCCAACAAACTTGTCGACGGCACGCGCCCGATGCGAGACGGTGTTCTTCGCTGCGGCGTCCATCTCCGCGAAGGTCTGGTCGTGCCCATCAGGTTGGAAGAGTGCGTCATAGCCGAAGCCTCCCGCGCCGCGTTCCGCCTCGACGATACGCCCTTCGATGCGACCCTCGAACAGCCGCACGACCCCGTCCTCTGCGAACGCGAGCACGGTGCGGAAGCGTGCTGCGCGATCGGCCTGCCCGTCCAGGTCAGCCAGGAGCTTGGCGCGGTTCGCGGCATCGTCGGAGGCCTCGCCCGCAAAGCGCGCAGAGTGGACCCCGGGCTTCATGTCGAGCATGTACACTTCCAGTCCGGTGTCATCAGCCAGGGTCGGATGCCCGGTAGCGAGGTGGACGGCCAGTGCCTTCTTCTTGGCGTTGCCCGCAAGCGTGTGCTGGTCCTCGTCTACATCGGGCACGTTCTCGAACTGGTCAACCGTCACCACTTCAACGTCCAGGTCGCCAAGCTTGGCGTGGAGTTCCTGGACCTTGCCAGGGTTGCGAGTGGCGAGCACGAGACGGTAGGACATGGATGAGGCGAGCAGTCTTGAGATAGGCCACGGATGCCACAATGTACATAGAGCCATCTAGTCCCGTTGCCGCGCTCCGAGCACCTAACCACACGCCGATCTCGGCCCCCGGGTAGACCCGCTCGCCTTTGCCCAGGAACTGATCAGAGTGACCTCGGTATTCACACATCCCTAAAACCCGTCTTTTGGCTGCTCTGGCTCCCTGATTTAGATTGAGTGGCTGTATCCTTCTCCCCGCCCCCAACCTACGAGGTCTCCTTGTCCGTCGGCATCAAAGTTCGAGATAAAGAAAGCATCGACCGCGCCCTGCGCCGCTTCAAGCGCGCGGTGAACCGCGCCCGCGTCCTCCGCATCTACCGCGACAAGATGGCCTACACCAAGCCGTCTGAAGAACGCCGCATCGCGCGCAAGAACGCGGCCAAGAACGCCCGCCGCCGCCGCTACTAGGCAGCAGTTCGCCTCCAGGCAGACGGCACACAATCTTCGGAAGGGTGGTACCTCAGGTGCCACCCTTTCGTTGTGTGCGTCTGTTATAGAGCCGCACGGAGTGGCTCTGTGGAGGACGCGACTGGATCGTGCGGCGAGGTCCCAACAAAAAGAGGCCCATCCGATACCGGACGGGCCCCTAGTCGGGGTGACTGGATTTGAACCAGCGACCTCTTCGTCCCGAACGAAGCGCGCTACCGAGCTGCGCCACACCCCGATGAGAGGCACAAAACATACAACCGAGGCCTCGTCAGAGCCAGTGAAAGCCGCGCAAAGCCGCGCTCCCCGCGCAAGGTCGAACTCAGTTGGTGCAGATTGAGCGCAGCGTGCGGCGGCGGCGTAGCAGGTGCGCCGTCCATTCCGCCTCGTCGATCTCGTCGTCGTCGCGGAAGTAGACCCAGCGCTCCACTTCGTCGTGGGCGTTGAGGCGGGGATGGAGATAGGCAATGCGCTTCAGCGTAGGCGTGAGGCCCATCTGGTGGATGAACGTCACGATCGCGCGCGCCTTCGCTGGCGGCGTGGTGCGGACCGCGAGCCAGTTGTCACCGCAGACGTGGCACGAATAGAACCGCGCGTCTGGGTCGGCATCGAGCACCTCGTCGTCGATTTCGATCTCTTCGACGTCCATCGGGACAAGGCCGAAGGCACCGCAAGCTTTGCACTTAAGTCGCTCCATACGAGAACGGGTAGGTGTTGGGTGGCCTCTCTCCCACCCCGCGACGTGCTTAGGGTTCGTGAAGCACCCGCGCGAAACAGCCTCAGGCCGGTCACATGAGCCCGCGTTCGGCGAGCGAGGTCCACTGCCGCCCAGCAATGATGAGGTGGTCGTGTACGGGCACGCCCATGAGTTTGCCAGCCTCGACGAGTTGCTTCGTCACACGCACGTCCTCACGGCTCGGCTCGGGGTTGCCTGAAGGGTGGTTGTGGAGGCACACGATCGCGGCGGCGTTCTCGAGGATGGCCTTCCGAAAGACCGCGCGTGGCTCAACGATGGAAGCAGCAAGGCCTCCCTCGCTGATCGTTGCGTCGCCTGCGATCACCCCGGCCGTGTTGAGAAACACGGTGACGAAGACCTCGCGCGGTAGGTCGCGCAGCCGAGGCCCGTAGACGCGCGCCACATCGGCGGGCCCTGTGACCTGCACGCGCGCGCCCGGCCCCTCCGCCTCCACACGCCGGCCGATCTCGAACGCGGCCATGAGCTGCGCGGCCTTGGCCGGACCGATGCCGGTGACACGCTTGAGTTCGCGGAGGTCGCGCCGGGAGAGCTTGCCGAGCGAGCCATACGTGCGGACGAGCGCCTGGCCGAGTTGCACCGCCGAGAGGCTGCCCTCCTTCGTGCGGGTGCCGTTGCCGAAGATGAGCCCGATGAGCTCGGCGTCCGAGAGCGCAGCGGCTCCACGCTGTATCAGCTTCTCGCGGGGGCGTTCATCCTCGGACCACTCGCGGATCGGGACGTGGTAGGCGATGGGTGGCTCAGCGGGCTGCATCGGGTACGGAGGTGGTGGCGTCTGCGTGTGTGTGCGTAGACACGCGGCCGCGCACATTGTAACACCGCCGTGACGCGTAGCTTGCAGCGCCCCTCTTGCTTCCTGCTTGCCCTTCTGCTCATGCGTGCTGTTCCACTTCCCTTCGCTGCGCTCATCCTCTTGCTCGTCCTCGTCGGCTGCGGCGTCACCGACGCCCTCACCCCTTCGGATGCCCTCCGCTCGGCCCAGGCCCTTCCAACAGGCTTCGCCTATCCCCCAAACGACACCGTCCGGGTGGCGACCTACAACGTCGAAAACTTCATCGACGCGTATGACGATCCCTACGTTGACAACAACCGGGAGAACGAGCCCGATCTGGATGCCGTCGCGGAGAAGGGACGGCTCTTCGCCGAGGCGGTTCGCGCGCTCGACGCGGACGTGCTCTCGATCCAGGAGATCGAAAGCGAGCAGCAGCTGAAGCTCCTCGCCGACGCGCTGTTCCCGGAGATGGGCTACCAGTTTTTCGCCTCGACGGAGAGCCCGAACTGGTACCAGAACGTCGTCGTGATGAGCCGCCTTCCGCTCGGACCCCTCACGTCGTTCGCGGACGTGTGGACGCCCATCGAGGGGCAGACCAACGACGACGGCACGCCGGCCTCGACGAGCCTTGTCAACCACCGCCTCTTCGCCGTCGAGGTGCGAGCGCGGCCGGACTACACGTTCACGCTCGTGGCCGCCCACCTCAAGGCTGGGCGCGGCGAACGCAACGAGGGCTGGCGGCTCGGTCAGATCAACCTATTGCGCGGCTACCTCGCTACGCTCCCTCCTGAGACGAACGTGCTCCTCGCAGGCGACCTCAACTTCCTCGCCCCATCGCTCGAATACACATGCGCCACGACTGGAACGAGCGGGGTACGTCCTGAACTGTTGGTAGAACAGCCTCTTCTCACTTCTTGCTCGGACGGCTTCGGTCTCCACGATCCGCTCCGACGCAATCGCGGGTTGCCGACGTTCTCTCCCGAAGACCACACCCACCCGTCCGACAACCCCGAGCGGCGTCTCGACTATCTCCTCCTCTCATGGATGGAGTTGGAACTGATCCCAGGCTCGATGCGCACGGCTCGCCCGCTGTCTGACGCTGACCTCGCCCGCCTGAGCGACCACCTCCCGGTCGTAGCCGATTTCCTTGCGAGAGACCGGAGGCCTGGCGATCCGACCCCTGTTCGTTGAAGGCTATCCGAACAGCGCCCGCGTGAGCGTCACAAATTCGCTCGGCGCGAGGGCCTCGGGCCGAAGCGTTTGCATCGACTCGGGAATCGAGCCGGGGGCTTGCCTAGCGAGCGCCTTTAGGCTCGACCGCAGCATCTTGCGGCGCTGACCGAACGCGGTCCGCACGACCGAACGCAGCCGATCCTCGTCCGCATCGGGCTCGTCGATGCCCGCAAAGTCCAACGCGACGACGGCGCTGTCGACCTTCGGCGGCGGGCTGAACGCGCCGGGCTTGACGGTGAAGAGGTACGATGGCCGCGCCCACAGCTGAAGCTGCACGCTCAGAATGCCGTACGCCTTCGTCCTAGGCTCCGCGACCAGCCGCTCGGCGACCTCCTTCTGCATCATCACGACGGCCCGCCGTAAGTGCAGCCGCGCACCAAGCAACGCGAAGAGGATCGGCGAGGTGATGTAGTACGGCAGGTTGCCCACGACGGTCAGCCCGTGTTCGTCGGCGTCCAGCTCGGCTGCAAGTCCGCCCCAATCGGCATCGAGCACGTCGGCGTGCCGCACGTCGAGGTCGGGTAGTTCGGCGCGCAGCACGTCGATGGCGCGCTGGTCCACTTCCAGCGCGACGAGCCTGGGGAAGCGCTCCGCGAGCGGCCCCGTGAGCGCCCCCGTCCCGGGCCCAATCTCAAGCACCGGATCGTCTGGCGCGGCTGCCAGCGCCGCCACGATCCGCGCGATGGCGTGGCGGTCGTGCAGGAAGTGCTGGCCGAGGGATTTCTTGGGTCGCAGGTCGGAGGTCACAGGTCGAAGGTCAGGCAGCATCTGAGCGCGCAGACCTTTGACCTACGACCCAAGACCTGCGACGGCAGACTATCGCGTCCGCTTTCGGCGGTTGCGGACGTAGTCTTCGAAGAGGAAGCCGCCGAGATCGTCGAGGCTGGCGTAGTAGGCGCGGCCCTGGTTGACCTCGGTGAGGCGGCGGACGAAGTCTTGCAGGTACGGGTCTTTTGCGATCATGAACGTCGTGATCGGGATGCGCTCGCGGCGGCAGACGGCGGCCTCGTCGAGCACCTTGTTCACGATCTTGCGGTCGAGGCCGAACGAGTTCTTGTAGAGCCGGCCTGCTTCGAAGTGCGCCGAGGGCTTGCCATCGGTGATCATGAAGATCTGCTTGTTGCGGTTCTTGCGCCGCCGCAGGATCATCCGCGCGCGCTCGAGCCCCGCGCGCGTGTTGGTGTGGAACGGCCCGACCTGCAAGTAGGGCAGGTCCTTCATCTTGACCTCCCACGCCTCGTTGCCGAACGCGACGATGTCGAGCGTGTCTTTCGGGTACTGCCGGGTGATGAGTTCGGCGAGCGCCATCGCGGTCTTGCGGGCGGGCGTGATGCGGTCCTCGCCGTAGAGCACCATCGAATGCGAGAGGTCGATCATGAGGACCGTCGCCACGCTCGTGTGGTGGTCGGTCTCGTAGACTTGAAGGTCGTCCTCGTGGAGGTTGAAGTCGCCGAGGTTGCCGCTGAGGCCGCTGCGGCGGTAGGCGTTGGAGAGCGTGCCGGTGATGTCGAGCTCGCGGAGGTCGTCGCCCCACTCGTAGCTGCGCGTCTCGGGGAGACGCTCGGAGCCGCTGCCCATGTGCGGCGTCTTGTGCCCGCCGCGCCCGGACTTGCGAAGCTGCTTGAAGATCTCCTCCAGTGACCGCTCGCGAAGCCCGCGCTCGGTCTTCTTGGTGATCTGCACGACGCCCGTCTGCTCGTCGCGGTCGATGTAGCCGCGGTTCTTCAGCTCCTCGATGAAGTCGCCGATGCCGAAGTCCTCGCCGTCGGTGAAGCCGTAGCGCTCGTCGAGCTGCGTGAGCCACTGGAGCGCCTCGCCCGCGTCGCCGCCGGTGTGGTAGAGGAGCTGCTGGAAGAGGTCGAAGAGTTTGTCGAAAGCCGGGCGCTGATCGCCGTGCCGGGCTTCGTCCCACTCGGAATAACGGAAGGTCATGAGGCGTAGTCGCTGGTCCTTAGTCCCTGGTCCTTAGCCGAAAGCGGAGGCGCTGTTCCGCAAAGCCCGATTCCCACCGACGCCCGGGGCCCTCAGACGCAGGGCTAGCCCCGATAGGGACGCTCCAGGTAGCGACGGGCACGGTCCCGGCTGGTGCCGACCTCGCGGAGGTGGAGCACGTCGCGGTAGGCCACCTCGGCGCGGGCGCGGTCCCCGCTGGCATCGTGCGCCATGCCCTCGTTGAGCCGTCCAAGGACGACGAAGGCCGAGGTCCCGTCGCGCTCGTCTGCCACGCGGCGGAGGTCGCCGAAGTGGTCGAGCGCGCGGTCGTAGTTGCGGAGACGCATGGCGTCCCGGGCGAGGTAGTAGTGGGCCTGTTCTTCGACGGAGGCCGTGTAGCCAGTTTGGCCCCGCCGCACCTTGGCGAGCGCGTCGGCCCAGACCTCGCGCGCTTGGTCCCAGTGTCCGAACCGGGCGAGCACACGGCCTTCGAGGGCGTGGAAGAACGCGTTGTTGGGGTGCTGCTCGCGGAGGTACTCCGTGAACTGGAGCGTCTTGATGTAGTCGCGCTCGTAGAGATAGTAGATCTGGAGCAGGAAGTAGGCCGCTTCGGTCTGGATGAAGGTGCCGTGGCGGAACGTCCGGTGCAGGTTGGCGAGGCCGCGGCCCGTGTCGCCTGGCGGGAACATCGCCGCGAAGGGGCGCGCGACGGCGTGGCGCTTCGGGACGGCCACGGCGAAGTAGTCATAGATGCCGATGCCGAAGAGGAAGTCGGGGTTGTCCGGTGCCTGCTCGTTGACGCGGAGGACGTAGCGGAGCGCCCGCTGCCCATCGCGGGCGGCGCGGAGGTAGCTCTTGCGGTTGGCGTAGTGGCGGCCGCGGAAGCCGAGCGCTGCTCCTTTGAAGAACAGCGCGTCCAGGTTGTCGCTGTCGCGGCGAAGCATCCGGTCGGCCCGGTCGATGGTGCGATCCATCGCATCCAGGAAGGCGTCGTCGTGCTCGGTTGAGCCGAGGTCGGCGAGGATGCGCCACCACGGCACGAGGCCTTCGAGGAACGGGACGACCGGGTGGTCTGGGTGCTGCTCGGCGAGGAAGCCGAAAGTGGCCGCCGCGTCGTCGTAGCGCATGTCGTAAAGCTCGGCGAGGCCTCGCTTCGCGTAGGCTTTGAAGAGCCCGTCTTCGAGCAAGGGGCGCTCCTGTGCGATCGCGGATACGGGCACCACGGTGAGCGCAAGGAGCACGCAGACGAGCGGAGGCAGCAGGTACGGACGGCAGCGCATAGCAGCAGGCAGGACGAGGCCGGGATGGTGCAGGAGGATGAGGAAGAGCGACTTGGGGCCGATTGGGTGGTAAGACGGATCACTCGCCTTCGGGCATGGCCTCTTTACCCGCATTGGCTTCTTCGAGCGCATACACTGCGAGGTCTTTAAACGAAACCTCATTCTCCCTAGCTAACGCATAGAGCCTGACAAAGGCATCCTCGACCTCTGGCGGCACCACGCCCCCTCGAGCTTCTTCAACCCATTCGAACTGAGCCATGACGCACGGCTCATCTTTCGCCCAATCCCAGACATAGACGTCGTAGGGGGTGATCGTCGATCCAAACTCTACTGGAATTGTGAACCTCCGGAGGTTTTGACTTGGACCAAACTCTGCCTCGAGTTCTTGCACTATTCCGTCATAGGGAGGCATGACTATTCCGCTTCGATATATCGCTTGGAGCAAGAATGCGGCTCCCACCCCGAACATAGGGTATGCCCCTTGCGAATAGGGTTCGGCCTCCCGCCATAGTCGTAGCGCCTCCAATCCATACTCGGCTGCTCGCACGGTGTCCCTCGGCACTCCATTGCCCTGCAGATAGTTGTAGGCCAGTCTTACGGCTCCACGCGAATATCCCGACGCGATGGCTTGCTCGTAAAGCCGGACTACGTCTTCAACGCTCCCGCCAGGCACCGATTCGCTAACAATGCGGTCAGCCACCGTGACTGCGGCCTCAGCAGAGCCCGCCTCCGAGGCACGCTGCCAGAACGCAAAAGCCGTAAGCGTATCCGGCGCAGCTACGCCTTGTCCTGCTTCCAGCATCCAGGCCCCCTCTGTCGAGGCATTCTCGTGCCCTTGTTCAGACGCAAGGCGGTACCAGTTGAGTGCTTGCTCGTGGCTCTGTGGCACCCACTTCCCTCGGAAACTATGCCAACCTAGCCAATACTGGCTGTCTCTGAGTCCTACAGCTGCGCCTTGCCGATAGTAGTCAATAGTCTGGCTTCTCAAGGAGCGACATTCATCAGACTCCCCATCCAGACAGGCCTCGGTAGCTAGGCCTTCGGTAACATGGCCCAGTCTAGTCAACCCATAGGAATATCCTTCGTCTACGGCGCGGCGATAAAGCGCTAGGGCACGACCGAGATCTTTTGCAACGCCTTCGCCGACCCAGTGTGCATAACCAAGCGCTCCAAGCGCGGCAGCGTTCCCATTTTCTGCCGCCACCTCCCACCACTCAATCCCTTCCTCTGGATTCGGCTCTCGGCCTCCTCCGCCCAGAAACATGCTACTTCCGAACGCGAACTGCGCACGGCTGAAGCCACGGGTAGCTGATCGCCTGTACCAACGCCGTGCCTGACTCGTATCTGCTACCACGCCCTCTCCAGCCACGTAGGCCACCCCCATGAGGTACTGAGCCTCGGCGTCACCCGCTTCCGCATTGCGCCGGATGAAGTCAAGCGAGTGACGTTCCAGCGCCTCCGTTAGCATGTCGGCGCCGTCGTACACCGTGTCATACTCGCTCAAGTCCGTCTCTATCTCGATGGCACGTGACCGGCGTGCGACCGGCGCGGCGGCGCCTTCTCGAAACTGAAACTGGAACAGGACGCCCTCCTGGTACGGCTGCTGTGCCCCCTCGGTACTGCTCACGACCCGCGCGTAGACCTCTCGATACACCGTTTCCAGGGACGAGCCCGGCTGGGCGATCGCGTAGGCAAAGGCACTCGAAAACGGGCTGTTGCTTCCGGTCTCGTCGCGGTCGAAGGCCACCTGCTCCGGCGACGCTGCGAACAAGATGAAAGTCTGCACGCTGCCCCGTGCGCTCATCCGCCCGAGTCCCCCTTCGAGCGTTCCCGAGCGCGATGTGGCGAATGGGTTCGTGCGGCAGGCGTCGAGCACGAAGATGATGCGGCGGGCTCCGGACTCCAGGAGGTAGTTGAGGACGCTGGACTGGGCATCGACGGTCTCATCCACATACGAGGCGCGCGTGGGGGGCGCACCGCCCGCGCGGCTCATCATGCGCGTGCTGCGCGGTATGAGAAAGTTGCGGCCGTCGAACTGGACGGCGTGTCCCGCGAAGAAGAACAGCGCGGTTACATCGTCTCCGGCCGCCGCGATGCGAGCCAGGAACTCGTCCCGAGCGTCGAGCAGCGCGCCCTTGGTGGGGTTCTTTAGCAGGAGCACTTCGAAGCCGGTACGGCGTAGCTGCGTGGCGACGAGTTCCGCGTCGCGCACCGGAAGCTGCAGGGGCTGCCGTTCGTACGCATCGATGCCTACGATCAACGCGATACGGGCCCCGCGTGCTGCCTCGTACCCCACGTCTGCGTCCAGCACGTCATTGAGCATCGCTGCAGGCAGCGTCGTTTCCGCGTGGACGGGGAGCGGGTGCGACGCATACCACAGTAGCAGGAGCAGCCAGGTGACGCGCTTCATGATGCCGTACTTCGCCTGTGGGTTGAGGACTGTCCAAGATGGTACGCCGCCGTGCCTTGCTGTTCAACACCCCGCGACATCCAGCCATCCAGAAGCAGCAACGGACGAAGGCCCGCACTTCGTTCACCAACAACGCCGCCCTCGGGCCCCGCCGATCAGCTCAGCCAATCAGCACAGGGAGGGCGGCGCGGAAGGCCGATGGAGGCGCGGTGGCGAGAGGGGTCGCCGTCACGCACGCTCGGTCCTCCAAGCAGGGATGCTAATCGAGGGCACCCCGGACCACCGAGCGCGCCTGCAGGGGCGTCACGGACACGGTTTCAAGATCGAGGTAGCGAACCAGCGTCTCGTAGGTCGGCACCGTGGTGGCGTTTGCCAGCACGCTGCGCTGGCCTGCCGAGAGCAGCACAATCTTGAGGTCGAGCGCTCCTTGCTCGCTC
>JBCDFF010000101.1:0-11503 GCA_039178415.1 Bacteroidota bacterium
CGTCGGTCGCCTCGAAGCGGGCGAGCAGGTCGAACAGCACCAGAGCTTCCTCCACGCTGAGGGTCAGCGTCACGGGGGCGTCGGTCAGGAATGGGCGGCCCATTCTCTCGGGGTAGCTTCAGGCAAATTCGGGTGCAAGCGGTGCCACAGCAGGAGGCACGCATCCCGTGAGGGATCCATGCCACGTCGTTCCCCGAACCGCGCCAGATGCTCGAGCAACTCCGGCCGACGACGTTGACGCAGCACTAGAAGTTGACCCGCAGTCGGGCGTTGACCGTACGCGGTGTCAGGCGGGTTGGGACGCGCTGCCAGTTGTTGCCGATCCAGGAGTAGGCAATGGTGTTTCGGAAGTTGAAGATGTTGAGCACCTCCAAGGTCAGCTTGAGCGCCACCGGACGCGTGGCCCCCGGATTCGTGAGCATGAGCTGCTTCGTCGCGCCAAGGTCGATGCGCTGGTATTGGGGAAACCGCTGGCTGTTGCGGCTGCCCGGCACGCGCAGGGCCGTGTTGTCGGGGTCGTCGGGGTCAGGGATGGGCGGCGTGTAGGGCAGGCCGGTCCCGAAGAGCGCGCGCATGTGCAGCTTCCACGAGTCGTCGCCGGGGACATAGTCTTGCACGAAGAGCGTGATGTTGTGGCGCCGGTCGAAGGGGCGGGCGACGGCGTTGTTGGTGGGCAGCACGCCGACAACCGTGGGATCGACCTCCGTGCCATCCTTGAACGTCTCGCGCGTGGTCAGGAAGCCGTAGTTGATCCAGCTTTCAACGCCCGGCACGATCTCGCCACGCACCTGCACGTCGAAGCCCGCCGCGTAGCCGTCGGCGTCGTTTTCGCCGGTGTAGGTCACGCGGGTGTTTTCGACGGTGTAGGAGATGAGGTTGGAGAGTTGCTTGTAGTAGGCCTCGGCCCGCACGTAGAGCCGGCGTCTGGGTAGGAACCGCTCGACGCCCGCGACCACTAGGATCGACCGCTGGCTAACCAGGTCGCGGTTGAACTCCGTATCGAAGTCGGTGTTGTTGAGGCCGCGGGTGGTCGCGTCCTCGGCGAGGTCGCCGCGCAGCTCGCGGTAGGTGGGCTGCTGGTAGTAGATGCCGGCAGCGCCGGTGAACGTCAGCTGGGGCGTGTGCTGGTAGAGCACGGAGAGGCGCGGACTGACGGTCCACTCGTCGTTGAAGGAGAAGTAGTCGGTGCGGAGCCCGACGGTGGCGACGAAGCGCCCGCGCTCCGGGAGGAGGTCGATGGCGTTTTGGGCGTAGAAGCCGAGCTGCGTCTCGTTGAACTCGGCGAGCGCGTTCACCGAGTCGAGGGAGATCACGAGCGCCTCGTTCGTGGCGAGGTCGCGCCCGTCGATTTCCTTGAACTCGAAGAGCCGGTCCCGGAACTCCAGGCGCCGCGCTTGCCAGCCGACTTCGAGCGCCTGGCGGTTCAGGTTGAGGCCATACCGGCCGCCGCCCGTCAACGAGGTGAACCCGATGGCGTTGTCTGCGAAGTCCCGCTCGCGGGCCGTACCCGTCGCAAGCAAGTTGTCGCCCTCGACTGGGAGGTTGGGGTTGATCACGTCGAAGATCTCGATGCCGGAGATCACGTCGTAGGTCTCAAACTCCTCCAGGTCGAAGTAGGCGATCTGGTGCTCAACGCGGATGCGGTCTGTGAGGCGGTTCATGAGCCGCAGGCCGCCGAAGGCGATATCGTACCCGTCCTCTTCCTGTCCGGCATAGTCGAGGCGGACGGAGGTGATGTCCGGGAAGATGCCGAAGTTGGAGACGCGGCTCTGCGGGTCGAGGCTGAAGCGGTGGGCGGCGTACATCCCGAGCGCCTCGACGCGGTGCCCTGGTGCGAGGTCGTAGCCGAAGAGCACCTGCACGTCGTTGAACTCGGGCTCGTATTCGCCTTCGAGGGCCTGGCTCTCAAAGAATCGGCTCGCTCGGGCCGTGCGCACGCCAACGGCCGCGCCGAGCTTGCCTGTGCGGCCGCGGGCCGCGCCCCCCGCGTCGAGCGTGGAGGTGAAGACGGAGCCTGTGAAGCCTTGCTCGTCGGGCAGACCGTAGCGCACGTCGAGGGCCGACGAGAGCTTGCCGCCGAAGCGCGCGGGGAAGCCGCCTGCGTAGAGCGTGAGGCGGTCGGCGAGGTCCGGGTTGACGAGCCCGAGCCCCTCCTGCTCACCCTGGCGCGTGCGGAGCGGCTTGAAGATCTCGAAGCCGTTGACGTAGTAGAGGTTCTCGTTGAAACCGCCGCCGCGGACGCTGTATTCGTTCGAAGTCTCGTTGTTGGAGACGACCCCCGGGATGAGCTTCACCGCCCGCAGGCCGTCGGCGACGGGCTGGGGGATGTCTTCTAAGAACTGTCCCTCGATAGTGTAGGCCCCGGACTCGTTGGGGCTGTCAGCCTCCACGACGACGCCGTCGAGCAGGGCGTCTGACACCGCGAGCGCCACGTCATAGCGCGTCGCTTCGCGGCGTGTCACGGAAACAGAGTCGGTGACGGGCGCGAAGCCGACCGCAGAGACCGTGATCGACCAGCGGCCCTCCGAGAGAAACAGCTCGTAGTTGCCCGAGCGGTCGGCAGCGGTGCCGTAGTTTGTGCCTGTCACTATGACGGTAGCGCCCGGGATCGGTCCGCCGTTCTCCTCGGTGACGCGTCCGGAGATTTGGCCCGTAGCCTGCGCCCACCCCGTCAGCGGGATCAGCAGAAGCAGCGCCAGCGAGAGGGCGCGCAGGAGGTGAAAGAAAGCGTGGTTCATGCCGTCGAGGGCAGCGTGGGGCTGCATGTGGTGAGGAGGGCGTGCATCAGCGTCGAGGGCCAGCGAGCGGCTGCGAGCGAGAGGCGATGAAGGTAGCAACGGAAGGAAGGCGTCGTCTGGTTTGCGCGGTTGGCCGCGCGTTCGGTCTGTAAGCCGGTGGCGGGTGCTCCGTCCAGACGTGCCTGAGGCCCGACACGGTGCGACTCGTCAGCACGTGCCGTTGACATGGGCGGCGGCGGAGCATGGAGCCCGTGCCGGTCATTGGGCGCGCGCATGCGCTGCGCCGCGCTACGAAGCTGAGATGCGTGACCCGCGGAGGCGGCCTGGGGCCTAGAAGCTGCGCACCGGGCAGCCCCGAACCCGGCACCCTCGCTCGGCGACACGGCCGGCGTAGCGTCGACGTACGGATCTGCAGTCGATACGTCCGTGCCTGAACAGCCAACCACGTCTCGCACGTCACGCAGCACGTGTAGGCCGCGCATCGATCTGCAGTGGGCGTTCCTCAACCCGGAGCCTTGGGGCCATCGTGCCGTCGATGCGTTGGCTTCGCCATGCTGCATCTCGCCATGCTGCATCAATGCACCGAGCGACATCGAAGCACCGTGCGACCAACACATCAACGCGCTCACCAGGGTCGCCCTGCTGAAACGGTGTGCCCCGCCGTCGACAGGGGTGTACCCGACGGACTCGCCGACCCGGTCTGCAACCCCAGGTCGGGGCGTGCGGGGACGCGGCACCATCGTACCGTATTGGGGAGAGGCGTTGCGCATACCGTCGCGCAGCAGTGGCAAGCTAGACTTGAAAGACGGTATCGAGGGCGCAGTGGCTTCTGGGAATCCGTGGTACGGGGGGCAACGACGCGAAATATACACGGCGGTCCTGCGCGTTGACCGGGGAGAAAGAATGGGATGCCTAGGCCTGCAGGGCCGCGCGAGGCTCCGCTCAAGACGTCCCCCGTGTGCAAGGCGACCTGCCAAGCGCATCCCGAGGCAATCCGTACCCATGCTTTTCGAGCCAAAGGGTAGCCGGAGACGGCGACTCAGTTGGGCCCGAGCCACCCCAATTGCCAAGCGATCGAAAGCTCCGCGAGCGGAAGCAGGGTCCCGAACACAGCGCCCAGCATGACCTGCTGGACCGTGTGCGCCTTTGCGTGAACCCGGGCCCACATGATGAGCGGGAGCATCAGGCACGCGATCAGAACCGCTTCAATCTGCAGGAATGGGGGCTGAGGCAGCCCAGCCCAGGGTACCAGCGTGACGAAGAGGAGGCCCGCCACGAACCCCGCCACCGCGGTCACGTGGATCGAAATCTTGAACCGCAGCGTGATGAGCAGCACCAGCGTCGTGTTGACCGGAAAGGTGAGGGCCAAGGCGATCAGCAGGGGCACCGCTGTCTGGCCCGTGAACGCGATCACCAACACCCCGACGATGTAGCCGATGATGCCCGCCGCGAGCGGCCCTGTGCGCTTGTCGCGTTCGCGGACCTCCACCGAGCGGGCGCGCCCCGTCGCCACCATCCAGCCGATATAGGTCAGGGGCACCAGCCCAAAGAAGACCACACCAACCGTAACAACCCACGTGATCTCGCCCCCGGAGGCACCGAAGTGCGCGAGCGTGAGCCCGAAGCCCGTGGGCGGAAGGACGAGCGGATTGATCAGAAAACTCAGCGCGTTAGCGATACGGTAGCTGAGCGGGCGTGTGCCACTGAGGTCCGGCGCAGACTCCAGCGTCGGCTCGTCGGCGAGGGTGGCCGGCCAGCCAGCTGGTGCCGTAGTCTCGGAAGCCACGCCGGTCGACGCCGGGCGGGGCGACGTGGTGGGCGGCGTCACAGTGTGCGGGGGGCGCGGCACGTCGAGAGCAGGGGAGGCGTCGAGCGGCGGAGGCATAGCGCGGGAGCGGAATCTGCGAGCGAGGGGGCAAGTATGCACGCAACCACCGCGCTGGTTGCTATGCCAATGTTAAGACCGAACCCTCCGAGGCAAGTTCACGAGGGAGGCGAGGCAGTCTGGTGGGCCCTCGGCTGCCCAAGGGGGGCAGCCCGCACGGCCCAGACGCCCGAGCGGATGGGAAGCCTTACTCGTAGCGCAGCGCCTCGATGGGATTGAGCCGCGCCGCCTTGTAGGCGGGATAGACGCCGAACGCGAGCGCCACGCCCGTGACGCCCACCACGGCGATGAACGCCCAGGCCCACGGAAACGCGGGATTCAGGTTGTCGCCCAGCAGCGACATCGCGTTGCCGCCGAGCACGCCGAGGCCGATGCCCACCAGGCCGCCTAACTGGCAGAGGAAGACGGCTTCGAGCAAGAACTGCGACAGGATGGTGCCGCGTTTGGCACCCAGCGACTTGCGGATGCCGATCTCACGCGTCCGCTCGGTCACGCTCACCAGCATGATGTTCATCACCCCGATGCCCGCCGCCAAGAGCGCAATCAACCCAATGGCAACGCCTCCGAGAGTCAGGCCGTCCGTAAAGCTCTGAAACGGTCCTGAGAGCGCATCGTTGGTGACCACCTCGAAATCGTTTTCGTTCTGCGGCGGCACGCGGCGGATCGCACGCATGTGCCCGACGACCTCGTCGATGGTCGCGTCGAGCATCTGGACGCTCGGGGCCCGCACGTCGATGGAGATGTTGCGCGTCGTCAGGCCACCGAACACGTCGAAGAGCGTCGAGATGGGGGCGAGGAGGCGGTTGTCCTGGTTGTTGCCCAGGATGGCCCCCTTCTCGGCGAGGATGCCGACGATCTGGTAGCGTTGCCCTTCCACCGTGATCATCTTGCCTATCGGCTGCTCTACGACGAACAGCTCGTCGGCAACGGGGCGCGAGATCACGATCACAGGCCGCGCATACCGGACGTCGTCCGAGGAGAGAAAGCGGCCCTCGATCACGTCGTAGCCGTTGTTGACCGCCCACTCTTCGTTGACACCGCGCAGCTGCAGGTTCGGAGCCGTCTCAAAGGTCCCTTGGGTGCCGGTGTAGCTCACCTTCGTTGCCCATTCGAACGTCTCGTCGGGGCTGACGGCGGCGGGCAGCCGGGCACGGCGCAGCAGCTCCTCATACTGCGGGTAGGTGATGTCCTGCCGGTTGCGGATGCTCGCGTCGGTCGGGCCGAAGTTGATCGCGGGGTATTTCTGGACGAAGAACGTGGTCGAGCCGATGCCAGCGAAGGCGTCGGTGAAGTAGTCGTCGATGACCTGCACGGCGGTCACGGAGGCGATCACCGAGAACACGCCGATCACCATGCCGAGGAGCGTGAGCGCGCTGCGGAGCTTGTTCGTCCGAAGGGATTCCAGCGCCATCCGAATCGTCTCGAAAATCATGCGGGTTGAAGGTGAAAGGTGAAAGGTGTAAGGTTTGCGAGGATGGGCATCGTGCCCCACGTTCAACCGTGCACCTTCCACATTGTACTCATTCGTAGCGAAGCGCTTCGATGGGGCGGGCCTTGGCGGCGGTCCAGGCGGGGACGAAGCCGAAGCCCACGCCCACGCCCACGCAGATCGAGAAGGCGAGGGCGACGGTCCCGGCCGAGAGCTGCGCGGTGAAGACCTGGTCGATGAGCTGGGCCAGCCCGGCGGCGATGAGCACGCCGATGACGCCCCCAAGCATGCACACCACCACGGCCTCGATCAGAAACTGCGTCAGGATCGCACGCCGGGGCGCGCCAATCGCCTTGCGGATGCCGATCTCGCGTGTCCGCTCCTTCACGCTGACGAACATGATGTTCATTACCCCGATGCCGCCAACGAGCAGCGAGAGCGCGGTCAGAAACAGCCCAACGCCGTAGATGGCCCCCTTCACGCCCGCCGTCTGTTGCTCAAACGCGTCGGTGCTCTGGATGGCAAAGTTGTCGTCCTCCAGAGCGTCCTGGCCGCGCTGGGCGCGCGTCAACCCGGTGAGTTCGTCCAGGGCCGCGGGCATGAGTTCAGGCGAGGCAGCCTTGGCCTGGACCTCGATGTACGGGTCGGAGTCGTAGAGCCGCTTGAACGTCGTGAGAGGGAGCATCACCTGCTCGTCGAAGGAGATGAGTCCGAGGAACTTGCCCTGCTCCTCCAGCACGCCGATCACTTAGAGTCGCTCGCCGCCGACGCGGATGCGCTTGCCGATCGGGTTCTCGATGGGGAAGAGCTCGTCGGCCACGCCCATGCCGATGACCGCCACCGGGCGTCCGCGCTGGTAGTCGGTGGCGTTGTAGAACCGGCCCGCTTCCAACTCGAAGTTGTTGATGTCAGCCAACTCGGGCGTAGAGGCCCGTGCAA
The DNA here is from genome assembly GCA_039178415.1 of Bacteroidota bacterium. GTDB lineage: Bacteria > Bacteroidota > Rhodothermia > Rhodothermales > Rubricoccaceae > JBCBEX01. The sequence continues at coordinate 6,992 of JBCDFF010000101.1, forward strand.
AGGTGCCGGAGATGCGTCGGTCTTGGTACTGGATGGAAAACCCAGCATAGCTCACCGGGACGACGTGCGTGAGCGTCGCCGACTTGCGCTCGTCGATGTAATAGGCCAACTCCTCCTCGATGGCGGGCCGGGAGCGGTACTTCCACCAGTCGTTGTCGAAGCCGTCCGGCGTGCGTTCGATGGTGTAGACGTTCGTACCCAGCATGTCCATCGACCGGTCGAAGCCCTGCTCGATACCGTTGATGACCGTGAACATCGTCGTCACCGTGGCGATGCCGATGATGATGCCGAGTGTGGTCAGGAGGGCGCGCAGTTTGTTGGCCCAGACGGCCTGCATGGCGATGCGCAGTCCTTCGAGCAGTTCTGAGAAAAAACGCACGCAGGTAGACGGGGAGGAGCGAAGAGCGACAGAGCTTGGCCCTACGCCAGCCCGTACGCGTTGTTGCGCCGAGCGAAGCGAAGCCGTCCAGCAGGCGCGTGAACGAGCGCCCATGCACAAAAGCCTTGGTCTGATTGACGGGGCTGCTCGCCGCATCCGGCCGCGCAGTCAGCTGGCGTCGACGCCCTTGGACTCCCGAATTGCTCCGTGGTACTTTCAGACGCAGCGATTTCTTGCCCCGTATTCCCCGCCCAGGCGCTCCACCACCATGAGTAAAGTCGGCATTATTCGAGAGTTTTGGGAGTTTCTCAAGGTCCGCAAAAAATTCTGGCTCGCCCCGATCGTCCTGATTCTGCTGTTGCTGGGCGTGATCCTCGTTGCCGTGCAGGGCAGTTCCTTGGCGCCATTCATCTACGCCCTGTTCTGATGCGCGATGGGTCAGGCAAAAGGTTGCCGATTGGGTCGAATATGCCCAACCGAACATCACCAGACCACCATCGCACCCTCCTCACCCCAGTTCTTTCTCGAAGCGGAGCCGGTAGTCGCGGTAGGAGGCGTTGTAGCCAGCAGCGGTGACCCGGAAGCCTGCGTCGAGCCCGAGCACGGTCATGCCGGGGTGCATGTTCGGGAAGGTGTCGAAGGCGAAGACGAGGTAGCCGAGCGCGCGGGCCTCGCTCATCATCTCGGCGAGCAGGAGGCGAGCCAGGCCACGCCGCCGCCACGCGGCCAGCGTGCCGCCCTTGGCGCTGTAGAACGTCGTGCGGTTCTCGCCATAGCCGACCTTGAACCCGATCGGCGTGCCGTCCACGGTGGCCAGCAGCATCACCAGGTCGCGGCGGTCAAGCTGGTTGATGACGCGCGCCTCGCGAAAAATGGTCTCGTTGATGGCGCGCACGTCCACGAACCGGTTCATGCCAACGCGCTCCACCCGCAGCGACGGCGGCAGGTCGGAAGGCAGCGCGGGGTCGATGAGTTGCATCGGAGGCAGGGTGCAACGGGACGGAGCCGAAAGCTAGAGCATGCGCGCCCGGAATGCCTACCGGCGTGGCTGGCTCTGCGGCAGCTTCACGGTGCGCGACCGGAGACGCTACGTTTCTTGAGACGCGGCATCGCTTGCCATCGTGACAGCGATGTGACGAGCTTTACGGCATGCCACCGACCGCGCCCACGTTCGCTGCGGGCCTCCGGCCCGCGAGCGTCATCATCCCCACCCTCAACGAGGTACGGCTCATCGAGCCGCTGCTGACACGGCTCCGGGGCACATGCGATCGGCTCGGCCTTGGCCTCGTGGTCACGGACGGGGGCTCCACGGACGGCACGCTTGCGATCGCCCGACGCCTGGCCGATCAGGTGGTGGTGCACCCGGGCCAAGACCGCCAGACCATCGCGGCGGGACGCAACGCCGGGGCTGCCGTGGCGCAGGGGCGCGTCCTCCTCTTTTTCAACGCCGATGTGACGTTGCCTAGCGACCTCGACGCGTTTCTCGTTGAACTCATCGCGGCTGCGGACCGCGCAGGAGCGGCCACGTGCCGGGTCGCCGTCGCCCCAGGCGAAGCTCGTCTCGACGACCGGGTGGTGCTCGGGGCCTGCAATGCCCTCTTTGCTGCAATGAACCGCGTGGGCCTCGGCATGGGGCGCGGGGAGTGCCATGCCGTGCGACGCGACACGTTCGATGCCGTCGGCGGCTATCGCGAGGACTACGCCGCCGGGGAAGACTTCGACCTCTATCATCGGATCGCGGCGCGCCAACGGGCAGCGGGTGGCCCGCGCGTAGCCTTTCTCTGGCACCGCGTCGTGCACGAAGATCCGCGTCGGTACCGGGCGCGCGGCTACGCCAGAACGATGCTCGACTGGTTCCGCAACACCGTCAGCGTGACGTTCCGCAACCGCTCGTTTTCGCAGGAGTGGGAATCAGTCCGATGATTTTGGACGTCGGATTTGCCATGGATGATTGTAGTGCGGTGCGTACCTGAGTGTCTACATCCAAATACCCAAAATCAAAAATGATCGTCACGCTTGATTTTTGGAATACGATGGTGGTTGCCAGGACGGGCGGTGAGGCGCGTCGGCGCGCCCGCACCGAACACCTGCACGCGCTCGTCCGGCGCTACCGTGACGATGTCACCGACGACGCGCTCGCGAGCGCACGCCGCAGCGCCCACGCGCGCTTCGACGCCGTGTGGAAGGAAGAGCACCGGACCCTGGGCGCGAGCGACTTGCTGCGCTATCTCTGGGACGAACTCGCCCTCCCCGTATCCGAGGACGAGCACGCCGAGACGGTGCGGATCTACGAGGAAAGCCTCCTCGACGGCCCGCCCGAACTCACGCCCGGCCTCCGCGCCTTCATCACCGAGGCCGCGAAGCACCATCGCCTGGGCATCATCTCCGACACGATGTTTTCACCAGGCCGCGTCATCCGGCAACTGCTCGACCGCCACGGCCTGCTCGATGCCTTCGACGCGTTCGCCTTCTCCGACGAGACCGGCTGCGCCAAGCCCGACCGCCGCGCTTTTGCGTGGATCCTGGACGCCGTCGACGGGCAGCCCGACCACGCCGCACATGTGGGCGACCTCCGCCGGACCGACGTTTCCGGCGCGATTAACAGCGGATGGACCGCGATCCAATACACCGGCGTGCATGCCGACGCCCCGGAAAACGGGCCAGCCCCGCACGCAGTCGCACCCGACTGGGACGCCGTCCACGCGGCGCTCACGACGCGCTGAGGCCGATGGACCTTCGGCTCGCAACTCCGGCAGACGCTCCAGGCGTGCACGCGATCTATGCACCCATCGTGCGAGACACCGCGATCTCGTTCCAGGAGACGCCACCCACGGTCGCCGAGCTCGCCGCGCGGATCGAGTCCACGCTGGTGCACTTCCCGTGGCTGGTCGCCACGGACGGGCACGGCATCGCGGGCTATGCCTACGCGTCGACGCACCGAGGACGGGCGGCGTACCGATGGAGTGTGGAGGTGTCGATCTACGTGCATCCGCGTACACGTCGGCAGGGGGTAGGGCGGGCCCTCTACGGCTCACTCCTGCCCATCCTGGCAGCGCAGCACTACGTCACGGCCTGGGCGGGCGTCACGCTGCCCAACGACCCCAGCGAAGCGCTGCACCAGGCGGTGGGGTTCGAGCCCGTCGGGACCTACGCGAATGTTGGCTACAAGCACGGACGATGGCGAAACACTCGCTGGTGGCGCTATGCGCTACAGCCGCTTCCAGAAAAGCCCACCGAGCCTATGCCGCTGCCCGAGTTGGCCAACGCACCCACCTGGACGACGCTCCTGGCAGCTGGGCGGCAGTTTCTCCTATGATCCATCGCGCGGGCCGTCCGGGTGCCCTAGCTTCGGCGACCCCAGAGCGGCTGCACCTGCGACCTCCTGGCGCACTGAACCTACACAACCACCGACGCCCTGCCATGTCCCTCCAAATGGTCGACCTCCGCCGTCAGGTGGCAGAGATCCGAGACGAACTCGACGCAGCAATTGGCGCGGTGCTCGACAGCGGCGCGTTCGTGCGCGGACCATTTGTTCGCGACTTTCAGGAAGCGCTCGGTACCTACCTCGCTGACGACCGCGGCACGCCCCGCACACTCGGCGTAGCGAACGGCACCGACGCGCTCCAAATCGCCTACCAAGCGCTAGGCCTGGGCACTGGCGACGAGGTCATCATGCCTGCGTTCACGTTCTGTGCCACCGCCGAGGCTGCGGCGCTGCTCGGCGCCACGCCCGTCTTTGCAGACATCGACCCGGCGACGTTCAACCTCGACCCTGCGCTCGTCGAGACCGCGATCACGCCGCGCACAAAGGCCATCGTGCCCGTGCACCTCTTCGGGCAGTGCGCCGACCTCGCCGCGTTCGAAGCGCTCGCCGAGCAGCACGGCCTAGCGCTGATCGAAGACACGGCGCAGGCCGTCGGCGCGGAGCACATCGGGCCGGACGGGACACGACGCTTCGCGGGGACCGTCGGCGATATCGGGACCGTGTCGTTCTATCCGTCAAAAAACCTCGGAGCCTACGGCGACGGCGGCGCGCTCCTCACGCGCAGCGACGCCCTCCACGAACGGATGCGCCAGACCGCCAACCACGGAGCCGCGCGGAAGTATTTCCACACGACCATTGGCGTCAACAG
>JBCDFF010000102.1:0-11484 GCA_039178415.1 Bacteroidota bacterium
CATCCGTTTCGACGCAACGCTCGGCGGTGCGCCCGTCACGGCGATCGTGGACACGGGGGCGGGTCGAAGCGTGTTCAACACGGCCGCCGCAGCGCTGGAGGGGGCCACGACCGATTCGGAGGGCGTCCAGCGCCAGGACGAGGGCACCCGCGGGCTCGGCGACGCGGTGACGGAGACCTACCTCTACACGTTCGAGAACTTCGCCGTCGAAGCCGTCAGGTTCGAGCCGAGAGAGGTACGCATCGCCGACCTACCCGTCTTCGGCGCGCTGGGGCTGGCGGAGGAGCCTGCGATCATCCTTGGCAACGACGTGATCGGGCAGCGTCCTGTCTTTCTGCTCTACAGCAGCGGGACGGCCCACTTCGGATCGGCAGTACGCTAGGGCCCGCCATGCCGCCGTCCGGCAGCAGCAACGGGCCTTTCCTTGACGACCTTCCAATCCGTCCGGGCCGTGCAGCAGATGGGCAGCGCTGAAGGGCAGCGCCGACCACACTTTAGGTTCGCCAAGTAGAGAGAAATCTGGACCATAAGTAGGCGTCTATATGCCTAGACTGATTCTACATAGCAGGGCTAGTTTTAGACCGCTTCTAAATACGTAAAGGTGGGGACCTTCTGGTCGACGAGAAGGTTGAGACGAACATCATCGCCTCTGCAATTCGACCAAAACGACCATGGCTATCCAGTCCCAGTGCACCGCCTGCGCCCACCTCAACCGCGACGCGTCGAACGCTTCGTGCAGCGCCTTTCCCGAGGGAATCCCCACCGACATCCTCCGCAACGAGCACGACCACCGCAACGCCTACCCTGGTGACCAGGGTATCCGCTTCGAACTCGCCGTGATCCCGGTGGACGCAGAGATCAAGGTCGCCTAAGCGGCCGCTACCCATTACCCCACCACGCGAAAAGCGCGCGCCCGAGCACAGTCTCCGGCGCGCGCTTTTTTTGCGCCGTCGCCCCGGAGCGTCGTATCAGGGACGCAGCCGAGTCACGCGGGTGTGGACCGCCGCGCCCGTCGGCTCATGGAGGACCCGGACGATGTAGGTGCCAGCGGCCCCCTCGGGCAGCCGAAACGGAACGGTCACCACTGAGGCCGACTCTTCGCGGCGGCGCTCCACGAAGACCTGGCGCCCGAGCATGTCGAACACCTCAAAGCGGTACGCCCCAGGCTGGTCGAACGCGATCTCAATCTGCGCTGCGTCCTGGAAGGGATTGGGATAGACGGTTTGCAGCAGAAAGCGCGGGATGCCTCCGACCGGCGGCGGGGCTCCGGTCGGCGTTGTGGCCAGCGCAACCTGGTCGACCACGTAGCGCCCGGCGCTCCCGACGATGGCGCGGACCTCGGCTTGGACCGTGGCGCCGCGTAGCGTGTCGGTGGAGAGCACGAGCGGGTCCCCGCCCGTCACGACGCCGACGAGCGTCCGGGCAAGCATCGGCCGCCCGTCGAGCGTGTAGCGGACCTGGAGCGTGTCGGTAGCGCCGAGGTCACCCTCCGTGCGAACGGTCACGGAGAGGACAGCGGCGTCGAACCCGGCGAGGTCGAGGGCCTCGGCTCGCCACACGATGGCCCCGGTGGGCTGCTCGGTCGACGCGGTTGGGCCGAGCACGAGGGCATCGTCACGAACTTCGGCCAAGGCGGTGGGGGCCGCCGCTTCGAGGTCGAGCGACCAGGCTGTCTCGCCGGTGTCCGCATTGGTCCCGTCCGGCAAGGCGAACGTCTCGATCCAGGGAAGCGGGCCAGGAAGCGGCGGCTGTTCCTCCACTACCACGTTGTCGAAGATGGCGATGCAGATATCGCCGACCCGTTCGATGTCGGTTGCGGTAGAAGCCAAGCCCACGTACAGCGTCTCGCCCATGTCAACATCCACGCTCCCTACTTCGCGCCACGTCTGTCCATCGTCGGACACCGACGCGACGAAGAGCGGCCCGCTACGGCGGAGTTCGAGCCACCCTGGCGGTGTGCCCTCCGCAGCGAAGAACGACGACGTCAGCGCGCCCCGCGCGTCGCGGTATTGGAGATGGTAGCCGCGTTCGCTGGCGTAGTAGAACGAGACGTGCTCGGAGGCTTCCCCGAGATCGGCGCGGAACATCACGCCCGACTTTGCCCAGGGACGCGGGGCGGCTTGCCGGAAGAGCCGGGTGGCGATGCGGCCGTTGCCGGTGAAGGGGCGGTAGGCATAATGAAAGGCGTCGGCTTCGCCCCACGCGTCGCCAGCCCCTTGGACGGTGAACTGGCCGGCGTTGAACCGCGCGCTGCCCTCGATGGCGACCGCGCCGATATCGCGGCTGGCCCACGGCTGTGGCAGGCCGCCGGGGCCGAGAACGAGGGCTTGGACCGAGGCCTCAGAGAAGGACGCTACGGTCGCAGAGACCGCTTCCCGCCCCGCGAGCGCGAGCAGGCCGCCGAGCGAGGACTCCGGGAGCACCAGCGCTACCGTGCCGACGAACTGCCACGTCAGGCCGTCTGTCGAGACGCTCGCGGTGACGGCGGGCCCTTCGCGTTGAAGCCGCAGCCACCGAGGCGCGGTCGTCGCGGCCGCAGCAGCTTCCGTGAGCTCGGGGCCCGCGCCCGACCGCAAGGTCACACGGTCCCCCTCGACGAGGAGCACGACACGTTGGCCCTCCGCCGAGGCGTCGGCGCGAAGGGCGAGGCCTGCGCCTGCACCAGGCCCAACCTCGTCCAGCCGGGCCACGATGGTGCCGTCACCAGAGAGCGGTTGGTAGACAAAGCGGCCTGCGTCGTCGGGGGCCTCCAGCGGGGCGAGGCTGCCGGTGAGCGCGAACCGGCCAGCGTCGTACGTCGCGCGCCCCGAGGTCGTCGCCCCTCCCACGTCGGTGGTCTGCCAGCCTTCGGGCAGCCCTCCGCTGCCTACGTCCTCGCTCTCGTGCCGGAGGCGGTACACCAGTCCGTCAGCGATGTTGACGACGTGCAGGTAGCGGTTGACGGGATCGAACGTGAGGTCCACCAGGAAGCCGACGTTTTCGCCGAGGATGGTCTGTTCCACAAGCGCACCAGCCTCGTCGAAGCGGGACGCTGCGAGCCAGCCGCGGGCGGCGTCCGCGTAGGTGAAACGGCCCCGGTACGACTCGGGGTAGCGGTCGCCCGCGAGGAAGTCGCCGCCGATGAGCGCGTTGGCGCCGAGGCCCGGCGGGGACGACAGGTTCGGGTCCTCATGGTTGAAGTAGACGGCGGGGTCGGTGAACGTCTGCCCCGTGCAGAAGCGCGCGAACTCGTCCGGCGCGTTCGAGGCATAGTCGTTCATCTCGATGGGCCCGGTGCGGCAGGGCCAGCCGAAGTTTTCGCCGCCGCGCACGACGTTCACCTCCTCGTACCGAAACCAGCCGACCTCGCCGAGAAACACCGTGCCGGGGTTGCCGGCTGCGGGGTCGGCCGCGCCGTCGGGCCGGATAGCGAAGCGGTAGGGGTTGCGAAAGCCGCGGGCCCACACCTTCGAGGCGGCCGCGGCCGGGTCGCCCGTGTAGAACGGGTTCGAGGAGAGCCCGAGGCCCGTGCTCGGGTCGATGCGGAGGATCTTGCCCGCCAGGCTCGTGAGCACCTGGGAGCGGAACGCGCCGATGTCTTCGGCCTCTGGAAAGCGGTCGGGGCCGAAGCAGTCGGGATAGAGCCCGCCGCCGTCCACGGTGACGTAGTTGGCCCCGTCGCCTACCGAGACGAGCAAGGTGCCGTCCGAGCCGAACTGTAGCGAGTTGCCGGTGTGCGAGAAAAAGCACGCCGGGATGCCGTCGGCGAAGCTGTTGCCGATGAGCGTGAACCGGCTCGCTGGGTCGGCCACGTTCGGATTGCCTGCGCTCGCGGAGACGCGAATGAGCCGATTGAACACGTCGAACCGGTCGGCATCGCGCACGTCCGGGTCGCCGAAGTCGACGGTGTAGAGGAGATAGACATACCCGTTGACCGCGAAATTAGGGTCGAGGGCAAGGCCAAGCAGCCCTCGATCGCCGCTGTAGAGCACCTCGTCCGTAAGATCGAGGAAGGGCGTGGGGAGCACCTCGCCGTCCTGAACGATGCGGACGCGGCCCTCCTTCTCCAGGACAAACGCGCGCCCGTCGGGCGCGAACGCCACCTTGACGGGCTCGGAGAGCGGAGCCGTGGTGAATGGCTCCAGGCGGAAACCCCCCGCGAGCGGAATCGTCTCCTGCGCACGCGCCGACGAGGCCCCGACGAGCATCGAGGTCAGGATCGCGAGGACGAGCGGGGACCAAAGGCGGCCGTGGGGCCGGACGCGAGCAGCCCGAGACATGGCTGAGAGAGGAGGTGGGCAAGGGCGAACACCTCCCGCGTAGCGGATCGCATTCCGGCGACGTGCTCCAGCCTATCGGGCGCGCCACAGGGAACGGTAGGGTGACGCCATCACGAACTGATAGGCGGAGCGACCGCGTCAGCGTCCGTAGAACCGCCACCGGCTCTGGGTGCGCTCGTTCTGGGATGGGGGCACAAGCGCGTGCAGGAACGTCGCGACCCCCTCTAGATCCAACACGTCGGGCACCTCGCCGAGGCCGTAGCGGAGGAAGGCAAGCGGGTCGAGGTCGGCCACCGCCCATGCTTCCTCGGCACTGGCCGCGTCTTCGAAGAGCCACGTCGCGTAGTCGCCGAGGAGCGCAAACACCTGGGGCCACGTGTCGAACAACGCCTGGACTAGCCCGAGGTCGGCGTGCGCGTCCTCGACCACTGTCAGGGTCAGGTCGGACGTCGCCTCGTTGCCCGTGTCGAACCGAGGCAGCAAGTCGGCGAGCGGGTGGCCGAGCGCATGGTGCGTCCCGACGTGCACGAACGCATGCGCTTCCGGGAAGAGTGTCGGGAGCGCCTCGGTGAGCAAGACCGCGAGGGTGAACGCCAAGCGCTCGGGGTCGTTCGGTGTGTCGCGCCCTTGTTCCGGCGCGAAGGCGAGGCGAAGCACCCGCGCTTCGGTGTAGGTCCGATCTGGGACGGTGTTGGGGCCGGTGAGCGCCGTGTAGGAAAAGGCCCCCTGGGCGAGGTCGATGCCATCCCGGAAAGCGTAGTAGCCGGGCGTCTCAACGGCAACGGAGGCCTCGGCGAGCGTGGCGTGGGCCGTCCAGCCGAGGCCGAGCGCGCGGGTATCGTCGGCGTCGCGGAGGGCGCGCAAGGGGCCGACGCGGATGCGGAGGTCTGGGCGGTACGTGGCCCGGTCGGTTCCTGCGCGGTGGTGCAGGCGCACCACGCCTGCGGCCTCGTCCACGGCGTCCACCTGGAACGGTTTGCCGCCGAAGACGCGCACCTGGCCGGGCAGCATGCGCTGGAACAGCTGGTCGCGCGGGATCTGGCCCAGCGCCGACGCGCCGGCCACGAGCGCAAACGAGCGCCGCCAGGCGAGCGCTGCATGGTCGCGCAGGCGCGCGTCGAGCCGGAAATAGGCGACCTCCTCAAAGCGCTCGGTCGTCCCGTCGAAGGCGTCGCGGACCTCGACACTCAGCACGCCGAGTGTGCCGAGGTCAAGGCCGAGGGCATCCTTGAACAGGGCCAGTAGCCGATCCTCGGTCGGGCCCGGTGCGCGACGCGCCTGGTTGAGCGCAGCCTCGACGGTGGGCTCGGGCATGGGGGCCGCGATCAGCCGCTCCAGCAGCGCGTAGGCCACTACCAGGCCGGTGCGCTCGGTCGGGCGTGGCGTGAGGGCTGCCAGGGGTGCCCGCAGGAAGTAGCCGACGTGGGCCGCGAGATAGTCCCGCAGCAGCGTCGGCGGGCTCACGACGTGAACCAGGGCGGCGTCGGCGCACTGCGCGAGCGCGCGGCGCAGCGTTGCGGGCGGGTTGAAGGCGTTGTCGCGTGCCAGGACGACGGCCTCGTCGGCGGGCGGGAGGGTGTCGGCCGCCGACGCATACCACGCCAGGCGCGCTGTCGCGGTGCCTCGGAGGGCGTCGGAAGCAAGGGGGCCCCCGGGCAGCAGGCCGCCGAGATGGCGGTCCAACTCGGCCACCTCCTCGGTCACGGGAATGGCTTCCTGCTCCACGAGGCGGATCGTCTCCACGCCAGCGGCCCAGGCCGGAAGGGCAAGCACCGGCTCGGTGCCGAGGACCGTGGGTGTGGTCAGGAGAGCGCGCTGCACGGGGGGACCGTCGAGCCGCCACAGGAGCGCGAGCGCAGGCGTGGCGGGGGCAGGACGCGCCAAGGTGCGTTCCTCGGGGGCGAAGGGCAGCGCGCGGCGAAGGCTGGCTTCCAGCTCAGTGCCCCGCTCGTCTGTGAGGGCGATCACCTGGAGGTCATGGTGATGGGTCTGCGCGCGGTCGCGGAGCACGTGGAGCAACGCGCCCGTCGCCATGAGGTCGGGCGTGACCAGCCGCACGGCGTCGAAGAGAATGACCGTGGCCAGCGCATCGAACCAGGGCGCATCGAGCACGCCAGGCGCGAGTAGCGACTCGGGCGCGGCAACGACCACGTGTGGCGGGTGTGCCTCCCGCCGCACCGCATCGAGCGGAGCGACGGTCCAGCCGAGGCCGTCGCCGTAGAGCCGCTTGAGCCAGGCTGCCGTCCAGCGTTGAACCTCCGGCGTGGCGGCGTCGGACGTGGCCAGCGCGTCGGGTGGGACGAGGACGAGCACGCGCTGGCCAGCGGCAAGGTCACGCTGGATCGCGGCGAAGAGCACGGGAGCGAGGTCGTAGGCCGCGTTTTCGTTGACAAGCACGTCGCGGCGCTCCCATAGCGCGCGAAACGTCTCGCGGTGGGCGGCCGATAGCGCCGGATAGGCACCGGTGAGCACGCGCCACACCACGGTCGCCTCGTCGTCGAGGGGCGAGGAGGGGCCTGGCGGGGCAGCGGGGGGGACCTCCACAGCGGGGCTAGCCGCGAGTACGCGGGCGGGCCAGATCGCCTGGTACTGCTGCCACAGCGCCTCCAGGTCCGCAGACTGGCGGGCACCGTCGACCGCCGCATCCGGGTCGGTCTCGAACGGGCGCGGGCCACCCAGGTACCAGGCGACCTCGAGCAGCACGAGCAGGGGCAGCGCCATCAGCCCCGGCGCGAAGCCTGGCAGCGGCGCCACGGACGCGTCGGCCAGCGCAACGAGCAACAGCGCTGCGGCCAGGAGGGCTCCGACCCACGCTACGAGGCGCGGAAAGACCCACCGGGTGGTCAGCACGATGCGGCCGCCCGTGCCAGCGATTGCCTCAATGGGGGTCGGGGGGCGCCGCTCGTAGGCTAGGCTGGGCGCATACGGCTCAACGGCGGTCCCGGTCTCGACCTCGGCCTGCTCGCGCTGGCGGCGAGACAACCGCTGCAACACCCGGTGCATGCCCATTAGCACCACCTTGGCGAGCAAAAACACCGAGACGACCACCCACCCGTACAGCAGGTGCGCGGCTTCCAGCGTCGGAGCTAGGGCGGCTCCACCTTCTTCGAGGAGGGCTCGCAGCCCGTCGATCGCACGGACCGCCTGCTGGCCGAGGTCGCTCGTCTCAAAGCGATGCAGCAGCAGCAACGCCTCGCCGTAGACGATCAGGGCGAGCAGCGGGGCCCACCCCTGCAGGTGCCGGTCGTCCTTCTTGCGATTGACCCGCCAGAGCAGCACCCACACGAGGCCGTAGGCAAGGCCGACGTAGAGCAGCGCGCGGACGGGCATGGGGGAAGAGGCGAGGGGGCGTGAGCGGAAAAGACGGCAGAAGGTAGCGGATCAGGATGGCAACATTGAAGCGGGCCAGCGAACGTGTACCGAGGCGTACAGGGGCCTAGCTCCGGCGTCGGCGCTGCGCTGCGCTGAGCTCCACCGTGCCCTGCGTGCGCCCTACTCGGCGTCGAGCCTGAGCGCAGACAGGCCGGCGAGTCGCGGCGACGAGAGGGTGTGTTCGCTGCGGTTGACGATGAAGCGCACGGGCACGTCTGGCGGCCCTGGGCGGTGCGTGGGCTGGTAGACCTCGTTGCGATACGCGGGCAGGGCTGGGTCGAGGCCTTGGCCGAGGCCCAGCAAGGCGGGGACGGGGTCGTGGAGGCGCCCCTGCGGGGTGGCTGGCGTCGTTGCGCGGAACGCCTCGGCGAGGGTGAGATGGTGGCGGAGCTGCGTGGCATGGTGGCGCAGGCGGAGGCGCTGCTGGCCCGCCTCATGCTCCGCCGTCTGCGCCGCCTCGACGCGCTGGCGCGCGGCCCGGAGGTCGCAGCCCTGCGCCAGGCGGTCGGTACGGAGCCGGTAGCGCGCCTGCACGGCCGCGAGGGCATCCTTCGCCGCGAGCGCCGTCGCCCGCCACGTGCGTCGCAGCGACAGCCAGCGTCCAACCAACACGCCCCCCGCCGGGAGGAGCCCGACCGCCGCTACGCCGCCCAGCCACCAGGCGCGCTCCTCGGCCAGAGGAACGGCCGTGACAAATGCCGCCGCGAGATAGGGCAGCGCGAAGAGCAGCGCGACGCCCAGCGTCCACAGCGCAACCACGCGGCCGACGGGACGACTGTAGAGCCTCGGTGCGATGGCGTCGGCATGGGCAGCCTCGTCCCAGTCATCGGTAGGCGGTGGCACGACCGACGCCAGCAAGGCCCGCTGCTTCGCCCGAAACGAGTCGGCCTCGGCCTGCAAAAACGTGTCGATGGGCTCGGTCAGTCGGTGCGACTGCGGCGAAGGAAAGCGGGCAGCGTCCGCGCGGATGCACGCGGCGATATGGGCATCGGCGTCCGATGCGGTAGTGTCCAGGTCCGTCCGAACCGAGTCGGCCCAGGTGTCCCACCGCAGATCGTCGGCGCGGCGGACGGGGCCGACCTGCGTCCAGCGGTCCACCGCAGCAAAGCGGCCGCGCACGTCGAGCGTGCGCTCGCAGCCGCAGTCCGGGTCCCGCACGAGCGGCAACGCGTCCACGAGCGGCTCGTCAAGGCGCTGGCCTACTTCTCGGAGTGCGCGGTCCAGGCGCTGGCGGTAAGCGTCCGCGAGCAGCGCCAGGCGGTCCTCGTCCAGCGACACGGTAGCCACGTAGCGCTGGCGGGGCTTCACCATCGACCTGTGCGCTCCCGTTTCCACCAGCGCGATGAGGGTGTAGGCGAGGTGCAACAGGCTGCGCTGCAACGCCGGGAGCGGCTGCCGTTCGAGCCGGAGCCGCACGATGGTGGTGCGCTCGGCGACGGCCTCGACGCTCAGCAGTTGCCGGGCTGCCAGGCGCAGCGCCCCGGCGGGGTCGAACCCTTGCCAGGCGGCCACCGTGCCGAGTGCGTCGAGGTCGTCCTCAAACCGGTCGAGGAGCGCCAGCCGATGGGTGCGGCGCGCGAAACGGCTGGACCCGTCGAGGTGGTCGCCTGGGGCGTCGGACCCGTCGTTGCTGAGGTCGAGGCACGCGGCGAGCGCGGTCAGGGCCGTTTCCCTCGCATCGTCGTAGGCGGCGCGTAGTTCGGGCGCGAGGGTGTCGAGTCGCTGATCGAGCCGCACCCCTTCGGGGCGCTCGGGCACTGTCCAGGCTCCGGCAATCGCCTGGATCTCTGTAGCGTCGAGCAGGGCCGGGTTCTGGCCCACGAGCGCGTCCATCGCTGCCCGCTGCGGCGCACCGAGGAGCGTGTCGATCTCGGGGGCCACCCGTGCCATGCCGTGAGTGTCGAGCTTCCAGCGTAGCCGCGCGGCGGGGTCGGTGGGCACCCCTCGGTGGTCGCGCGCGAGCGCATCGAGGGTGAGCGCGACGGTCCGTTGCGGCCGCAGACCCCGAGCGGCGAGTGGAGCCTCGATGAGACGCTGCAGACGGTCTAGCTGGTCGGCGAGCGCGGTGCCGTCGAGCGGATCGCCGCCTGCAGGGAGATCTAGGAGCGGCACAAACACCCACGGTCCCACCTGGTGCCGGGTTAGGTGCGTCCGGACCAGGTCGCCCACGCGCGCCACCTCGTCGTCGCGGAGCTGGGCGAGGCGTCCCCCTGACAGCCACGCGAGCTTGCCTTCCGCGCGGGGGCGATAGAGCAGCACGTCAGCCGCACCAAGGCCCGGCAGCCTGCCGTGAAGATCGAGGACGAGGGTGTGCATAGTAGAGTGAGGCGGTGAAGCCGTGCGGCGGTGGGCACTGCGGCCGGGGTCGCCCCAGACAACCGCGACACGGCCTCACCGCAACATGGCTGCACTCATGACAGTGAAGGAACCATCAGCGGGAGGTACATCAGCACAAGCACCGAGAGCCAGATCAGGTGCCCAATGCCGACGCCCATCGCCACGCGCTTGGCGGCTCCCGTGTCGCCCCGCGCCACCTTGAGCCAGGCGGGCCGCGTGATGGCGTAGTGCGCGCCGAGCGCGATGAGTAGCAGCGTCACGCTCGTGTGGTAGGGCCACTTGGCGATGTTGTAGTTGATCGCCGTCCCTGGCCACATCTCCGCGATCACCAGGTTGGCCGTTCCGAAGACAAACGTGAGCAGGATAAAGAGTCCCACCTGGCTCACCGATTTCCCAACGTCCTCGGCTAGCGTGGCGCGTGCGTCACCGGAGGTCGCTGCGACCTTCCGCGCCTGCCCCGCCAGCCGAAGCGCGAGCCCAAACCACGCCGCCGCCGTGGCGATGTGCGCGATGACGACGAGATACTTAACGATGTGCATGGGGGAAGTATGAGGTTCGAAGTGAGAAATGCGAAGTGTGCGAGATGTCCCGAACGTGTCATCCTGAGCGAGCAACGCGAGCCGAAGAGCTCGCCTTCGCGGAGGCGGGGGATCTATGTCTATCCGGACGTCACGTCCTTGACTTGGAAGCTGAACCGTAGATCCTTCGACTTCAGCCTACGGCTTCCGCTCAGGATGACAAGACTCAAAGTCGCTCTTCATCCAGCCGATGAAGTCCTCCACGAGGTCGAGGTCGACGTACTGAGGGGACGCGTAAGCTGAACCGGATTTGGCAGGTATGCGAAGAAGGAGATCGCCGTTCTCAGTCTTGCCGCCAGAAAGCACGGCAACGGGACGCTCCGGGTCGGTCACATCGTCTAGGTCCAGCGTGATGGCGTCGGTGTCCCTCGTAAAGCCATACGTGAGAGCTAAACAGCGTCCCTTGTGATCGAAGGGCAGGGTCCCGAAATGGGCTACGGTGAGATACGGTTCGTTCATCCTCGCAGCGCTTCCAGCTTCGCGTTGAGGACGCTGTCCCAGCGGGAGCGGACGGCGGCGCGCTCGTCGGCGTTCTGGTAGGTCGGGGCCTCGTCGCGCAGCTTCTCGATGAGGTTCGCCGCGCTCTGGCCCGCCGTGTTGGACTTCGTCGGGCCGTAGGCGTAGAGGAAGTAGGCGTCGATCTCGTCGAGGAGGTCGCGGAGGAGGTCGGCGCTCTGCTCGGGGAGGCGCTCGTCGGCGGGGTCGGCCTGCGGATATGACAGCAAGGCCTCCAGGAGGTTCGGCGTGCCGTCGAGGCCGGGGACGGCCTTCGCGCCGTCGTAGAACGCGTGCCGAGCGATGGCGGTCGGCTGCGTCAGCGGGGCCTGCTGGCGGTCGCGGGCGCGCACGGCGTCGGCCTTCTCCAGCGCCTGGTCCACGATGGCCGGGTTGAAGAGGAGCGCCCCGTGCAGCGCGGGCAGCAGGCCCTTGACGGGGTC
>JBCDFF010000103.1:0-11482 GCA_039178415.1 Bacteroidota bacterium
CGGTGAGCGCGCGTCGCTGGAAGCGATCCGCACGGGGGCGAAGAAAGCGATCATCGAGGGCGTCTTCGACGACGCAGGCTCGGCGCGCATGACGGCGCTGCTCGACCAGCACGAGATCGAGCCGATGGAAGGCGGAATGCTGATCGTCCGCCGCGAGGTGACGGCGAGCCACAGCCGCGCCTTCGTCAACGACACGCCCGCCACGCTCGGCGTGCTGAAGAACGTGGCGGCCAACCTCATCGACCTGCACGGGCAGCACGAGCACCAGTCGCTGCTGGATGCCGAGACTCACGGCGCCCTGCTCGACGACTTCGGCGGCCTCGGCGGGCTTGTGGAGACCTACCGGCGTGGCTACGCCGAGGTACAGCACCTCACCCGCGAACGCGATAGCCTCCGCAAGCGTGAAGCCGCCCTCGCTCAGCAGAAGGAGCTGTTCGCCTTCCAGATCGAGGAGATCGACCGCGCCGCGCCCCAGCTTGGCGAGCAGGAAGACCTCGAAGCCGAGCGCCGCGTCCTCGAAAACGCCGAGCGGCTCTACGAGGCGACCTCGCAGCTCTACACGCTCCTGTTCGAGTCGGAGAACAGCGTCTACGACCAACTCGTCGTCGCGCGCAACGAACTCCAGGACCTCGCCCGCATCGACGCCGGCTTCGACGACACGCTCGGGGAGGTGCGCAGCGCCGAGATCACCGTGGGCGAGGCCACGCAGTTCCTGCAGGACTACAACGCACGCATCGAGTTCAACCCCGAGCGCCTCGACGAAATCCGTGAGCGCCTCGGCGAACTCGACTACCTGAAGCGCAAGTACGGCGGCACCATCGAGTCCGTCTTGGAGCACCGCGCCGAGATCGGCGAGACGTTCGCGCTCGCGTCCGATTTCGCGGGCGCGCTCCAACGGCTCGACGGCAAGATCGCCGACGCCCGCGAGTCGCTCGGGCGCGCTGCGCAGCGGCTGACGATCAAGCGCTACGAGGTCGGCGAGCGGACACAGGAGATGATCCAGGTCGAGCTTGCCACGCTTGGGATGCCGCACGCGCGCTTCGAGGTGCGCATCGCCCAGCAGCCCGACGCCGACGGCTGGATCGTGCTGCCCGGCGGCGACGAGCGCCTGCGCGCCTTCCCCGACGGCGCCGACGTGGTCGAGTTCTACATCTCGGCCAACCCCGGCGAAGACCCCAAGCCGCTCGTCAAGGTCGCCTCCGGCGGCGAGGTGAGCCGCGTGATGCTCGCGCTCAAGACGATCCTCGCCAAGAGCGACCGCCTCCCGATCATGGTCTTCGACGAGATCGACACGGGCATCTCGGGCACGATTGCCCGCCGCGTCGGCGAGACGATGCGGCGGCTGGCGCGCTACCACCAGATCATCGCCATCACGCACCTGGCGCAGGTGGCCTCGCTCGGCGACCTGCACTTCGCCGTCGAGAAGGAGATCGACACCGACACCGAGGGCGCGATGCGCACCCGCACCTCGATCCGCCGCCTCGACGACGCCGAGCGCGCCGAGGCCGTGGCGAAGCTGCTCGCGGGCGAGGACCTCTCGGACGCGGTCCTCCAGAGCGCCCGCGAACTCATCGAAGCCGGCCGGGACGACTAGCTCGCGGTGCCCATCAGGCCGATCGCTCCTCGCGGCCCCGATCCCGCTGTGTTCGACGCGTCGCCCGGCCCTGCACAGCGGAGCTCTCTAGGTCAGGTTCCGGGCAGGCTCTCGTCCGCACGCATACCAGGGCGCTAGGGCTCACGCCAGATCCAGGTACAAGCTTCCAGGAGGACACAAAAGCAGGGCTGAAAGCGGATTGGGCATTGCCCACACCCTGCTTATCCCGGACTCGTTCGGATATCCATACGATGCCCCTCATACCAAGTCCGGTTAATCTGATCCCGTATGGTCAGCACCGCCTGGCCACCAGTGGTACAGCGTCCGCCTCTTGATCCGCTCCCGCTGCTCCGTCAGCAACACGCACTGCTCGGCCAGCACCGCCTCTAGCTCCGCCAGGCTCTCGAACACCCGGTTGGCCAGCGGCTCGTCCGTCAGCGCCCACAGCCGCTCGGCGGGCATCAACTCCGGGCTGTACGCCGGCAGGTGCTCCAACGACAGCACGCCGTCCGCTTCTAGCGCGAGCGTCTCCGCCGAGACGTGCCAGCCAGCCTGATCAAGCACCAGCAGCACCGCGTGCTCCCGCTTCGCCACGAACGCCCGCACGATCTCGGTGAAGAGCGCGGTGTTCACCGATGGAGCCAACCAGAACTCGGTCTCGCCACTCTCGGGGTGGACGAAGGCATAGACGTAGAGCCACTCGTAACGGGGGCGTACCTGCACCACCGGGCGCTGCCCCTTGCGGGCCCACACCCGGCGCAGGATCGGCTTGAGGCCGACCCGGTGCTCATCCATCGCCCAGACCTCAACGGGCCGAGCCTCGCGCTCTGCGGCTACTCTCGCCACGAGCTCATTTTTTGAACGCCGCTTGCGCGGCCAGGTCAGCTCCGTCGTGGGCGGGGCGTGGAGTCTGCGCCGAGAAGCCGAGGCGGAGCATCCATTCCCAGCCCCGCTGGTTGTGGACGTGGGCCCGGCCGGTTGCCCGTTCGATCCAGCGCGCCACCTTCGGGCCGGTCCAGGGGCCACCGTCGGGCGCTGAGCCCATCTCCAGGGCCGCGTCGAGGTCGGCTTGTTGCTCGGGCGAGAGCATCGGTGGTGCACCGGGGTGGTCGTGGCGACGGTCGCGCAGGGCCTCGGGGCCGCCGTCGTTGTAGCGGTGGATGAGGGCGCGGACCCAGCGAGGGCTGTAGCCGGTGACTTCGGCGATCGCCTTGGCGGTGCGGTGCTGGGTCTTGAGGTAGATGACCTGCCAGCGGGCGCGCTCAGTAGCGTCGCGGCAGGCGCGGAAGCGGGCGTAGACCTCGTCGTCGGGGAGGTGGTGCTTGAGTGGGAGAGTGCGGGGCATGGGATCGCGGTTGAGTGCGGCGATCCGACGCTATGAATAGGAAGAAGGCTCCCGGACTTGGTATCATACGGATTCGGCGTCACGATGTCAGCATGGCTCTGTGTTGCGTATGGCGTGTTGCGTATCGGATCGAGGTCAACACGCACTACGCAACACGCAACACCTCCTCGGCTATCCTGACATCGACGAACTGAAAGCGTATCATAGATCCACGCCCCCACGAGAACGACACTGGCGGGGGACGAGGCATCAACCCAGAGCATCGGTATGAATGCCACGGGTCCGTCGAGCTGCTGTCTGAGCTAGGGGCACGGTTCGAGAGTAAGCTGGTTCAAGAGCGCCCGGTCGGGCTCCCAAAAGAAGAAGCCTCGCGTGAGCGCCCCGAAGCGCCCGTAGCCCCCCTCGACGTTGGTGTTGCCAGGCTGGGCCTGCTCGCTGGGGTCCTCGGGCAGCGACCACGCCGCATCGGCGGCGGTGACCGTGAGGGCGGCATCGGCGACGAACAAGAGGGAGTCCGACGGGACGTTGAGTGCCGCGTTGACTTGGGCGCGAACCGAGGCAAAGTCAACGGTCGTGCGGGCTACGCCCTCCGCGGTCGCCACCGACAGCGCCCCCCGGATCTCGATGGGCCGGCCGCTAGCACAGCCGATACGCACGACGAGGCGCGTGTCGGCGACGCGCGAGACGGGGGACCAGGAGACGGTCTCGGACAGCGCAGCCTCGGGCGTGACGAGGGCCCCACGGGGCGTGCTGGGTACCGTGACGTCGGCTTGGGCCTGGTCGGCGCTGCGCTCCACGGTGAGTTGGTACGGCGTGCCTGCTCGGGGCTCGAAGGCCGCCTCGTAGACCTCCACGTAGCTGCTGTCGGCAAGCCGCACGACGCGAGGCACCCAGAGCGTCTGCGCGCCCGTGTCGAGGTTCTTCGTGAGTACCGTCGCGCCAACGACGGCAGCTTCCGGCGTCATCGTTCGCTCGATGCGCCGCCGAAGAAGCTGCACGCGGAGCGACTGCGTGCTTGTCCCGGCCTCCAGGACCCCGTAGACCGAGAGCACGCCGCCTTCCGTGTCGAACGGATCGAACCCGAGGGGCGTGATCTCGGTGCTGTCGCATCCGGCCACAGTGACCAGCAGCGACGCAACGACGAGGCCAGCTCGCCAGCTACGACGACTCGCAGCGCGGACGCGGGTCTTTTTTCGCGCAGGGGAGGCAGAGTGGGTCTTCGGGATGTTCACAGAAGCCACCAGGGTTGAACACGGCACGGTCAAAGGGCAGAACGAACGACGCGGCGACTGTGCCAATCCACCAGCCGACGGCATTGTCGAAGGTGGACCCCGCCACCGTGTTGGGATCCGGGAGGGGCTCGGCGGCTACACGGACACGAAGCTGCACTTCGTTGGTCGGAATCGATGGTTCCAGAGCGAGGAGGGGCTCCTCGTCGCGTAGCTGGAGCGCATCGGCTGTGAGGTCGAGGTCGAGGACGTAGCGGTCACCCTCAGGCGTCGGGACCGCGTAGGAGAGGGGATAGGGGTTGCCGTTGAACTGCAAGGTGGCGAGGCGATAGACGACCTCGATGCCGGTGACCGGGAACGCGCTCGTCACCACGACGGGGAGCACGACGCGGTCGGCCTCGAACCGTACCGCGCCCACCTCGAACGTGGGAGGCGGGGGCACCGTGGTGGTCGCCGTGGCCGTCTGGCCGTCCTCTCGGGCAAGCCGGAGCGTGTAGGTGTCGCGGGCCCTCGGCGCAACGCGGCTCGTCTCGAAAAAGGACGCGAAGACGCCGTCGTCCACCTCGGCCACGCGCTGGATCCACTCTACGCTGTCGGCGGCGCCCACGCGGCGCGAGAACACCCGCAACGGGAGTCGCGCCTCGTCAGCCGTTGCGGGTCGGTCCACGCTCGTTCGCAGAGCGGCCACGCGCACGGCTTGCACGTCTGTTCCCGCGTCGAGGGTGCCGTAGAGCGAGAAGACAGCGTCGTCCCCGTTGAACGGGTTGAAGCCGAAGGGCGTGATCTCGGTGCTGTCGCACCCGGCGAACACGAAGGCGTGGACGGCGGCCAGCGTCAGGGCGAGGCAGAGGCGGCGCATGGGCTAGCGGATATCGAGCTTGACGCCGATCGACGGCAGGAGCGGGAGCTGGTCCACGCGGCGGAACGAGAACAGGTCGAAGTAGAACACGTTGGCGCGGTTGTAGGCGTTGATGACGCCTGCGCGCAGCGTGAAGCGGTAGCGCCCCTCCTCGATGACACGCTCGGCCCAGAGGTCGAGGCGGTGGTAGGCAGGGAGGCGGTCGCTGCCGCGCGATCCGTAGAGCAGCCGCGTCTGGCCCGGCTCCGTGGCGATGTCTTCGCCCGAGAGCGGCAGCCACTCGTCGATGCCCGCCGACGGGGTGAAGGGGAAGCCCGAGCTGTAGCTAAACTGAGCCGTGAGCGCGTAGCCGTCGCGCTCCGCCCGCGCGACCGCGTTGAGGCGGTGCCGCTGGTCGTGGGGCGGCGCGTAGGTCTCGGTCGAGGTGGACACCTCGGTGAAGGAGAGGGCGTAGCTCCCGGTGAGCGAGAGCGTGCTCTCCAGCAGAAACGCGCGGCGTAGCTGGACGCGAACGGTGCCGCCGTAGGCTAGGCCCTCGGCGTCATCCAGGGTTGTGGCGGCCGTGATGAGCGCGGGAAACGTCGGCACGCGGAGGTCGGGGAACCACTTCGTGAAGCCCTCCACGGCGAACGAGAGCGAAGCGCCGGGCCCCGCTTCGAGGTCGCCCTGCCAGCTCACGAGCGCGTGGTAGGCCGTCGGCAGCGATTCGCCCTCGCCGACGGGTACGTAGGCGGTGAGCACGTTGCCGAGGTTGCGCTCGTCGGTGAGCCCGGCCTCGCCCTGTCGGTAGAGGCCGCCTGCCACGGCCACCTCGCGCACGGCGGGGAGGGCGGCCGGTTGCCAGGAGACCCGCAGGCGGGGTTCGACGGACACAACGCCGGCGGCGTCGTAGGCGTGGACGCGCACGCCGCCCTCGGCGCGCAGCACGGGGCTCAGCGCCACGGCCGCCTCCGCGAAGCCGCCAGCCTCCACGGCCTCGACCTCCCGGGCCGCGATGTCTTGGAAGAGCGTGCCGAGGTCGTAGCGGTACGTCGCCTGCCGCCCGAAGCCGCCGAAGCGAAGCTCGTGAACGCCGAGGTAGCGGGTCAACGTGGCCGTGGCCTGCCAGGCGGTTTCGCGCGCGGTCTGCGTCGGGGCGCTCGCCGGGCCGAACGCCGCGTCGCTCTCGGTGTAGCCGCCCTGAAGCCGCAGCCGCCACGGGAGCCGCAGTGGGCGCACGTCGAGGTCGGCCCCGACGGCGAGGTTCTCCCACGAGAGCCGCTCGTCGTCCGCGACGAACGAGACCGGGTCGCCGAAGATGTCGGTCTTGGTGCCTGCGAGGTCGCCCGCGTCGGAGGTGTGCAGCGCCGTGACGCCGAGGCTGCTCGCCGGGCCGAGGCGGGCGTGCAGCTTGCCGAAGCGGTCGCCGAACTCATAGGGGAAGGCTTGGCCGAAGAGGTCGGGGGTGACCCGCGCCACGAGCGACTCGCGGACCGAAGCCAGCACCGAGACGCGCCCCGGCACCAGCGGCCCCTCGACCGTCGCCCCGCTCAGGAACGGCGCGACGGCCACGCTCCCGGCAAACCGTTCCTTGCTTCCGTCGCGCGACGCGATGTCGAGCACCGACGAGAGCCGCCCGCCGTAGGCCGCGCCAAAGCCGCCCGCCGCGAAGGTGGCGGTGTCCACCACGTCCGAAGGAAACGCCGAGTAGAAGCCGACGATGTGGAACGGGCGGTTGATCGGCAAGCCGTCGAGCAGCACGAGGTTTTGGCTCGGCACGCCGCCCTGGACGAAGAGCTGCCCGCCGCGGTCGCCGACGGCCGCTACGCCCGGGACGGTCTGGACGTAGGCCGCAAGGTCGCCGCTGACCCCGGGCACGGGCACCCGCTCGATGTCGGCAGGCCGGACGCGCTGCACGCCTGCGGTGACGGCCACGATGCCACTCGCGCCCTCGGCTTCCACAACGAGTTCGTCGAGGTCGGTGGCGGCCTCGGTGAGCGCAAAGCGGCGCTCCACGACGGCCCCCGGAGCCAGCGTGAGGGTGTCGGTGAGGGCCGCGAAGCCGATGAACGTCACGCGCACGCTGTAGGCGCGGGCTGCTAGGCGGGGCAGCACGAAGCCGCCATCGCCGTCGGCCACGGTCGCGGCTGCTGTGACGGTGTCGGCGAGCAGCACGACCGTGGCGCCCGGGAGCGGACGCTGGGTTTCAGCTTCGACGACGAGGCCGCGCAGCGTGGCCGTCTGGGCGTGGGAGGCCGGTACCGAGGCGAGCAGGCCGAGCAAGGCGGCCGCGAACGCGATGGCGCATGCAACGGTGGAGGCAATAAGACGGGGCAACGGCGCAGCGGTGGGTGAGCGGAGCCTCCAACTTCGAGGTGCGCCCGGTTTCCATGCAAGGCACCACGAACCACCCTCGGCGTGGACGCACTATTTTGTACAGTCCGCTCTCAACCTCGCGCCTCGTCCTCGCGCTTTGCCATGCCTGCGCCGCTCACGCCGCTCCAACAAGACCTCGTCGCTGAGTTCGGCAACATCTACGAGGGGTATGGCCTCAACCGCCTCAAGGGACTCATCCTGGGCCTCCTCATGACGCAGGACGCGCCCGTGTCGCTGGACGACATGAAAGACCTGCTCGGGCGTTCGAAGGGCGCGCTCTCGGGCGCGGTGCGCGAACTTGTGCCCATCGGGCTCATCCGCAAGGTGGACGGCCCCAACACGCGGCGCGACTACTACGTGCTCGACGGCGAAGTCTTCCTGAACAACTTCAAGTTCAACATGGCCACCGTGCGCAAAAACCGGCGCACGGCCGAGCAGTTCGCCAAGGAGATGGAGAGCGAGGACGCGCAGACGTACGCGGGCACGCTCGACCG
Source organism: Bacteroidota bacterium (assembly GCA_039178415.1). Taxonomy (GTDB): domain Bacteria; phylum Bacteroidota; class Rhodothermia; order Rhodothermales; family Rubricoccaceae; genus JBCBEX01. The sequence goes on from JBCDFF010000103.1 coordinate 7,877, forward strand.
GCTGGAGCAGATGGAGGCGTTCTACCGGCTCATGGAGACGTTCTACGAGGACTTCGCGGCGCGCTGGCAGGCCGAGCGGGTCGACCACATAGCGAGCACATAGGGAAGGCCCGCAAGGGGGGGGCACGCACGGAAAAGGCCGGCACGGACGACCAAAAAATAGACGGGAACGCTTGACAAAGTCGGAAGCGCTTTTCTATGATGTCCCTGAATGTTTAGAATATTCTGAACGTTCAACTCTTGAGTCTGTTTGACCCCACCCCAGCAGCCATGCGCCTCCTGCTCTCCCTCGTTCTCTCCGTTGGCCTGAGTGCCGCTGCCCTCGCGCAGGGGACCCTCTCGGGCACCGTCACCGACGCGGCCTCCGGCGAGCCGCTCGCGGGCGTCAACGTCTACCTCCAGGGCACCACCCTCGGGGCGGCCACCGACGCCGACGGCATGTACAGCATCCCGGCGCTGCGTCCCGGCAACTACATCGCCGTGGTGGCCTTCGTGGGCTACGTCACCGCCGAGATCCCGACCGTCGTCAGCGACGGGGCCAACACGCTCGACGTGGCGCTCGACGAGCGGCTCTTCGAGGGCGAGGAGGTCGTCGTCTCGGGCACGCTCACGCCGGAGAAGCTCACCGACACGCCCGCGACCATCGAGGTCATCAGCGCCGAGGACATTCAGTACACCCCGGCCTACAGCCCTGGCGAGCTGATCGCGCGCCAGAAGGGCGTCGACTACTTCCGCGCAGGCATCGCCACGACGGCGTTCAACGTGCGCGGCTTCAACTCCAACTTCAACGCGAAGAACCTCCAGGTCACCGACGGCCGCTACTCCACGCTCGTCGCTACCGGCCTGCCCTTCGGGCCGCTCGACCCGACTGCCGCCGAGGACATCCAGCGCCAGGAGATCGTGCTCGGCCCCAACGGCGCGCTCTTCGGCCCCAACGCCCACAACGGCCTCATCAACACGATCACCAAGGACCCGCGCCGCTCGCTGGGCACGACGCTCAACATCAAAGGCGGCAACCAGTCCACGTTCGCCGCAGGCCTCCGGCACGCCCAGATCCTCGACGCCAACACGGCCGTGAAGGTCAACGTCGAGTACTTCCGCGCCGAAGAGTTCGACTTCGTCGACTCGGTCTACATCGACCGCCAAGCCCCGCGTGGCGGCGGCGTCGACTTCCCTGGAAACGCCGACGAGCAGGGGTTCTCGCTCCGAGAGGGCTACCCGGAGTACCAGCTCAACCGCGACGTCGAGTTCGTCAAGGGCGGCGTGGGCCTCTACTACACGCCCGCGCGCGACGTGGACCTGATCCTGAGCTACAACGGCTCGAACTCGACCTACCTCTCGCCGACGAACGTGGGCCGCAACCAGATCATCGACTGGCGCATCCACGTGCTCCAGGCGCAACTCGTCACGCCGCGCTTCTTCGCGCAGTTCTACTCGACCTTCAGCGCCACCGAGGACACCTACGCCATCGACCAGCGCACGAAGAACTTCTACATCTTCCAAGACGCCACCGTGGCCACGCTCGGCGCGCAAGGGCTGTCGCCGGAGCAGATCGATGCCGTGCTCCAGAGCGAGGCTACCCAGACTGAACTGGCCCGGCTCTCACTCGGCAACGAGGCGCTCTTCGTCGACAAGTCGCGGCGGCTCAACGCCGAGGCGCAGTACCGCGACACCTTCGGCGCGGTCAACGTGGTGGCGGGCGTGCAGTGGCAGCGCGACCTCGCCAACAGCGACGGCTCCTACCTCCTCGACGCGGGCTCGCAGCCGGGCTTCAACGCTGACGGTGACCAACTCTTCACCCTCGACGAGTTCATCAAGATCGACCAGGTGGGGGGGTACGGCCAGGTGAGCCTCGACGCTGGCCGCCTCGGCATCACGGGCGCGTTCCGCTACGACTACCACGAGATCTACGACACGAACTTCCTTCCGAAGATCGGCCTCACCTTCGACGCGGGCATCGGCACCTTCCGCGCCACCTACGGCCGTGGCATCGCAGCCCCGACGATCCTCAACCTCTATGGCAAGCTCTTCGGCGGCCTCATCCTCGGCAACTCGGACGGCTTTACGCTCGCCGCGCTTGACGAGAATGGCAACTTCGTGGTAGACGGAGACGGCAACCTCGTCGATGGGGCCACCGTGGACCCGCAGACGGTCGAGAAGCAGCAGACGTTTGAAGTCGGCTTCAAGGGCCAGGTCGTCCCGCGTCGCCTCTTCGTGGACGTGAACGGCTACTACAACATCTCCGAGGACTTCCTGAGCCCGCTCACGGTGCTCGGCGTCGCCACCCGACGGGGGGACACGCCCATCGACGAGGTGCAGCCCCTCTTCGGCGTCTACAACGGCCTCGTGGCGAGCTACATCAACTTCGGCGAGTTCCAGACCTACGGCGCCGACCTCGGCCTGACGCTGCTGCTCACCAACGACCTCTCGGCCACGGTCAACTACTCGTTCTTCGACCTCCTCTTCGACGAGGACGACCTGGAGAACAACGACTTTAACGGCGACGGCGTCGTGAACGAGTTCGACCACCTCGTCAACGCGCCCAACAACAAGGCGTCGTTTGCCCTCAACTACAACGGGCCGCGCTTCTTCGGGACCGTCTTCGCGCGCTGGGTGGAGGAGTACAACTACTTCTCCAGCTTCCAGATCGCCTCGGAGACCTACGCCGATGACAACGGCGACGGCGTGCCGGACACGTCGTACCGCGGCGTCGCGATCCGCGAGGGCGTGCCGGGTGCGGACTCGTTCAACTACGGCCCGCTCGGCGGCTTCGTGCAGCTCGACCTCGGCGTGGGCTTCAAGGTCACGTCGGAGGTGCAGCTCTCGGCGGGCGTGACCAACGTGTTCGACGAAGACGTGCGCGAGTTCACGGCCGCGCCGCCGACGGGCCGCCTGTTCTCGGCAGGCGTACGCGTCAACGTGCCCGGCACGGGACGCTAGGCCTGCACCGAGGCACGGCGCGCGGCATCGGGTCCGTTCGCGCGCCGTGCTCCCGCTTTGGCGCGGGCGCCCTCACGGGGGTGAGCTCGCGCTGCGATTCTCGTGGACGAGACGCGCCCACGGGGCGGCGGCGGAATGGGGAAGCCGCCGCCGCCCCGAACGCGCGTCCCCAGCAACCAACGACCGGCCTATGCCCCGCGCCCAGATTCTCGGTACGGGTCTCTACGCCCCCGAGCGCGTGGTCCCGAACCGCTACTTCGACGACCTCTACGGCGAGGACGTGAGTAGCTTCCTCGTCGCCAACCGCAACATCCACGAGCGGCGCTACGCCGCGCCCGACCAGGCCCCGTCGGACCTCGCCGTGGCCGCCGCCCGCCAGGCCCTCGACCGAGCAGGCGTTGCGCCCGAAGACCTCGACCTGATCGTCGTCTCTACAGACACGCCCGACTACCTTTCGCCCGCGACGGCCTCGGTGGTACAGCACAAGCTCGGAGCTACGAACGCGGGCACGTTCGACCTCAACACCGCCTGCGCGGGCTTCGTGACGGCGCTCGACGTAGCGAGCAAGTACGTCGCCGCTGAGCCAGACCAGTACGGCCGCGTGCTCGTGGTGGGGACCTACCTCATGAGCCGCTTTCTCGACTTCCGGCAGCGCAACATTGCCAG
>JBCDFF010000104.1:0-11476 GCA_039178415.1 Bacteroidota bacterium
CACGGCGTTCGCCAGCTAGCCGATGTCCAGTAGCAGCGCTGTCATCCAGAGCACGAGACCAGCACGGAGCGACCAGGCTACCGTGCGGATCCAGTTGGTGTCCACGAGCCGCGCATGCGCTTCGGCATCGAAGGCCGCCGACAACGTGTTGTGAAGCGGTACCTGGATGAAGGCGGTGGACGCCCATGTCACGCCGACTAGCACGAGCCCGACCCAGGGCATCCAAGCGGGCAGCGAGTCTGGACGTAGCCACCACAGCGCGAGTGCGGTTCCTAGTTCGAGCAACATCGCCGGGCCGACGATCCAGGTGATCCGGGTCTGGTGGGCCGCCTCGTATGCCGTCCAGCGCTCTAGCCCAACGCCAGAAAAGAGAGGATAGTGGACCACCTGTACGATCCAGATCGCCCCGAACATCGTCAGGGTGGCGAGGACGTGGACGAGCAAGAGCGCCTTCATGAGACGGGTGCGGTGAGGGTGGGGTCGAGAGGCGTATTGTGGGCTACGCGCTCCCACCAGCCAGGTCCCCGATGTCGCCCTTCCTGATCCTCCTCGTCGGCCTTGTGGTCGTGCTTGGCCTCATCATCGGCTTGCGCGTGAACGCGTTCCTCGCGCTCATCTCGGCGGCGCTGGTGGTCAGTCTGCTCGCGCCTGGACCGATGGCACTCAAAGTCGAGCGCGTAGCGGCAGCGTTTGGGGGGACTGCGGCGAGCATCGGCATCGTGATCGCGCTCGCGGCCGTAATAGGAGCGGCGATGATGCGCAGTGGAGCAGCCGACCGTATCGCAAATGGCTTTTTGAGCGCCCTCGGCGAACGACGTGCCAGTGCAGCCATGGCCGGGAGCGGGTTTACCCTCTCGATCCCGGTATTCTTCGACACCGCGTTCTACCTCCTCGTCCCGCTCGCTCGCTCGCTCGCCCGGACGACCGGCCGGAACTACCTCCGCTACCTCGTTGCCATCGCAGCGGGTGCGGCCATCACACACACGCTCGTCCCGCCGACGCCAGGCCCGCTCTTCATGGCGAACCGCTTCGGCGTCGACCTCGACGTGATGATCCTCACGGGACTGGCCGTAGGCGTTCCCAGTGCCGCAGTTGGCCTCCTGTTCGCCACATGGCTCGACCGCCGCATGCCGATCCCGTTGCGGCCCTACGAAGGGGACGATGTGCTCGATGCTTCGCCCGACGACGACCGCTTGCCAGGCATGGCGCTCTCGCTGGCCCCCATCGTCCTGCCGATTATGCTCATCACCGTCAACTCCGTCGTGAAGGTGCTCGCTCAGCAGGCGATTCCGGACGCGCCGCTCCGCGACCCAGCGCTCACGGAGGCTATCCTGGCTGCGGCTGCCAACGGTCTTGCCATCGCGCAGATGTACCAGTGGACGAATCTACTGGGCAACCCGAACTTTGCGTTGCTGCTCAGCGCTGCGCTCGCCGTCTGGACCTACCAACGCCAGCAACGACCGTCGGCGGAGCACCTGGGCAAGGTGATCGAGAGCGCGCTGATGAGCGGTGGCGTCATCATCTTAATCACGGCAGCCGGGGGCGCGTTTGGCGCGATGCTCCGTGCGGCGGAACTCGGGACTGCCATCGAAGCGCTCTTCGGAGACGTTTCCGCGGCGGGCTTGGGGCTGCTCGTGCTCGCGTTCGGGATTGCCAGCCTCTTGAAGTTTGCACAGGGTTCGAGCACCTCCGCCATGATCATCACGGCCGGAATGCTGGGGGCTATGCTCGATCCCACAGCGCTTCCCTTCCATCCTGTCTACCTGGCCATGGCTATAGGCAGCGGTTCCCTCGTGGGCTCCTGGATGAACGACAGCGGCTTTTGGATCTTCGCCAAGATGGGTGTGCTCACGGAGGTCGAGACGTTGAAGTCCTGGACGCCGCTCCTGGTCATCCTCGGCACGACGAGCTTCCTGATGACGTGTCTGCTCGCGTTGCTGTTACCCCTCGCCTAGACGCGGACGGCGTCGTCTAGAAGGGGAACGCCCAGGTTGGTGAGGACCGCTTCCGCGGCGAGGCGTCCCGAGCGCATCGCGCCGTTGATGGACGCGTTCGTGCGGTGGTCGCCAGCGACGTACAGGCCGTCGCCGAGATGTACCGGGCGTGTTGGCGTCGAGAGCGCAGGGGGAGCCTGCGCGGGCTGCGCGTGCTCGATGCGGTAGGTTCGCAGCGGCGTCCAGGCATCGACCTGCTCGCCGAACCACGCCCGGACGTGGTCGCGAATGCGCAGGTCGAGCAGGTGGTCGCCCGCGCCGGGCAGCCCGAGCACAGTCGCGGCGATGAGAGCCTGGCCAGACGGGGCGTAGGTGCTCGCGACATTCGTCATGACAGCGAGGTTGTTCACCGGGCCGGCGTGCTCCCCGTCGAGGACGAGGACCGGTTCGGCGATGGGGGGTGTGGGTGCGGCATAGTATGCGCACGTCACGCTCCGTGACGCGGGGGCGTCGATAGCCCCGCCGAGGAGTTGCGCGGCTACGGGTCCCTCGGTCGCGACTATGACCGTCTTTGCATGTAACGATGCGCCCTGCCTGAGAGCTACCGATCCAGCCGATACGGACTCAACCTCCGTATTGAGATGGAGGGCCTCAGCGGGCAGTGGGGCCGCGAGCTGGGCCGAAATTGCCCCCATGCCCTCTGCCGGGACGGCCGTGTCACCCTCCGAGAACATCCGGAAGTAAAACTCGAAGGCGCGGCTTGACGCCTTCAAGTCTTTGTCGAGGAGGATGCCGCCGAGGAACGGTTCGAAGAAGCGGGACAGCATCGACGTGGAGAAGCCGTAGCGCCGCGTGAGGGCCTCGCGCGTGGTGACCTCCTCGCGCGCCCAGAGGTCGTCCAGAGACGGCGTGCGTACGCTCTGTCGGAGGCCGAGCACCTTCACCTTGTCGGCAAGCGAACCAATGGGCGAGAGCACCGAGGGTAGCGCGCCAAGGAAGTCACGCGTGGGGTCAGCCAGCCGGTGCAGTGTGTTGCCGTAGTGGACGAGTGCACCGTTCGCGAACGGTTGGAGCTCGAGCGCCTCATAGTCGAGCCAGCGCTGCGCCTCGGGGTAGGCGGTCAAGAGAACCTGAAAGCCACGGTCCAGAAGAAACCCATCGGCTTCATCCGTACGCACGCGCCCCCCGAGCCCGTCCGATGCTTCGAGCAGTGTGAACTCGATGCCGTGGGCGGCGAGGGTGCGCGCTGCGGTGAGCCCTGCCAGACCGCCGCCGACGATGGCAACCTCGGTCTTCATTCCGCGGGGATAGGTTCGAGGGTGACGACGCCTACTTCTGATGCCGTGTTGACCTTGGTGAAGGTGTAGGTGATGCCGGCACCGGGCACAAACGGAGCCTCGACCCTCGTGTCCTCCGCCAGCGCTTGAGCAAGCTGCGCGGCGTCCAGGCGCAGCGTGCCACGTGCCTGCTGAACCTCGACGGAGCCGCTGACGGCGACTGGCAGGGCATCGCCGGTTTGGTCTTCCCGCCGATCAAGACGGAACTCGGCCGTGTAGCGACCGGCGTCTGTTTCTGTGAGCGAGAACCCGCCGACCCGCTCAGTGGGATCCGCCTGCGAGGGGGCGAGCACATAGACGAGCTGGAACGTCTCACCGCTCGCGGAAACCGCCAGCGAGCTGAGACGAACGTCCCGCGATCCGGTCGCAGCGGCAGGCATCGACCCCAGCAACGAAAACGGCGTACTCGGATAGGTACCAGCCTCAGCGTGGTACAGGGCCGCAGCCGCCATGAGGCGGCTCGGTTCGGCGAGGTGTTGCTGGAGGTCCGCCGAGGCGGTATCCAGCGCTGGGTCTAGCGACGATGTCGCCGCGCAGCCTGCAAGGAGTAGCGCGGCGAGGAGGACGAAGGTGGTGCGCATAGCAGTCGGATGGCTAGCAATGAGTCGCAAGTAAATCGCAGACGTGAAGCGGTTCCCCAGGACTGTGAGCCGATGCGGATCTCCGTCGAGTTACTCGTCATCGTACAGTTGAACGGTCACCGTGCCGTCTGCGTCGATGTAGCCTCGGTACATCCCCTGAGTGTTGAACGGCATCGCTACCGTTCCATCGGCTCCGAGCGCGATCACGCCTCCGGTGCCGCCGGACTCCGTGAGGGTCTCGTGGATCACGGCATGGGCAGCACTTGGGAGTGGCTCGTCCAAGTAGCGCATGCGCGCGGCGATGTCGTAGGCGGTCACGTTACGGATGAAGTACTCGCCGTGGCCCGTGGATGACACCCCGACGGATTCGTTTGCGAACGTGCCAGCGCCGATGATCGGCGAGTCGCCGATGCGACCGTAGCGCTTGGCCGTCATGCCGCCTGTGGACGTGCCCGCGGCGAGATGTCCGTCCTGGTCGAGCGCCACGGCACCGACGGTACCGGTCATCTGCCAGGGGGCGGGGTGTTCGAGCTGCCACTCAGGCACGGCTTGCTCCGGCACCGCGTCTTGGTCTGCCGCGCCGCGTTCCGACTGCTGCTGCTCATGCTGCCGTTGCAAGACCCGGTCGAGGGCTTGGCGGCGTGCGTCGGTGTGGAAGTGCTGGTTTGGAACTAGGTCGAGGCCGCGCAGCAGCGCGAACTCCTCGGCTCCGTCCCCCGAGAGGAGCACGTGGGACGAATGGAACATCACCTCGCGTGCGAGCAGAATGGGATTCTTGACGTGTCGCACACCGGAGATCGCTCCCGCTTCGCCCGTGGCTCCGTCCATGATCGAGGCGTCGAGTTCGGCGTACCCGTCGGCCGTGAATACCGCCCCTCGCCCGGCGTTGAAGTGCGGGCTGTCTTCGAGGATCGCAATCGTGGTCGTCACCGCGTCCAGGGCGGAGGCTCCGGATTGGATCGCAGCATAGCCTGCCTCCAGCGCTGCGGTGAGCGCGGCGCGGATCGAGGCTTCGGTCGCGTCGTCGAGAAGATCCCGGCGGATGGTGCCTGCCCCGCCGTGGATCACGAGGACGGCGCGGGCTTCAGCCGTGGCAGGCGGCGGGACAGCGGCATCGGGTTGAGCCGAGAGGGACATGGGTAGAGCGAGTAGGAGAACGAGCAGGAAGCGCATGATGCGGGGCGGTGGTGCGTGTGGAGGCATTAGAGCAGTTTCTCAAAGAGCGCGTATTCCTTGTCGCGGATCGAGCCGAACGATTCGAGCAGGTTCGTCAGCTTCTTGTTGGTGTCGAGGACCCAACTCATCTCGCAGGCACGGTAGCCCATCGGGACGCCTGCCTCTATCGTGGCCATCACGAGGAGCACATCGAGGCCGCGGCCCTGGTAGGCGGGCAGCACGCCCATGAGCGGCATGCGCACCTCCTGCACGGCACCCAGCTTCATGCCGAGCAGCATCTTGGGTGCGCCCAGCGAGAGCAGCTTGCCATCGGGAAGGTGCTTGAGCACCTGATTGAGGTTCGGCAGGGTCACCGAGAACGCGACAGGCTCGCCGCCTACCTCGATGAAGTACACGAGGTCGGGCACGATGACGGGCTTCAACTCCTTCTCAAGCTGCTTGAGTTCGGCCGGGGTGATCGGCACGAAGCCCCAGTTGCCGACCCATGCTTCGTTGTAGATCCGGAGGACGTGCGCGACGTCCTCGTCATACCGGTTCATGTCGAGCGCGCGCACGGTGACGTCGGGGTAGCGACGGCGAACGAGCGCTGTGCCCCGCCTCATCCGTTCCAGATCGAGGTAGTGGCGGTGGACGTAGTACGCCCACATCGTCATGGAACGGTGGAAGCCGTAGCGCTGCAGATAGTCGGCGTAGTACGGCGGGTTGTAGGGCATGAGGAGCATGGGCTCCTTGTCGAAGCCGTCGACGAGAAGCCCGGCGACATCGTTGAGCGACGGGTTGGCTGGACCGCGCATCGCACGCAGGTTCTGCGTACGGAGCCAGGAGCCGGCGGCGTCAAATAGGGCCTCGGCGACGTCGTAGTCCTCCACGCATTCGAAGAAGCCGAAGAAGCCCACCTCGTCGCCGTAGGTCTCCAGGTGCATGCCGTTCACGATCGCAGCGATACGCCCGACAACGCGGCCCGCGCCGTCCTCAGCCAAGAACTGCTGCCATCGGCCGTGCTCAAAGAACGCGTTCTTCTTCGGGTTCTGGATCGTACGCTGGTCGAGCCGCAGCGGGGGCACCCAGTTGTGGTTGTCCTGGTAGAACGGGACGGCGTACGCGAACTCCAGGAAGCGGCGGGCGTCGCTGGCGCCTTCAACCGGCCGAACGGAGATCGTGGTGGTGGCAGACATGGTGCGATCGGGGAGAGCTAGGGCTGGAAACTACGCGCACGAAAAAGCGGCAAGCTCTCGGAGAGCCTGCCGCGACATAGTTGGGGGAGACAAGGGGTCCTAGGCCCGCGCCCGGGCTTTGCGCTTCGCCGCGCGCTCTTCGGCCTTGGCGTCGACGTCGGCCTTCTGGCGGTAGAGTTCCATGTAGGAAGAGACCGGGTAGCGGTCGCCGTAGATTTCCTTCATCTTCTGGAAGCGAAGCCGGCAGGCCATCTTGAAAGCGGTGTCTTCGCCGTATTTCTTGATCGAGAACGACGTGCCGCGCGCTGTGCCGGGCTCGGGGTTCCACGAGACGGCATACACCTCGTGTTTGACGCCGCGTCGATCCTTCTTGTAGGTCCGCGAGATCCCGACGACACCCGTCGAGTTGTTCTTGTTGCGGGTGATGAGGCGGCGGCGGGGCTCCGCTTCGGGCATCGCAGCGACTTCCGCCTCAAGTTCCTTGCGGTACTCGACGGCCTCTTGGAAGGCTTCTTCGCGGCCTCCGCACTTGCGGTCGCTGAAGAGTTTAGAGTAAGTCTTTCCGTGGCGATAGACGCGCACTTGCCATCCGTGGGTCGAGTCGGAGTCGATCCGGATGATGCCTTTGGCTCTGGGCATGGTGGGGTCTGACTGGTTAAAGGGATAGGAACAAACCGTGGTAGGGTTGGGAAATATACACGACACCGCATCAATATCGAACGGCGTTGCAGAAAGCAGGTGGGGCCGCCTCGATGAAGCAAGAGGAAAGAAGCGAGGAGAAAACGGGATCCAAACCGTACCACGATGTGTGCGCCACAATGTGTATCGTGCGAACCGCTGCAGAACTCTGAAGTGAAGACAGATGAAGGACGGTGCGCGAACGACGCGGAAAAAAGGCCGCTCGAACGGCATCGGAGGCAGGGTATGAGCGCAGCAGCGGGGTAGCTGGCTTCTAGGGGCCTGAAGCGTGGCGCGACGCTCAATCGAACACGCAGGGTGCGTCTTGGCAGTGCGATGCCACAAATGCCCGGGCCGGGCCGTAGGTTGACACCTCTCTGCTTGTGCCCCATCCTGCATCCCCATGAACGAGAAACAGACTTCGATCTTGATCGGTGGACTTGTGGTCACCGTGCTCTCAACGTCCTACCTCGGGTTTATCAACTTCGTTTGCTGCCTCGGCGTGCTGGTGGGCGCCATCGTCACCGTCTGGCACTACACGAGCACCAACACCGTGACGATTAGCGGCGGCGACGGGGCGAAGATGGGCGTCTTGGCGGCCCTCATCGGCCTCGTCGCGTCGGCAGTTATCAACTACGTGCTCGCCCTCGTTGGTCTGGATGCCACCGCATTTGTCAACCAACTCGTGCTAGATCGCTTCGGCGATGCGATGCCGCCGGAGCAGGTCGCCGAGATCGAACGGCAGATCGCTGACGGTCCGCGCATCAGCGATGTGGTGACAAGCCTTGGCGTTGGCTCGATTCTGTATGCCCTGTTTGGTGCCGTTGGCGGCGTCATTGGTGCCGCGCTCTTCAAGAAGGGCGAGTCGGATCACGCCTGACGAAGTCGCCGCGCTGCTGCGGCAACGCTAGCGCTAGCGGCGCCGGCGATACCGTGGCTCGCCTAAGATGACGTGCAGCCGGTATGCGTCCTGAACGGCCTCCGCAGACCGAAGCTTCTCACGCAGCCGATTGAGCGAGGCTGACGCGGGGGCCGGCGTGGTGCCACGCGCCGAGGCTGGCGCGTCGACCGTGGCCATCGAGCGCTGACCGCGTAGGCTTCGACCCGCAACGTTGCGTTCGATTCTCGTGGGGCGGTCGGTCTTGAGCGGGCGTTCGAACGCAGCCTCTCGGCGGGCTTCCGCCGCCTCGAACTCCGCATGGGCCCCCGAGGAAAAATGGTCGGTACCTCGCTGCTCGAAGTCGTTGAAGTGCTGAAACGCTAGCGCATCCTCCTCGTCGTCTACCGATGCAGGCTGAACGGCTTGCTCCTCAATCTCGGAAGCGGGGTCACTGCGCGGCGTTTGTGGTTGGTTCGCTTCACGCAGGGCCTCTTGAATCTGCCGAAGCGCCTCCTCGAACGACGACGGACCGTCGCTGGCAGGCGCCTCGCTCATCGCCTCGTCCGACTCAGCCGGACGTTTCTGCTTCCGTTGTCCAAGCAGCGAGCCGATAAACTGCAAGAACAGGAAGAACAGAAAAATGAGAAGGCCAATGTTCTCGAAGAAGATCTCCATAGCATATGCTGGGCAGAGGGGGCACGAAGCGCTGCAAGCTAACTCGAAGCGGTCGGTTGGCAGGTGAGCAAGTCCGTGTACCGGGGCAGACTCGACCCGTCGCACTCTTCTGAGTCGGGGCCAAGGCTTAGCTGGGATCGTCAGGGCGCAAGGGGGGGCAGACCTGTTTCTCGTACGCGCACCAGTCACCTGAGGCGTGTACACGGAGACCAGGTCTTCATCTCCGGGCATGAACCCGTCCCATGCCGACGCATGCTTGGCGAAATCAGCCCGGGGCCGTATCGTGAAACCCGTCCGGCATCGAATGATCCTGGGCCGTACCTTAGAAATCCGCCCTCGCGGCGCTCACCTCCGCACGACTAAGCCTGCACGACCATGCCTCTCAGCGTAAGCGAACAGTACCACGCCGCCGTCATCGCCATCAAGGGCAAGTTTTTCGGGAGCCGCGACGGCGACGAGTACAAGAAGACGATCAACGACCTCAAAGGCGAGGGCAAGACCAACATCGTCATCGACTTCGCCAAGACAGACCTGATGGACTCCTCCGGGATCGGGGTGCTCATCAAGAGCGCCGCCGACATCCGCGACGCCGGGGGCGACATCGTGCTGGCCAACCTGGAGGAGCGCGTCAAAAATCTCTTCGTGATGACCCGCCTGCTTGGTCCGGTCTTCAAGGACTACGACTCGGTCCAAGACGCCGCCAGCAGCTTCGCACACAGCTGAGCGGCCTCTCTCGAACTGGACGCGGGGTACCTCGAATGTTCGAGGTACCCCGCTGTCATGCTACCAAGACGCCGCGATCGCTTCAGAGGCGCAACTAAAACCTGGCAAGCCTGGCGAGCGCGTGCAAACCAAAGAGTCACGCAGTGAACGACGCGCTGCGCAAGGCGTGCAGCTGCTCAGAGCCCACGAGCGGTTTTGATGGGGACTCTCAGTCCGACGCGGGGCTCGACGTCGAGTCGCTGCTCGTTGAGGCGGCAGGCGATGACCCCGCATCTGATCCCGCGTCAGAGCTACCGGCCGCCGCGTTCGAGTCGGCCTTCTTGTCCGTCCCCTTCGCGTCCTTCCGCGCGTAGTCCGTGAGGTAGAAGCCGTCGCCTTTGAAGATCAGCCCGGCGCCGCCGCCAATCACGCGCGTCACCCGCTGGCCAGTTTCTGGATCCACCGTCAGCGGTTCATCGGACATCCGCTGAAACACGTCGAAGGTGGTCCCGTCTTCGCGGCGGTATTCGTAGGTCGGCATTGAGGAGGGATGGCTGGGAGATAGGCGGGGCTGCGTGCAAACAACGGCGATGTACCGGACGCTTGATCGGGCGGTTCCTCGTCGCTGAGGGGCCCGGCGGGGGAGATCAATGGCCGTGTCTCCAGCCTTGCCGCAGCGTTCCGGGCGTCGTGCGTGCGCGTGAAGGTATCGGCTCGACACGCAGATCAGGGTTCCCCCCACGCTGCTGCGCCTGCTAGGCCCGACGAGCCGAGGACATGAGGAGCAAGCGGGCCGCCTACTTTGCATACGGCAACCGCAGCGCCCTCATCAACGACCTTTGCGACTCATGCGTGCACCCATTTCCCTCGACGCCTACGGCATCACCGTCCAGCAGATTGTCCGCAACGCGGCGCCGGCGCGCCTCTACGAGGAGGCCCTCCGCTTCGACGAAGGCGCAGCGATTATGTCCACCGGCGCACTCGCGCTGCGATCCGGCACGAAGACGGGCCGCAGCCCCGCCGACAAGCGCGTCGTCGCCCACCCTAACAGCGAGGCGGACATCTGGTGGGGCGATGTCAACATCAAGCTCGACGAGCGCGTCTTCCGCATCAACCACGAGCGCGCCATCGACTACCTGAACACGCAGGACCGGCTCTACGTGGTGGACGGCTTCGCGGGCTGGGACCCCGAGCATCGTCTCAAGGTGCGCATCATCTGCTCCCGGCCCTACCATGCGTTGTTCATGCACAACATGCTCATCCGCCCGTCGAAGAGCGAGTTGGAGCACTTCGGCGACCCTGACTTCGTGGTCTACAACGCAGGGGCGTTCCCGGCGAATCGCTACACCTCGGGCATGACCTCCACCACCAGCGTGGATGTGTGCTTCGAACGCAATGAGATGGTCATCTTGGGCACGATGTACGCGGGCGAGATGAAGAAAGGCGTCTTCACCGTCATGAACTATCTCATGCCGAAGAAGGGCGTCCTTTCCATGCACTGCTCCTGCAACCAAGGCTACGAGGGCGACGACGCGGCGGGCGACGTGTCGCTCTTCTTCGGACTGTCCGGGACGGGCAAGACAACGCTCTCGGCCGACCCCAACCGGGCGCTCATCGGCGACGACGAGCACTGCTGGGACGACGACGGCGTCTTCAACATCGAGGGCGGCTGCTACGCCAAGGCAATCGACCTCTCGGAGGAGTCCGAGCCCGAGATCTTCCGGGCCATGCAGTACGGGACGGTCCTTGAGAACGTCGTCTTCGATCCCGACACCCGCGAGGTGGACTACACCGACGTCTCGATCACGCAAAACACGCGGGCTTCGTACCCGATCGAGTACATCGACAACGCCAAGATCCCATGCGTGGCGCCGCACCCATCGAACGTGATCTTCCTCACGGCGGATGCCTTTGGTGTGCTGCCGCCCGTGGCGAAGCTGACGCCGGAGCAGGCGATGTACCACTTCATCAGCGGCTACACCGCCAAGGTGGCGGGCACGGAGATGGGCGTCACGGAGCCGCAGGCTACGTTCTCCGCGTGCTTTGGCGCGCCCTTCATGGTCTGGCACCCCTCGAAGTATGCGGAGCTTCTCGCCGAGAAGATCGGGCGCCACGGCTCGGACGTGTGGCTGGTGAACACCGGTTGGACCGGCGGAGCCTACGGGACCGGACATCGCATGAAGTTGGCCCACACCCGTGCCATCATCGATGCCATCCACGACGGCTCGCTCGCGCAGGCCCCCACGGTCACCGACCCGGTCTTCGGCGTGGCCGTCCCGACGGTGTGCCCGGGGGTTCCCGACGAGATCCTGGTGCCCCGCAACACATGGGCAGACAA
>JBCDFF010000105.1:0-11334 GCA_039178415.1 Bacteroidota bacterium
ATCTGGTCGCTCACACCGCCCTCGTCCACGTCGATGACGAGCTGCGGGACGCCAGCGAACGGCGAGGGGCGGAACGTCCCGTTGCGGAACGTGAGCGTGGCGATGGGCTGCGCCTCCGTGCCCGGGCTGACCGTCCCCTGGTGGACCACATCGGTGAACAGGAAGCCGCCCGTCCCGGTCAGCGTCACATCGGCGGGGGTGACGCGCGCGGCATCGCCGGTGAGGTTGAGCCGCACCCCGCTCGACTCCAGCACGGAGCCGGGCTCGCTCACCAGGAGGTCGTCGCTGATCGACACGGGGAACGCGGTGTTGACCCCGACGATGCGTCCCTCGTTGATGACGCGCCCGTTGCCCACAATCACCCCGCTGCTGTTGTCCTCACCGAGCACGATGAGACCGCCCGGCTCGTTGCGCACCGTGGCACCGTCCACGAGGCTGAGCCCCGACCGCTCGGCGATGACGCCCTGGTTGCGCAGCACGACCGTACGGACGCCGGTGAAGGCGTTGTTGGACTGCACGAGGCGACCCGTGTTCAGGAACTCGCCGCCCGCGCTCGTGAGGAAGCTCTCCGCGCCGAACCCGCCGGCGAAGCTCAGGCCGGAGCCGCCCACATCGAGGATCGCCGTGCCGCTGCCCGCCGCCAGGTTGCCCCCTTGCATCGAAACGACCCCCTCCGGCGTGCCTCGCATCGTGCCGGTGAGGACGTAGGTATCGGTGACGCCAGCGAAGCGCGAGAACTGGAGGAAGGCATCGGCGGCGGCGTCGACGGTGACATTGGTGAGGGTGCCGCCGCCCCGGAGCGTCAAGAGCCCCTCCGGGGATCGGATCGTCCCGCCGTCCACGTCGAGCACCGCGTTGACGGCGCAGGTGCCCGCCTGGGCAGGTTGGCCGCAGCCCTCCGTGTCCAGCGTCCCGCGTACGCGGAAGGTCGCGCTGGCATCGCTGGCGGTAGTGCCGCGCAGAACCGTCACCCGCCCGTTCGGCGCGATGTCGAGCGTGCCGCCGGTGTCCATGAACCGCGTGGGGCCAAGCCGGGCGAGGCCCTCGATGAGCAGCGTACCGCCCACGCGGAAGAAGTCGAAGACGCTGACCGAACTCACGAGCAGTTGGCCTCGGGCTCCGACCCGCGCGTTGCCGGTGATGCTGAACTGCCGCTGCGCCTCCAGGGTCTGCGTGCCGTTGGGACCGCCGAGATCGAGCCCCGCAATCGAGATCGGATCGGAGACACCCAAGGAGACGGTGTAGGTCCCACCGAGGGTGATGCAGGCCGTGTCGCTCGCCTCGGGGACCCCGGCGGTCCAGTTGGCGGCATCGGTCCAGACCCCGTCGGCAGGCTGGGCCCATTCGGTGGTACAGGTCTGCGCCCGGACGACGCCTGCGAGCACGAACGTGAGAGCAAAAACGAGGGAGAGGCGAGCGAGGGGTCGCATGGTGCTATGCCGTGAGATGGAGCAGTGAGATCGAAGGGGGCGGTAGTGTCTTTCCGAGATCCCCGCGCCGATCCCCTCATCGCCCGCGAAAAAAAATCGAGAGCGGGTGTATCTCCCATCATCCTGCCCCCGATATTCAGCCTCGCTCACTTGCCTGTTCGCTAACGCTTTGCCCCGGCGCTGCGCTCGATGGCCTCCCCCGACTCTCCTCGCTTGCCCGACGTGACGCAGCTGCTGGCCGCCGTCCAGGCGGGCGATGCGGCGGCGCTCGACCAGCTGATCCCGCTCGTCTACGAGGAGCTGCGCGCGCTCGCGCACCAGCAGCGGCTCCACCGCCCGTCGGACACGCTCAACACCACGGCGCTCGTCCACGAGGCATACGAGAAGCTGGTCCGAGGCGGGCGCGCGTTCGCCAACCGGCAGCACTTCTTCCGGGTCGCGGCCAAGGCGATGCGCGGGGTGCTCGTGGACCATGCCCGCGCTCGGCAAGCCAAGAAGCGCGGCGGCGGCGAACGGCCCCTGCCCCTCGACGAGACGCGCCTCGTGCCGCCCGCACAGGCCCGCGAGGTGCTCGCCCTCGACGAGGCCCTCACGCGGCTCGAAGCGCGTCATGCCCGGCAGGCCGAGGTCGTCACACTCCGCTACTTCGTCGGACTGACCATCGCCGAGGCCGCGACGGTGCTCGGGCTCTCCGAGGCGACGGTCGAACGCGACTGGGCCGTAGCGCGGGCCTGGCTGCACCATACGCTCTCAACGGATCTCTCGCGGGCGACATGAGCGGGTCCACACCGACGGATGCGGCCGACGTGCACGAGCGCATCTCGGCGTGCTTCCTCGCCGCGCTGGACGCAGGCGTGGACCTCCTGTCATCCGACGAGCAAGGCGCATGGATTGCGGAGACGGAACCCGATGCGGGTGTACGGGCGGAGGTCGCGGCGATGCTCGCTCAGCACGGTGCCGCCGACGGGCTGCTCGACACGCCGGTCTTCGCGCGCGACGCGGCGCTCTTGGACGACACACTGCTGGGCGAGGACGACACGCGGATCGGCGAACGCGTGGGGCCGTGGCAGATCGAGGACCGGCTCGGTGCGGGCGGCATGGGCGTGGTCTACCGGGCCACGCGGGCCGACGGGCTCTACGACCGCACCGTCGCGCTCAAGCTCCTGCACCCGGGCCCCGACCGGACGGCGCTGGTCCGCCGCTTCGCCGCCGAGCGCCAGATCCTCGCGCGCCTCGAACACGTCGGCATTGCCCGGCTCTACGACGGCGGCGTCACCGACGAGGGCCTCCCTTACCTCGCCCTCGAACGCGTAGACGGGCAGCCGCTCATCGCCTACGCTGCGACGCGCGCCCTGGCGCTGCGGGCACGCGTCGCGCTCTTCGTGCAGGTCTGCGAGGCCGTCGCGTATGCCCACCGCCGCCTCGTCATCCACCGCGACCTCAAGCCGTCCAACGTCCTCGTCGCCGAGGCGGAGGGCGGCACGCCGCAGGTCAAGCTGCTCGACTTCGGCATCGCGAAACTCGTCGAGGGCGATGCCGACGAAGCCACGATGCTGACGCGGGCCGCGCTCGGGCCGATGACGCCCGCCTACGCTGCGCCCGAGCAGTTCCTCGGGCAGCCGGTCACGACGGCCACCGACGTCTACGCGCTCGGCGTGCTGCTCTACGAGTTGCTCGCCGACGTGCGCCCCTACGACCTCGGCGCGCTCACCGCCGCCCAGGCCGAGCGCGTCGTGTGCGACGAGACGCCGCCGCGCCCCTCCGCCGTGGCCCCGCCAAGCCGGGCGCGGGCGCTCGCAGGCGATCTCGACCAGATCGTGCGTACGGCGATGGCGCGGGAGCCCGACCGCCGCTACGCCTCCGCCGAGGCGCTCGCCGCCGACCTCGAGCGCTACCTCGACGGGCTGCCCGTGCTGGCACGTCCGGCGTCGGCGGGCTACCTCGCGCGCAAGTTCGTCGGGCGGCACCGGACCGGTGTGGCGGTGGCACTCCTCGTGGTGGCGCTCCTCGCGGCGACGGTCGGGTTCTACACGCAGCGCCTCGCCGCGGAGCGCGACCGGGCGCAGCAGGCGGCCACGGAAGCGACCGCGCAGGCCGACCGCGCCGAAGCCGTGGCGGGCTTCCTCGAACAGATCCTCCGTGCCCCCAACAGCCGGTGGTACAACGACGCCGAGGCCACCGGCCCCGACACGCCCATCCGCGCCGTGATCGACGAGGCCGCCGCCCGCGTGGCCCGCGACTTCGCCGACCGGCCCGACCTCCGCGCCGACCTCCACCACCTCCTCGGCGACACGTACCTCGCGCTCGGGCTCGGCGACGAGGCAAGGCACCACCACCGGACCGTGCTCGCGCTCCGCGAGTCGCTCTACACCGCGCCGCACCCGAAGCTCGCCGAGGCGCTCTACTACGCCGCGTGGTTCGTCTCGGACCACCCCGAGGACTGGGCAATGCGCACCGGCATTCTCCGCCGCGCGGTCGCGATGCAGCGCGCGCGCAACGAGGGCAACAACTTCCCCTTCATGGTGCAGCCGCTGGCCGACGCCTACTTCCTCGTCGGCCGCCCCGCTGAGGCTGACTCACTGCTCGCCGAAGCACTCGCGTTCGTCACAGACACCTTCGTGCCGGGTCATGACGGGGAGCGCTACCGGCACCCGATCCAGGCCGCGCTGGCCCGCGACCGCGCCCTCGCCCACATCGACCTTGGCCGCCTTGGCGAGGCTGCACGCTGGCTTGCCTACGCGGACTCCGTCCTCGCGCTGCTGCCTCGCGAATCGCGCTACCTGACGACCTGGCAAATACAGCGATGCGCCGAAGGACGGCTGCGGTGGGCGCAGCAACGACCCGACGAGGCCGAACGAGCGCTGCTCGCGTGCGCTGGGATTGGTCCCCCGCGCGCGCCCGCCGCTCCCTTCCAGCCGCCTGCGGTCCCGACCTCGCCGGATCGTGTGTTCTCGCCGCGAGCCAGCGTTGCCCTCGTAGACTTTTACGACGCACACGGCCGTACCGACGAAGCGGACCCGTACCGCGCCGTCGCTCGTGCCTTCGTTACGGCACGCGACTCAATTGCTACAGTGCTCCGCACCAGCGGCGTGTTCGATGCTTCCCTCGTACCCTGGTAGCCCCCCAGCGGGCGGGACCGGAACGACTTAACGCAGCAGCACGACCCGTTGCGTCTCGGTGTCTCGGTCGGTGACCAGGCGCACGATGTAGATCCCGTTCGGCAGGCGGTGCCCGTCGAGGCGCGTGACGTGCCATCCTGGCTGCTGCGGCCCGTCGACGAGGCGCGCGACCTCACGACCGAGCGCGTCAAGGACGGCGAGACGTACGTCGCTGGCTTCGGGCAGCGCGTAGCGGAGGGTGGTCGTCTCGCTGAACGGGTTGGGGTACGCCGCCTCCAGCGCCACCTCGTCAGGCAATCCCGCGCTGGACGCTGTGGTACGGCCTCCGGCGCAAGCTTCGTTGTTCGCTCCATCGGGGTCGTCCTGGTTGCCCGGCGTGACCTGCACACAGCCGTCAATGGCGTTCGTGACGCGCTGGGATACCTGCTGGCCGGGGGCAAGCGGTGGCAGCACGAGAGAGACCGGCCCGCGACGCGTCAGGTACCCAGCTGCGACACCCGTGGCTGTGTCAGGACCGAGGTTGGTCACCACGGCGGTCGTTCCGTTGTAGGCGATCTGGAGGTCGGCCCCATCGCGGCCGGGTGGCGGCGGCGGCGGCTCCTCGCCGTCGCAGGCCTCGTTGTTGGTCGCATCGGGGTCGGCCTGGTTGCCCGCCTGCACACGCACGCAGCCATCAGCCGGTGCGACACGCTGCGACACCGACGCGCCGACCGCGAGCGGCGGGAGCGGGAACGTGACAGGGCCACGGGCACCCTGGAAGGTGGCGACCGCGCCCGTGGCCGTCTCAGGGCCACGGTTGGTCACCGTGGCCGTGGCCCCGTTGTAGGTGATCGCCAGGTCCGCGCCCTGCGGATCGGGGTCGGGCGGCGGCGGCGGCGGAGCCGGTGGCTCGGGGAGGTCCACAGGCGGCACCACCCCTCCCCCTGCCGACGTACTGCCGTCGAAGCGACGCGTCGGGGTCGGGCCGTAGTAGGACGACGTGGTCGTGTAGGCGAACGCGCCCGGGGCGAACGCCTCAGCGTCGGCGCGGCTCGCTGCTGTTGGGGCGAAGCGCATCCGGCGTAACCCCGCGATCGTCCAGAAGCTGCGCCGACGCGGGTCGGTCTCGTCGATGGCCTGCTGCACGTAGAGGCCGCTCGTGCCCCGATCGGTCGCGTCGCCCGTGCAGGACTGGACGGCATCCCCCTCGGCATAGTAGGACGTGAGCGTGACGAGGTCGTCCGCGTCGGTGACCACCTGGAGGGCAGTCGTGATGGAGCGCCCCGGCGCATTGACCGTCTCCCAAAACGGCTCGCCGATGTTGCGCGTCCCCTCAACGCCCTCGTCGGGCCTTGCATCAATGGGTAGCGCGATGTTCTCGGCGTTGTCGTAGGTCGCGCCGGTCAGCGTCGGCGCATAGTCCATGAGGTCCATCAGCGACGGCACCGGGTGCACGCGCAAGTCCGTGACCGTGACGATGCCCGTCTCGTAGAAATAGTGCGTACGCGTGGTGAGGGGCCCCGAGTTGAAGCCGCGCACGACGCGGATGGCGCGCACCGGCCCGTCGATGTTGGCGACGGTGGTGCCGGCTCCGGCCGAGGCCGTCCACTCGGTGCGGTCGCAGACGCCCGGCGCGAAGCGGATCTGGGCGCGGTCGAGGAGGTCCGGGCCGAGGCCGAAGCCAGACTTGATGTAGAGCTCGTCTTGGATCCAGCGGTCGGCGAACACGGTGCGGTAGGTCGCCGTCTCGATGGTCGTCGCCTCGGGATTTGCGCCGAGGGCCGAGCCGGTCGGCTGGCCGTTGTTGCCCCCCTCGATGGCCTCGAACTCGTAGGCGCCGGGAAACACGCCTGTGTAGAGCGCGAACCGGTAGTCGACGAGGTCGACGCCCGCTGCTGGGTCGGCCCCGTCGCTCGCCGCGTAGAGGTACACGGCGCCAGTGCCGGCCGCCACGGCAGTCCGCGTGCGCGTCACCACGCCCGACGGATGGCGTTCGGCCGGTGCCGCATCCCCAGCAAAGCGCGCCATGAAGACCAGTTCGTCGTCCTCGTCGAAGACCGGATTGGAGTCAGCGCCGACGTACGTGTCTGGGTCGGTGTACTCCAGCACCTCGACGACGCCGATGCCCTCCGTGCAGTCGGGGTTGGTGCACCCTGCGAAGTCGCGCCCCGCGAACGACACGACGATGTCGAGCCACTCACGCTCGTCGACCTGCACGGGGACGGGCACCCACTGACCCGCGCGATAGGCGTAGGCGACCAGGTCGGTAGGCGCTTCGCCGAGAAGGGTAGGCAGTTGGGCACCGGTTCGCACGATTTCGCCAGCGTTTACTGACGGCGCGTAGGTGCATGCGACGGCTAGGAAGCCGGCCAGGAGGCCTCTCCAGGAGATAGACATGACGGGGGCAGATGCAGAGCCGGCGCGCCTGATGGGAGCTGGCGCGACGGGTGGTGGATACAGCGGCGCAAGAGAAGGGCGAAGGCGCGCCGGACGTGAGGTACCAAAGCAAACGTGGTACCGTGCTGGACGATTTCTATAGCTCGCTGAGCCGTCAGGTTCGCCGCCGCCCCACATAACCAGGGCACTCAGAAGCCGCCCGGTGCCTGAGCCCTGAGCCTGACGGCACGATGTTTGGCACAACAGGCAATCGCACGCGTTGCGGAGCCTGGCGCGCGGCCCGGCGTGTACCTTTTTCTCGTCACCGCTCCCCTATTCCGTCCGCCATGACCCTCACCGTTCCCGTCGATATCGTGCGCGAGGTCCGCGTGCAGGCGCGCGAGCAGGACGCGCTCATGGCGCTCTCGGACTTCCCGGGCCTCCTCCACCTCTTCCCGGCCACGGAGCATGTCGAGCGGCTCGCCGAGCGCGCGCTGCGGTGGACCGTCCAGAAGCTCGGCCCGCCGCCCTACGCGCAGCGCATCATCTACGCCTGCCGCTTCCACGTCGACGAGGCCGCCCGACGCATCTGGTGGGAGCCCACCGACGACCAGGTTGCCGACGACCGCATCCACGGCGAGGTGAAGCTCCTCGACGACGGGACCACCACGCTCGCGCGGCTCTCCGCCCAGGCCGAGATCGTGCTCGACGGCCTCCCGTTCTTCGCAAGGAAGCTCGCCCCGCCCATCGTGCGCGCCGAGTTCGAACGGCTCACAGACAAGTTTGTCCAGAACATCAAGCGCAGCCTGGAGACAGCGGCCTAGGTTGAAGGTTGAAGGTTGAAGGTTGAAGGTTGAAGGTTGAAGGTTGAAGGTTGAAGGTTGAAGGTTGAAGGTTGAAGGTTGAAGGTGCCCCGCTTCACTACCGGGGCAGTCTAGGGTGCTGTGCTACGCGCTACCTCCTTTCATTTCTAACTTTGCCCTTCCTACTTCGCACCTCGCTATGTCCGACCTCTTCGCCGCCGCTGCCGACGCCCGTCTCCGCGCCAACGCGCCGCTCGCCGACCGGATGCGGCCGCGCACGCTCGGCGAGTTCGTCGGGCAGGCCCACATCCTCGCCGAGGGCACACTGCTGCGCCGCGCCATCGAGGCCGACCGGCTGACTTCGGTCATCTTCTTTGGCCCCCCGGGCACGGGCAAGACCACGCTCGCCCGGATCATCGCGAACACGACGGCGCGGCACTTCGCCACGCTCAACGCCGTGCTCGCGGGCGTGCGCGACATCCGCGCCGAGATCGAGGCCGCGCAGGAGCGGCTGCGGCTCCACGGCCAGCGCACCATCCTCTTCGTCGACGAGGTGCACCGCTTCAACAAGGCCCAGCAGGACGCCCTGCTGCCGCACGTCGAGAACGGCACCGTGACCTTCATCGGCGCGACGACGGAGAACCCCTACTTCGAGGTCAACAAGGCGCTCGTCTCCCGCAGCCGCGTCTTCGAGCTGCGGACGCTCACCCAGGACGCCCTCCGCGCCATCGCCGCGCAGGCCCTTGCCGACGGCGAACGCGGCTACGGGGATCGCCACGTCGCCATCGACGCCGACGCACTCGACCACCTCGTAGACACCGCCAACGGCGACGCTCGCAGCCTCCTCGGCGCGCTCGAACTCGCCGTCGAGACCACGCCGCCGGACGATGGCACCATCCGCATCGACCTCGCCGTGGCGGAGGACTCGATCCAGAAGCGCGCAGTGCTCTACGACAAGGACGGCGACGCGCACTACGACGCTATCTCGGCGTTCATCAAGTCGATGCGCGGCTCCGATCCCGACGCGGCGCTCTACTGGATGGCGCGGATGCTCTACGCGGGCGAGGACCCGCGCTTCCTCCTCCGGCGCATGGTCATCTTCGCCGCCGAGGACATCGGGCTGGCCGACCCGCACGCGCTCCAGGTCGCCGTCGCGTGCCAGCAGGCGTTCGACTTCGTGGGCATGCCCGAGGGCCGCTTTCACCTCGCCCAGTGCTGCCTCTACCTCTCCACGGCGATCAAGTCGAACAGCACGTTTGCCTTCTTCACCGCGCTCGCCCACGTCGAGAAGGAGCAGAGCGGCGACGTGCCGAATCACCTCAAGGACGCCACGCGCGACAAGGCCGGGCTGGGCCACGGCGTCGGCTATCAGTACCCCCACGCCTTCCGCGACCACTACGTCGCCGAGCAGTACCTCCCGAGCGGCATGCAGGGCACGTTCTTCTACGACCCGTCCGAGCAGGGCTACGAGGCCCGCGTGAAGGCGCGCCTCGCCACGCAGCGCACGCGCGACGCCGAGGAGTCCATCGAGAAGCGCGTCCGCCGCTACGTGGACGGGGACTAGCGTCGGTGGCTCGGTGATTCTGTATGTCCGTGCCTCAGAGGCTGCCCGCCCCGAGGCTTCGTGCCCGTCGGGACTGGTCCAATCGCACCAATGCTCTTCGCACATTGCCCCAGGTAACTCAGGTTGTGCCCTATTTCTCAACGTCGAGGGTGTCAGGCATGGAAAAGGCACCAAACGCCCCACTTCCTACAGACCGCTCTCATCGCAGCGCTGAGCCATCGGGCCCAACTTAGGTTAGGGACGACTCTTCGCTCTCCACTCACTGGCTTTGCTTTCCGTGTCTGACTTCCACTTCTTCGCCGGCCCTGTGCTTCGTGAGGACGAGCCGATGGGCATGCACTACATCCCCGTGCCGGAGCCCATCGCGGCGGCGTTGCTAGCAGCGGGTCATCGGCGAGTGGAGGGCACGCTCGAAGAACGGCCATTCACGCGGGCGCTCCACGGACCAGCGGATGCGGCACGACTGCGCTTTGGCAAAGGCTTCTTGCGTGAGTGCGGCCTCGCCTGGGGCGCCACCGCCCACCTCGACGTACGCTCCGTGGCCGACCCCAACGCGGTCACGCTACCCGAGGAGTTGGTCGTCGCGCTGGCGGAGGACGCGGAGGCGTCGGCCCGCTTCGAGACGTTTACGCCCGGGAAGCGGCGGTCGCTGGCGCACTACGTCACGAGCGCCAAGCGCACCGAAACGCGCGAGCGCCGCGCCTACGAACTCGCGCGCAAGATCCGCACGCACACGCTGCACGGGGATCAGCAGCCAGACCGCTGAGGGCCGCGTTTCGCCGCGTTTTGCCTAGCTTTCCCACCCGGAATCGAAACCTCGCCCCCCTGTAGCGGCGTTGGAGGAGCTCCTAGGTGGGCGACCTGGATGCCCACCGTATCTGATTGCATTCCAGCCACCAACCTGAGAGGCCAACCATAGCCCGGAGATACAACCGCCCGCAGCCGCGGCGCGAACCCCAGACCCGTGTGAACGACCGCATCCGCGCCAACCGCGTGCGCGTCGTCGACCCCCAGGGCGAGCACGGCATCTACGACCTCGACCGCGCCCTAGAGCTCGCACAGCGCCGCGGCCTCGACCTCGTCGAAATCGCCCCGAACGCGGACCCGCCCGTGTGCAAGATCATGGACTTCGGGAAGTACCGCTACGAGCAGCAGAAGAAGATCAAAGAGCAGCGTAAGAAGCAGGCGCGCCAGGGCGAGCTCAAGGAGGTCCGCTTCCGCCCGAACACGGACGACCACGACTTCGGCTTCAAGACGAAGCACGCCCGCGAATTCCTCGAAGACGGCAACAAGGTCAAGGCGTGGGTGCAGTTCCGTGGCCGCGACATCATCTACAAGGACCGCGGCCTCGACCTGCTCGCGCGCTTCATCGAGGAGCTGCAGGACATCGCGAAGGTGGACCAGGCCCCGCAGATGGAAGGCCGCCGCATGACGCTGCTCCTGTCGCCGGACAGCAAGAAGAAGTAGGCGGTGAGGCGGTGAGGCGGTGAGGCGGTGAGGCGGTGAGGCGGTGAAAGATGTCCGTCCTCCCTCGCCGCGTCAAGCTGCTCCCCCACCGCTGTACCGCGACACTGCCTCACTGCGGCACTCTTTTGCCTCGTGAAGCTTTAGCCCAAAGCGGGGGCGCTGGCGGAACTCCGGCGCTCTCGTTTCTATATTTGTGATTCTCTGTTCATCCGATCCATTCGAGGCGGTCATGCCTAAGATGAAATCCAACAGTGGGGCGAAGAAGCGATTCTCGCTGACCGGCACGGGCCGCGTCAAGCGCAAGAAGGCCTTCAAGTCGCACATCCTCACCAAGAAGTCGCCCAAGCGCAAGCGCAACCTCCGTGAGACGACCCTCGTGTCGCCCGCGGACGAGCCGCGCGTCAAGCGCATGATCATCGGCTAAACGCCGCTGCGGCCCCGTCGCGGGTCCGCGACTTCTCGTTCACCGTTTTAATCCCCCTACCCGGAGAATCAAATGCCACGCGCTCGTAACCTCGTGGCTTCCCGTCGCCGTCGCCGCAAGATGCTCTTGCAGGCGAAAG
This sequence comes from Bacteroidota bacterium, assembly GCA_039178415.1. GTDB lineage: Bacteria > Bacteroidota > Rhodothermia > Rhodothermales > Rubricoccaceae > JBCBEX01. Next base: position 11,302 of record JBCDFF010000105.1, read on the forward strand.
GCTACTGGGGTCGCCGTAGCAACGTTCGCACCG
>JBCDFF010000106.1:0-11330 GCA_039178415.1 Bacteroidota bacterium
CTCTACTACATCCAGCACTGGTCGCTCCGCTTCGACCTCCGCATCATGTGGCTCACCGTCTTCAAGGGCTTCGTGAACGAAAACGCCTACTGATCAAGGCAAAGGGCACAAGGAAAAATGCAAAAAGGGAGGCGCTGACGGAACGCCACGTCAGTCCTCCCTTTTCTGCCTTCCCCATTTTTCATTCCTGCCTCTGTGATCTACCTCCAGCACCTCGACCTCGCGTTCGGCGGGCAGCCGATTTTCACCGGGCTGACGTGGACGATCCGCCCCGGCGAACGCGTAGGTCTGATCGGGCCGAACGGCGCGGGGAAGTCGACGCTGCTGCGCGTGATCGCAGGCGAGCAGGCCATCGACGGGGGGCAGGTCGGCTTCGATGGCGGCGCGACCGTGGGCTACCTCCGGCAGGACGTGCAGGAGATGGACCTCGACCGCTCCGTGTTGGAGGAGGCAATGACGGCCTTCCAGCACGTCCTCGACCTCGAAGCGGACGAGCGGGACCTCGCCGCGCAGATGACGCAGGCGCTCGCCGACGGCATCGCGGCAGACTCGGACCAATACACGCGGCTTGTGGAGCGGCATGCGCGCGTTCACGCCGAACTCGCGGCGGCGGAGCACCACCTCATCAAGCCGAAGACCGAGGCGATCCTGGCAGGCCTGGGCTTCTCCGAGGACGAAATGCTGCGCCCGCTGCACACCTTCTCGGGCGGCTGGCGGATGCGCGTCGCGCTCGCGCAACTCCTGCTCCAACAGCCCTCCGCGCTGCTCCTCGACGAGCCGACGAACCACCTCGACATCGAGTCGATTGGGTGGCTCGAAGAGTACCTGCGGAGCTATCCCGGCGCGGTCGTCGTGGTGAGCCACGACCGCTACTTCCTCGACCGCATGGTGACGCAGATCGCCGAGCTGCGCGACAGCCGCATCGACGAATACGCGGGCACCTACAGCTTCTACATGGAGGAGCGCACCGAGCGGATCGCGCTGCAGGCGGCGGCCTACGAAAACCAGCAGCGCATGATCGCCGAGACGGAGCGCTTCATTGAGCGCTTCCGCTACAAGGCGACGAAGGCCAAGCAGGTGCAGAGCCGCGTCAAGATGCTCGACAAGCTCGAGCGCATCCCGCCGCCCCCGTCGGACGATGCCGCAATCCGGTTCCGCTTCCCCGAGCCTGCGCCGTCGGGACGCGCTGTCCTCGAACTCTCGCCGTTCTCGAAAGCGTATCCGACGCAGGAGGGCACGGCGAACGTGGTGTTCGAGGACGCGGGGCCGCTGCGCATCGAGCGGGGACAGAAGCTGGCGCTCATCGGCAAGAACGGCGCGGGCAAGTCGACGCTCGCGCGCATTCTCATCGACACGGAGGACTTCGACGGCACCCGCGAGGAGGGCTACCGCGTGACGACGGGCTACTTCGCTCAGCACCAGGCCGACGACCTCGACCCGAGCCAGAACATCCTCGAAGCGCTCCGCGAGAAGGCGCGCGGCCACTCCGACACCGAGCTGCGGGCGCTCGCGGGCGCGTTCCTCTTCCACGGCGACGACGTCTTCAAGCCCATCGCGGTGCTCTCCGGCGGCGAGCGTAGCCGCGTAGCCCTCGCCCGGACACTCCTCTCGCCCGTCAACTTTCTTGTGTTGGACGAGCCGACCAACCACCTCGACATCGCCTCGAAGAAGGTGCTGGCCGAGGCGCTGCGGCAGTACGGCGGCACGTTCGTGCTCATCAGCCACGACCGTGCCTTCCTCGACGAGGTCGTCAACGCGGTGTGGTACGTCGAGCACGGCGACGTGCGGACCTACGAGGGTACCTACACCGAGGTGCAGTGGCAGCGCACCCACGGCACCGCCGCCCAGGTGCGGCAGGCGAATGGGTCGGCGTCGAATGGGTCGGCGTCGAATGGGTCAGCGTCAAACGGGAGCAAGACGAAGAGCAGCCTCGCGCCCTCGAATGGCAACGCGAAGTCGGAGGCGAAGTCCGCGAGTGCACCGAGTTCATCGGGCGGCAAGAAGTCGAAGGAGGAAAAGCGGCGGGAGGCGGAGCTGCGCAACCAGCTTTATCGCGCGCTCCAGAAGGGCGAGAAGCTCGACGCCGCCACGCTGCCCGCCGAGTTGCTGCGCCCCGCCATCGAGCGCGTCGAGAACACGATTGCGACGAAGGAGGAGGCGAAAGACGGGCTGGAGGTGAAGATGGCCGACCCGGACCTCTACAACCGCCCCGACGAGTTCTCGGCCACGATGGACGCCTTCGCCGAGGCCGAGCAGGAGTTGAAGCGGCTCTACGAGCAGTGGGAAAACCTCGCCGCCCGCGCCGAGGAAGTCGGAGCCTGACGGCTTGGGCGCTATCGATTTTCTGCGGCAGCGCGTGACATGGCGAGGCTCGGCGGCGGCTGCGCGGGACACCCCGCGACCAGTCACCCCGTCCGATGCGCCTCCTCGCCGCTCTACTTCTCGTCCTTCTAACCCCGACGGCGCTCGCCCAGGATGCCCAGCGGCTCGACCTCGCCACCCACACGGTCTCGCTCGAGGTTGGCGGGAACGCCGCGCCGGTCTCGCTCAACCTCGACGCGCGGCTCGCTGGTGGGTACGTGCTTCGCTTCGGTGGCATGCTATACCCGCTCTGGGAGACGTACGAGAGCGCTGACGCGTTTGAGGACGACGCGTACGTGCCCGCCACCCCGAGCTTCGGCACAGGGACGCTCACGGTCTCCCGCCTCTACGGACGCGGACGCGCGCGCATCGAGGTAGGAGGCGGCGTCCTTGGGCGCTTCAACAACACGGACAACCCGGGCTATTTCCCCAGCACCGTCGGGCTGACAGGCGTCTTCGGCCTCCGCGTGCAGCCCGAGCGCGGGGACTTCGGCGTCCGGCTCGCCTTCACACCGCTCGTGGACCGGCGAGGCCTCCACGCGATCGGGGGCTTCGCGCTCCTCTACGGCTTCTCGTGAGCTGGCGTCGTTCACCCTGTGCTTGCCGATTTAGCCTGATGTACTGTCCCCTCCTGGTCGCTGCCGTGCTGCTGCTGCTCACCGATGTCGCGGTGGGGCAGGAACCGCGCGATCCTGCTGAGGACGCGTTCGCCACGCGGCGCGCCTACGTCGAGGTCGGCGGCAACGTGGCCCCGGTTTCGATCAACGTCGACGTGCGGGTGGCGCAGGGCTATGCGCTTCGGTTCGGTGCGGCCTTCGGACCGTTGAGTAGTACCCAAGGCAACCAGCCAACGCGGCCGGACACAGGACGCGTTAGGGGACCGCTACGGTATCTCTCGGGGACCTTGACCGTGTCCAGGCTGCTCGGCGCTTCGCGGACGGTGCTTGAACTTGGAGGCGGCGTGATGGGGCGGCGGAATCGGACCGAGTCGGCAGACGCGCGCCCCTCCACGGTGGGTTTCACGGGCATCCTCGGGGTGCGGCTTCAACCTCGTCGAGGTGGCTTCGGGGGGCGCCTTGCTTTCACGCCCCTGCTGGACCGACGCGGCGTCCATGCCGCAGCGGGGCTTTCAGTCATGTACGGTCTTCCGTGAGCCTTACCCCACGCGGCGAATCACGACGGCCGTGAGGTCGTCGGCCTGCTTGCCGCCGAAGTCCGCGAGCGCAGCGTCGAGGCGATCGAGGAGAGCGCAGGCGCCCTCGGCGTGGTGCGTCCGGAGGAGGTCCACGAGCCGGTTGATGCCGAAGGGTTGGTCGTCGTCGTCTTCCCACTCGTGGTAGCCGTCGGTGACGAGTAGCACCGTGTCGCCGGGTGCGAGCGCGAGCGCGGCGTCGTTCTGCTCGGGGAGGTCCTGGAGGATGCCGAGCGGCGGTCCGGTCGCCGGCAGCACCTCGACGGTGTCGGTCGTGGCGCGGTAGACGAGGATCGGCGCGTGCCCGCCGCTGCGGTAGGCGAGCCGGTGCGCCTCCGCGTCGAGCACGCCGACGAAGGCCGTCACGAAGCGCTCGAGCTTAAAGTCTTGGTAGAGCGTCCGGTTGGTGAGGTCGATCACCGTCGCCAGCGAGTCGACGGCTTGCGTGAGCACGCGGACCATCGCGCGGGCGGCGGCGGCCATGAGCGCGGGTCCGACGCCGTGGCCGCTTGCGTCGGCGAGGAGGATGGCGGTGCGGCCGCTCGGGACCGGGATGAAGTCGTAGGCGTCGCCGCCGGTCTCGTCAGCGGGGCGGCTGCGCCCGGCGAGGTCGTAGCAGGGGACGACGGGGACCGTCTCCGGGAGGAACGACTTCTGGATCGTGCGGGCGAGCGCGAGGTCGCGTTCGAGGCGGCGCTTCTGGCGCTGCTCGCGCATCAGCAGCTGCCGCTGCAGCGCCACCCCCGTCAGCCCGGCCAGGGCGAGCGCCACCTCCTCGTCCACGTCGGTAAAGAGCCCCTCGTGCTTGTTCACAAACTGGAGCACGCCCACGTTCGTCCCCCGGATGCCCTTCATGGGGAGCGCCATCAGCGAGCGCGTCCGGAGACCGAGGCGCTCGTCGAACGTGGGGAGGAAGCGCGGGTCGGCGTAGGCGTCGGCCACCCGGATGACGCGGTCCTCGCGCAGGGCGGTGCCCGCGATGCCGTCGGTCACGGGGAAGCGGATCGGCTTCGGGTCCGTGGCCAGGCGGGCGAAGAGGTCGCCGCGCTTGGCGTCGTAGACAAAGATGCGCACGCGCTCACACCCGAGGATGCGGCGGCCCGCCTGCTCGATACGTTCGAGGAGCGGTTCGAGTTGGACGGTCGCGTCGAGCTCGCGGGCGACCTCCAGCAGCGTCGAGACGTGCGCGGCGGAGAGCGGCACAGAAGAGGGGGGTGGAAGACGGGATCGCCCGTCAACGCCTGGCGACGCAGGCGGGTTCGTGGACCTGTCGGCTTGCCACAAAAACACCGCAGGCGGCCTCCCTGAGGGAGACCGCCTGCGGCGCACCAACCACACGCCGGGCACCACCCCGGCGGTGTTTCACAACACTTATTTCAGGAGCGTCACCTTCTGCGTATGCGTGAAGTCGCGGCCCGTGACGCGGACGATGTAGAGGCCTGTCGGAAGGTCTCGGCCGTCGACGCGGAGCGTCTGCATGGCCCCGGCGGCGGGCGTCCCAGCGTAGAGCGTGCGGATCTGACGGCCGGTCACGTCGAAGAGCTCGACCTGGACTGGCGCGGCCTCGCGGGCCGTGAAGCGCACCGTCGTCTCGGCGTTGAAGGGGTTCGGGAAGGCCGCGTTGACCTGGAAGGCCTCGGCAAGCGCGACCGTGACCTCGACCTGCGGGCTGTAGGCGATCGTGCCGTCGAAGTCGGTCTGGCGGAGGCGGAAGGTGTGGAGGCCCGGCGTGAGCGCGTCGAGGCGGAAGGCGTAGGTCTGCACCTCGGTGGTCGTGCCCTGGCCTGCGACAAAGGCCGTCTCGGCGAAGTCGGCGGCACCCGGCGTGCGGTGTTCCACGGCGAAGCCCGCGTTGTTCGTCTCGCCTTCGGTCGTCCAGCGCAGCAGCGCCGCCTCGCCGTCGAGCGTCGCGTCGAAAGCGGTCAGTTCGACCGGGACGACCGCGCCGGTGAGTTCGATCCGGTAGGTGCCGGTGGCGCTGCCGCCGCGGTGCAGCCAGCCCACAACCGGGTCGGCAACGTTGGAAGTGAAGACGCCGTTGAAGCTGTAGGTGTAGCTGCGCGGGTCCTGGAAGATGGCCTCGGAGCTGGCCACGAGCGGTACGGTCTCGAAGCCCGAGATGGCGATGTAGTAGGTGCCTGCCTGGGTCGGCATGAACGGGTGGCCGGCCGGGAGCGTCGAGCGGAGCGAGCCGGTGCCGCCCGGCGTGTCGTCGTTGAAGGCGATGCCACGTCCGGTCTCGTCGAAGAGGAAGAGGCGCGTGTCGGCCATCGTGCCGATGGTGGCGGGCTCGGTGGTCACGGAGAAGCCAGCCGGGTCGGTGATGTACACGCGGTACATGTCTACGTCGTCCGGCTTGTCGATGGCACCCGAGATGGCGGTGTAGGGCGTCGCCGAGTCGTCGAGGAGTTGGGCCGTGGCTGGGAGCGAGCCTGCGTCGGTGCCTTCGTTCCAGACGTTCTGGGCGAACGCGGGCGCGGCGAGGAGCGAGAGGAGAAGGAGCGTAGCGAGGCGCATGAGCGGAGGGATCGAGCGGGTGTGCAGAGAGCGAGATCCTGACGAGAGCGAGAGAGAGCGCAGCGGGGGCGAAGCGAGAGAAAGAGACGCGTAGCGAGGGCTGCATCGGTCGGTGCCGAGAGCGGGCGGTGACCGGGCGATCCGGTATCGGGGAGAGCGGTCCCGGTCGCGGATCTGCCTGCTTCCTATGAGAACCCCGTTCCCACCCCGTGCCAACCCGCCCACACGGCGACGATGGAATTCTCGTGTGACGCGAGCCTGCGCTGAAGCCGCCCCGTCGCACCGTGTCGCAGACGCTCCGCGCGCCCCGTCACGCTGGCGTTCCGATGGGGCGCGGTGTATCGGGACGGCTCGCCGGGACGTGTTCCGTAGACCTAGAGGCCAACCTCGCCCCTGAACATATTTGTTCGAACGCCGTCTCTCGGAGGGGCGCACCGCCCGTCCCGCAGCGCTTTGCACTCCCGAGCCTAGCACCATGCCCGAGAGTCTCATCTCCATCGCCGAAGCGAAGACGGGCCGCCCTGTGCGGGCGCTCGACGACGCGCGCATCGGCGTGACGAGCGAGGGGCTCGGCTGGACGGGGCTCGGCGTGGAGGTGGGCGAGAACGACGACTGGGACGTGACAGCGCTCACGACCGCCGAGCACTACGTGGCCGTGCACCTCGGGGGGGATCCAGCCCGCGTGGAGTTCGGCGCGGGCGCGTCGCCGCGGCCGGTAGTATTGCAGCCCGGGCAAGTCTGGGTGAGCGGGGCAGGCACTCCGTTCTCATGGCGCGTCGAGGGCACGGTACGGTATGCGGGGCTTACGCTCGACCCAGCGCTCGTAGAGCGCCTCACGGGGCTCGACGACCTGCCTGTGAGCCTGCACGACGACGATGCCGCGCTCGCGCACCTCGTCCGGGCGCTGGCAGCAGAGGCCGAGGCGGGCGGGCCCAACGGTCCCGCGTTCGCCCAGACGCTGGCGCTCGCCGCGAGCCAGCACCTCGCCCGGCGCTACGGCCACGCCGCCGTCGGTCCGGACACGCCCGGCGCGCTTGACCGCACCCGCCTGCAACGCGTCTTGGACTACGTGGAAGCGCACGTCGCCTCCGCGATCTCGCTCGACGACCTCGCGGCGCAAGCCATGCTCTCGGTGAGCCACTTCACGGCCAGCTTCAAGGCTGCGGTCGGCGTGACGCCCTACCGCTACGTCGCGCGGCGGCGGGCCGAACGGGCGCGCGAGCTGCTGGCGTCTGGCCGCTACCGCGCAGGCGAGGCGGCCCGTGCGCTGGGCTACGCCGACCCGAGCCACCTCACGCGCGCTTTCAAGCAGCACTTCGGCACGACGCCCAGCCGCTTCCTCCGCGAGGCCGCGCGGTAGCCTACTCCCTGAGCGTGCGTGTGGGCACGCGAGACAAGAACAGCAGGGCGAACCAGAAGATCATCCAACACAACCGGAGGATCAGACAAATCCGCCGGGCGGCCGGGCCGTGGAAGGACCTGCAACGCACTTCCACACCAACCTCCCAGACCGATGTTGATCTCCCTCGCTCTCACACTCGCCCTCCTCGTCACCGGCGACCTCGCTGCGGACGATACCACTCCCAGTCCTGTCCCCACCGACGACATCCGCGTCGAGCGCGTCACCTTCGATTCCCACGGCGAGACGCTCGTCGGCCTTCTCCACCTCCCTGCAACCTACCAAGACGGCGACGAACTGCCCGGCATCGTCGTGACGGGCGCGTGGATGACGGTGAAGGAGCAGATGCCGTCGCGCTATGCCCGCGAACTCGCCGCCCGGGGCTATGCCGCGCTTGCCTTCGACTTCCGTGGCTGGGGTGAGTCCGGCAGCGACCTCCGCCAGCGGGAAAACCCCGCCCAGAAGATCGAGGACATCCTCGCCGCGGCGGACTTTCTCCGCACGCACCCGGCCGTCGGTGAGGTCGGCGGGCTCGGGATCTGCGCCTCGGCGGGCTACATGACCCACGCCGCTACCCGCACGGACGCGCTCGCTTCGGTCGCGCTCGTCGCCCCGTGGCTCCACGACGACGCCATCGTCAGCGCTGTCTACGGTGGGGACGAGGGCGTCGCGGCGCTCATCGACGCGGGCCGTGCGGCCGAGGCGGCCCAGGCGCAGACCGGCACGCAGACGTTCGTCCCGGCGGCGAGCACCACCGACGAGACCGCGATCATGTTCGGCGCGCCGTACTACACCGAGCCGGAGCGCGGCCAGATTCCGGCGTGGCGCAACGAGGTCGATCCGGCGTTCTGGGAAGCCTGGCTCACGTTCGACGCGCAGACTTCAGCACCCGAGTTGACACAGCCGCTCCTTCTCGTCCACAGCGAGTCCGCTGCGATCCCGCAGGGCGCTCACCAGTTCTACGCGGACGCCGCCAGCACGAGCAAGAACCAGCTCTGGCTCGACGACGTGACGCAGTTCGACTTCTACGACGAGGCCGCCTCGGTCCAGGCCGCCTCGGACGCCGTCGCTGCGCACTTCGCCCGCACACTCACGGCGAAGTAATCCCGGCCCCCGCTTCTCGCCGGGGCGTCGCACCGCGCAAGGCCCCGGCGCTACTCCTCTTTTTCTATCCCTACGCTTTTCGTCATGAACGCCTACTACACCCTCGGCCGCTCCGGCCTCCGCGTCAGCCCGCTCGCCCTCGGCACGATGACCTTCGGCACCGAATGGGGCTGGGGGACCGATAAGGCCACCGCCCGCCAGCTCTTCGACACGTACCTCGCCGCGGGCGGCAATCTCTTCGACACGGCCGACGCCTACACGGGCGGTACCAGCGAAACCTGGCTCGGCGAGTTCGTCCGCGACGCCGGGGCTCGCGACAAAGCTGTCATCGCCACGAAATTCAGCTACAACGCGCAGCCCGGCAATCCGAACGCGGGCGGCAACGGGCGCAAGAACATCATCCGCGCCGTCGAGGGCTCGCTCAAGCGACTCGGCACGGACTACATCGACCTCTATCTCCTCCACACCTGGGACCAGATCACGCCGCCCGAAGAGGTGCTCCGCGCCTTCGACGACCTCGTGACGGCAGGCAAGATCCGGTACGCGGGCCTCTCCGACGTGCCTGCGTGGTACGCCGCCCGGATGCAGACGCTCGCCGAGGCGCACGGCCGGGAACGGATGATCGCGATGCAGATGGAGTACTCGCTCGTAGAGCGCTCCATCGAGGACGAATTTGTGCCGCTGGGCCAGGCGCTCGGGATGGGCGTGATGGTGTGGAGCCCGCTGGCGAGCGGCCTGCTCTCGGGCAAGTACAAGCCCTCCGAGGACGGCAGCAACCAGGGCCGCCTCGACGCGATGCGCAACACCGACAATCCGGCGTTCGCCAAGTTCACGGAGCGCAACTGGAACATCGTGGCGGAGCTGGAAGCCGTGGCCAGCGAGGTAGGACGGAGCATGGCGCAGGTGGCGGTGCACTGGGCGGCCACGCAGCCCGGCATCGGCTCGGTGATCGTCGGCGCCACGAAGCTGCACCAACTCGAAGACAACCTCGGCGCGCTCGACCTTGAACTCACGCCCGAGCAGCGCGCCCGCCTCGACGCCGCGAGTGCGCCTGCGAAGCGATTCCCATACACGTTCTTCGGGCCGGAAATCCAATCCGGGCTGACGGGCGGCGTGACCGTGGGCTCGGAGCCGGTCGGCTATCGTCGCCCTGTCGTCGTGGAAGGCCGCGCGTTCGGCGTCGGCGCTGAGGACGAGGACGCATCGTAGCCGAGCGAAATCGTCTCGCAACCTGGGTCTGTGCCGCGGGGTGTAGGAGCGTGATCTCGGAACGGGTGTGCGTACCACCCCGCACGCGTTCCTACCTTCCTCGCCCCGCCAGCCAGACCGCTCCCTCGTGCCCCTCTCGACCACGGGTGCGCACGCGCTCGTCGTGCCGCTCTCGCCCGTCCCGCAGCCCTACACCTACGCCGTCCCGGACGCGCTCGACGCCGTCGCTGTGCCTGGCGCGCGGGTGCTGGTGCCGTTCGGGCGACGCAGGCTCACGGGCGTCGTCGTGGGCCGCACGGACGAGGTGGCCGAGGGCATCACGCTCAAGCCGGTCGCGGACGTGCTCGACGCCGAGGCCCCAGCGTTGCCGCCGGCGCTGCTGCGGCTGACGGAGTGGATGGCGAGCTACTACGCCTGCTCATGGGGCGAGGTGATCCGCGCGGCACTCCCGGCGGGCACCGACGTTGAGGGCGTGCGCGTGCTCTACCGCACCGACGCCCCGGCCGCCTGGCGCGGCGACCCACTCGGGCGCGACCTGCTCGTACTACTCGGGCAGCGTAACGGCAACGGGCTGCCCCTGAAAGAAGCCGAGGAGGAACTGGGTGCTAAGCTCCCCGCGACGCTCCTCGCCGACCTCCGCACGGCCGGGCTGCTCCGCATCGTCGAGGAGACGACGGACCCACGGGTGCGCGCTAAGACCGCCCGCTGGCTGCGCATCCGCACGGGCGTTGACCCGAGCGCGGCCCCGGACGAGTTGCGGGGGCTGCGGCAGCAGATGCTCGTCGCCATACTCGCGGCGTCGACGGACCGGGCGCTGAGCCAGGCCGATGCCTTGGCCGCGTCGGGCGCGTCGAGCCAGACGGTGCAGCGGCTCGTCGAGTTGGGCTGGGTCGAGGCCTACGACGTGGAAGTGGAGCGGCGGCCCGAAGCGTTCGACAGCGCCGCCCCTGCGCCGCAACGGATCGCGCTACACGCGTCACAGCGGGCCGCGCTGGAGGCGGTCAACGCTGCACTCTCCGCTCAACACAGCGGCACTAAGAAGACCGAGACGTTCCTGCTCCACGGCGTCACGGGCAGCGGCAAGACCGAGGTCTACCTCCGCGCGCTCAAAGCCACGCTCGACGCGGGGCGCACGGGCATCGTCCTCGTCCCCGAGATCGCGCTCACGCCGCAGACCGTCCGCCGCTTCCGCGCCCACTTCGGCGACGACGTGGCGGTCCTCCACTCGCGCATGAGCCCCGGCGAGCGCTACGATGCCTGGCGGCACCTGCGCGCCGGGCGCTACCGCGTTGCTATCGGCCCGCGCTCGGCCGTGCTCGCGCCGCTGGAGAACGTCGGGCTGATCGTCGTGGACGAGGAGCACGAGGCGAGCTACAAGCAGTTCGACCCCGCGCCGCGCTACCACGCGCGCGACGTGGCCGTGATGCGCGCGCACCTCGCCGGAGCCGTGTGCGTGCTCGGCAGCGCCACGCCGAGCGCGGAGAGCTTCGTCAACGCCAAGCGCGGGAAGTACACGCTCCTCCCCATGCCTGAGCGCGTGCCCGTGCC
>JBCDFF010000107.1:0-11269 GCA_039178415.1 Bacteroidota bacterium
CAAGGCTGGTCGAAGCTCGGGGCGGAATACGGGCGAAATCCTCCCGGGCTCCCCTCTCGCTCATGCGCGCAGACGCGCGACTAGCGCAGCTTCTGAAGCAGGCGCTCGGCGAGGCGCATCGTGCGCAGCGCGTCGAGGGCCGATCGGGGCGCGGGGCGGCTGGTCGCGAGCGCCGTGACGAACCCACCGAAGCCATCGTCGGCAGCCGATGCTCCCGGGCGTGCCGTGGCGTCGCCGTCGAAGGCGAGCGGCGCGTCGAGGCGGTGCGCGGTGGCGCGGCGACCCTGTCCGGCAACGAAGAGGCGCGGGGCGTCGACGGCGGCACCCAGGAGCAGGTGCGCGAGCGTGCCCGACCGGAAGCGCAACGTCGCGGCGACGGTGCCGAGGAGTGCGCCGTGGCGGTCGGCTTCGGCGTCGAGGCGCGGGAGGTCGGCGCTGCCCGCGAGGGCCACGCTGAGGTCGAGCGCACCCGCGAGCAGGAACGGCCACGAGAGCCCGTCGGCAGGGAGGTGCAGCGAGACGAGGCGGGGCCGCCAGCCGCTCGGGCGGCTCGCCAGCAGCGCCGCGATGGGCAGCGGGTGGGCCACGCCGATCTCCACGCCGGCCTCCTCGCCCAGCCTGACGAGCCGCTCGCACTCGTCTACCGACGTGGTCGCTGGCCACTCCAGAAAGACGTGGCGGCCGTCCTTGGCAGCGGCTTCGGCCAGGAGGAAATGGTCGCGTGTCGGCGTCGCCACGCAGACGACATCGCAGGCGTCGAGGAGCAACGCCGTGGACGCGTAGGGCGTGGTGGTGCACGCCGCCGCGACGGCCTCGGCGCGCGCTACGTCCGCATCCGCCACGCCCACGAGGCGCATCCGTGCATTGGCTGCGAGGTGCCGGGCTCGCGCCGCGCCCCGCTGCCCAGCGCCCACGACGCCGACGCCCAGCGGGGGCCCGGGCGCGGCGGCGCTACGAGAGCCTGAGGAGGGCATGTCTGGGGATGGCAGAGCAGGGAGACGAGCAGATAGTTTACATGCGCGCCCTGTCTCTTGCACGCGGTCACTTGCGCTCCCTGTCCATGCACACCCGCCTACGTCCTCCGTCAGATGCCACGGCGCTCACGCTGCTGCTCGGTGTCGTGGCGATTCTGATGTGGCTCTACGGTGGCATCGACTACGCGACGGAGCCGGGTACGGACCTCCAGTGGTACCGCCCGATGGCGCAGGCCGCCCCCGGTTGGGACCTCGAGATGCGGACGCCCTTCGTGTATCGCCCGCTGGGGCCGTGGCTGGTGGGCCTGCTGCCAGGCCCCGACCCCATCGGGTTCTACGTGAGCACGCTCGCAGGCCTGCTGGCGGTGACCGTGTTGCTCTACGTCCTGCTGCGGCGAGACGACATCCCTCCGGGGGCCTCAGCCCTCGCGGTCGGCGCGTTTGCGGCGAGCCCGTACGTCTTCGGCATCCTCGTCTACAACTACTTCCACATCGGGGACGTCCTGACCTATATCCTGCTTCTGCTGGGTCTGCTCTTGCTCTACAGGCGGCGCTGGCTTGGCCTCGCGGTGGTGCTCGCGCTCGGGGCGCTCACGCGCGAGACCGTCCTCCTGCTCGTTCCTACAGCGTTCGTGTACCTCTGGGAGCAGGATCGTCTGCGCGCGGACGCGAGGCGCATGGCGATGGTGGTCGGGCCTGCCCTCGCGCTCGCTGTGGCACTTCGCCTCCTCGCCGATCCGCGGCCGGGCGGGCTGAGCCTAGTCGACTCGCTGCTCGTGGAGGGCGTAAAGGCGTTCCGGGCGGACACGTGGATACGCCTACTTCTCGTCGCCTGGGCTCCGCTGGGCTTGTGGGTCGTCGTGTTTTGGGAGGACACGGTCGCCTATGTCCGAGCTCACCCGCACCGCATCGTCTTCGCTGTGCTCGTGTTTGTGAGCGTGTTCTTTGGCTACGACCAGGAACGCCTGTTTGGGCCCGCCTTTGTCGCCGTGGTGCCGCTGCTGGGGGTTCTGCTTGCGCGTCACCTGCTGGACGCGCGCGCGCCGACGGGAGCCCTCGTTGGCGTGATCGCGGCCGTGATGCTCAACGTGCCGAGCCACCTCGTCGCCCGGTTTCCCCTGCCGAGCCGTACTCTGACCATCGTGCTGACGTTCACCTCGCTGGGCCTTGCCACGCTCGTTGCGGTCTGGCTGCGATGGCGCTCGTCGACCGCCTCCGCCCCCACGTCATGACGCTGGCCGCCCGCACCCGCCTCGCCCTCCTCCTCGGCGACCCGGTGGCGCACTCGCGCTCGCCTGCCATCCACAACGCGGCCTTCGCGGCGCTGGGGATCGAAGCGGTCTACCTGGCCGCACGGGTCGAGGCTTCGCACCTCGGCGACGCCGTTGCGGGCCTGCGAGCACTGGGCGCGCTCGGGGCGAACGTGACGATCCCGCACAAACAGGCCATCGTCGGGCACCTCGATGCGCTCACGCCGGTCGCGGAAGCCATCGGCGCGGTCAATACCGTCGTGCCCCAGCCCGACGGAACGCTGCTTGGGACCAATACGGATGCGGCGGGCTTCTTCGAACCGCTGCGCCCGCACGCGGGGACACTCTCGGGGGCTGAGGCCGTCGTCTTCGGCGCGGGTGGCGCTGCAAGGGCCGTCGTCTACGCGTTACTGACCGAGGTGCGTCTAGCGCGGCTGACGCTCGTCGCCCGGTCGCCTGCCAAGGCCGAGAGGCTTGCGCAGTCGTTCGCAGCGCTCGATCCGAACGGCGTCTTGCACGTCGCGGAGCCTACACATGCCGACGACTACGTTCGCGATGCCACGCTTCTCGTGAACGCCACGCCGCTCGGGATGCACGGCGCGCATGAGGCCGCAACGCCCTGGCCTGCCGCCGACTTTCGCTCAGGGCAACTCGTGTACGACCTCGTCTACGCTCCCGCTGAAACGCGCTTTCTCCGCGAAGCTGCAGCCCGGGATGCGACGCCGCTCGGCGGGCTCGCGATGCTCGTCGGGCAGGCCGCCGAGGCCTTCCAACTCTGGACGGGCCAACCGATGCCCCTCCCTCCCGTCTACCGCGCCCTCGGCGCCTGACGATGCTCCTTCGCCCCCACACCTTCGCGGATCAGCCGAGCCTCGTCGCAGCGGTCACGACCCGACGCGCGCCTGACGGAGGGCACACCGCGTTCGATCTTGGCACGAACACGGCGATAACGCTGGAGACACGCCAGGCCCACCAACGCGCGCTGCTCCAGGCGCTCGGCTTCCGCGCGAACGACCCGCCGGACGAGGTGCTCGTGCTCGCCGGACAGGTCCACGGTGCGGACGTGGAGACGGTGACGACCCCCGGCGTCTACCGCGAGCGTGACGCCCTCGTGACGCGCATGCCGGGCCTGCTGCTCGGCATTCAGGTCGCCGACTGCACGCCGGTGCTGCTTGCCGACCCCGAGGCCGGCGTCGTCGGGGCCGCGCACAGCGGCTGGCGCGGGACCGTCGCGGGCGTCGTGCCGAGCACGGTCGCGGCGATGCAGGCGCTGGGCGCAGAGCCGTCGCGGATGCGAGCCTACGTCGGGCCGTGCATCAGCCAGCAGCACTTCGAGGTCGGGCCCGAGGTGGCCGTGCAGTTCGCCGAGCGCTTCGTCACGATCCCGGTGCCCGGCGCGAAGCCCCACGTGGACCTCAAGGGGGCAATCCGCACCCAGCTTCTCAATGGGGGGCTCCGCGCAGCACACATCGACGTTGCCCCGGGCTGCACGGTGGCCGAGACGGACCGGTTCTTCTCCTACCGCGCCGAGGCCGGGCAGACGGGACGCATGCTGGGCGTGATCGGGCTGCGGAAAAGCTGAGGGCACCTGGCGGTCAGCCATGGGCTCTCAGGTTGGAGCATGATGCGGTATGTGGACCTTGTGGTCGCTCGGGGTCCCCTCCGTAGAACACAGGGAGCCGACGGCGACCGCCCCAAAAGGGAGCGCCAGCGACCGAGCCAACAACCAAAGGCCGCAGGCCCCCCAGACCCCCATGTTATATTTGCGGTGGAACAACTGTCAGATGGGGACGCCTGTGCCCCCTCACCCTCGCCCCCATGCTGCCCCACCGATGGACGCTGCGTCCGGTCGATGACCACGACGCCGTCACCCGCCTAAGCTACCAACTCAACCGCCTCCCCAGGGCGCTCGCGCGCACCCTCGTCGCGCGCGGCATCCACACCTTCGACGAGGCGCGGCGCTACTTCCGCGACAGCCTCCCCGCGCTCCACGACCCGTTCCTCATGCAGGACATGGAGCCTGCCGTCGAGCGGGTCCGGACTGCCGTCGACCAGGGCGAGCGCGTCCTCGTCTACGGCGACTACGACGTGGACGGCACCACCTCGACGGCGATGATGGTGAGCTTCCTGCGGGCGCAAGGGCTCGACCCGGCCTTCTTCGTCCCGAACCGCTTCATCCATGGCTACGGCCTCTCGGAGGCGGGCATCGACCACGCCGTGGAAGCGGGTGCCTCGCTCATCGTCGCGCTCGATTGCGGGATCACGGCGCACGACGCGGCCCTCTATGCCAAGAGCAAGGGGATCGACCTCGTTATCTGCGACCACCACACGGCCGGGGAGACGATCCCCGAGGCGGTCGCTGTCCTCGACCCGAAGCGCCCCGACTGTGGCTATCCCTTCGACGGGCTCTCCGGCTGCGGCGTCGGTTTCAAGCTCATCCAGGCCGTGCTCCAGCAGCAGGGCCGCGACGCCGCCGAGGCGTGGCCCTACCTTGACCTCGTTGCCGTATCGACGGCCTCGGACATCGTCCCGCTGCGCGATGAGAACCGCGTCCTGATGCGCGCCGGCCTGGAGCGCCTCCGCCAAACGCAGCGGCCCGGTCTCCTCCGCCTCGCCGAGCAGGCGCGCGTGGACCTCACCACGGCTTCGACCTCGTCCATCGTTTTCAACCTCGGCCCCCGCATCAACGCCGCCGGCCGCCTCGACGACGCGACGCTCGCGGTCGACCTGCTCATCGAGAGCGACAGCTGGAAGGCGAAGCTGCTCGCCGAAGAACTGGAGGCGCTCAACCAGCAGCGCCGCACGCTCGACACGGACACGCGAACGGTCGCGCTCGCCGAGGCCGAGCGGTTCATGGCCGCCGACCCGAAGGCGCTCGTGCTCTACGGAGCCGACTGGCACCCCGGCGTGATTGGCATCACCGCGAGCCGCGTCGCCGAGCACTTCCACCGCCCGACCGTGCTGCTCACGTCGTACGGCGAGACGAACGGCCACGTGAAAGGCTCCGCGCGCTCAGTCAAGGGCATCAACGTCTACAACGCCCTCCACAGCTGCGCCGACCTGCTGGAGCGCTTCGGCGGTCATGCCTTCGCGGCCGGTCTGGCGCTCGACAAGACGCACATCCCCGAACTGCGCGCCCGCCTCAGCGACGCCATCGAGGGGGCCATCGAACCGGAACAACTCGAACCGGAGATCGAACTCGACGCCCCGCTCGATCTCGGCGAGGTGGACGGACACGGCGGCAAGTTCTGGCGCGTGCTCCAGCAGTTCGGTCCGTTCGGCCCGGCGAACCGCAAGCCGATCTTCTGGGGCCGCGACCTCCGCGTGGTCGGCCAGCCCTCGACCTGCGGTGCGGACCGGCAGCACCTCCGCATGCGCGTCGCCCAGCGCGAGGGCGGCCGGGCGATGAGCGTGATCGGCTTTGGCCTCGCCGAGCGGCTTCCGGAGGTGCTCCAGAGCGCCCGGCGCGGGCGTCCGCTCGAACTGGCGTTTTGCGTTGAGGACAACACCTGGAACGGGCGAACGACGCTCCAACTCCGCGCGAAGGATGTCCGCCTTGGAGAAGCAGCTACGGCCTAGCCCGATGTCTACGGCGACGCCCGTGCGCCCGACCTGCGCTTGTGGGCACGACCGCGCGCACGCGGAGGTCCGCGCCCTCCCACGCTATGGAGCCGGGGCGATGGTGCTGCTCCTCGCGGGAGCGACCGCGCTCCCGAAGCGGCTCGATTACCGCTGCGCCCGCTGCGAAGTCGTGTTCGACCAGACGACCGACCCCGCAGAGCTGGCCGCGTATCGCTGAGACGGCTCAGGCGCGCTGCGTGCGGAAGTGCGTTTCGACGGCGTCCGTGAACGCGATGGCTGGGGCGCTGTAGATGTTGACGCGGTAGCGTCGGAAGATGTCGCGCGCAATGATCTGCGAGGCCTCGGTCCACGACTGCGCCGCATCAAGGGCACGGAGCGTGGCGTCGTAGGCGTCCTCGTCGCCTTCGGTGAGCTGGGCGACGAACCACGAGCGCTGCTCGGCAGCTGGGCCGAGGAGCCGCTTCTCTAGCGCCGCTATGTCATCAGGGTCGCTCGTGGCTGTCTCAACAGGTACCGTCTCGGATGGGACGGGCTCGTCGCTGAAGACGCCGGTGGGCTCTTCAGCTTCGGTCTCGGGCACCGTCGGGCCGGAGTCGCCGCCCGTGAAGAAGCGCCGCCAGAGTGGTACGTCGTCGTCGCCCTCTTCAGGAGCGGAGGCCGAAGCCTCCTCTGGCGTGGCGAACTGGTCGTTGACGCTCGGGGTCGGCGGGGCCGCGTAGCGGGTCCAGAGCGGCTGGTCGTCGCGTGTGGCCTCCTCAATGGTTGTAGGAGGGCCGTCTGGTGTGGCAGCGTCAGCAGAGGCCTCCGGCTCGGTGGGCTCCGGCGTGTCGTCGGAGTCGGCGGGCGCGAGCGCATCGAGCGCGTCGGAGATGGGCGCGAGGTGCCGGTCGGGTGCGGTCTCGCTGGGGTCTGAGTCGGACGCGAGTGCCCGGCTCTCACGCTCGTCGCTCTGGGCCTTCTCGCCCTCAGCCTCCTTGGTGGACGCGCCATCGGGCGTAGAGGCGCGGTCCTCAGGGGTGTCCTCGACGTTGGTGCGCAGCACGAAGGGCGGGGCGATCCCAGGCGCAGGTGTGACCCTGAGCGAATCGGCAGGCTCCTCGTCCATCTCCGAGTCCGGCGCTACCTCCTTAGAGGTGAGCAGGGGGCTCGCTGGCTCTTCCGATGACGCGTCGGCGGGCTCATCGGGGTCGGTGGCTACTGCGTCGATTGCTACCGCGTCGGTTGCTGGAGCCTCTTCCTCGGCCTCGATGGGAGCTGCGGTTTCGTCGTACGGCGCGGCCTCTGATGTCGGCTCGTCTTCCTCGGCAGGGATGCTGGACGTGGCGGTCTCCTGGGGACGAGTCGCCTCGGGGGGAGCGGCGCCGAAGCCGGGGTCGTCGTCCTCGATGTCGATGGAGACGGGCACAGTGAGCGGCTCGTCCTGCAGCATCGCTAGCAGTTCGGCCTCGCTGAGGGCGTGATCCGCCTCGACGCCAAACAGGGCACCCGTGCCAAGGTTGCGCGCATCGAGGTGCGCCCGGACGAGGGCGGCGGGGACCCGTCGTCCGCCGAGAACGTCGGCGAGGTCGAAGAGCGGTGCGAGGTGCCCAATCCACTCGCTCGGCGACTCCTCTTGGGCTAGCCGCTGATCGATCTGCCGGACGAGCCGCCGCAGTTCGTCTGCCGAGAGGGCGTCGGTGCCTTTCCAGTCGAAGTAGCTCGCCACCACTTCTGCGAGCGCCGCGTGGTTCGTGAACCAGCCGAGCCGGGCCATGATCGCGTCGGCCGCATACGGTCCCGCTCCGGTCTCTTCGACTGTCTTCACGAGCGCATCGCCGGGGCGGACGAGGTGGCTTACGATGCGGCCCACGACATAGCGCACGACCTGGTCGCGCCGCTCGACGGGCACCTGCGCATCGCGTTGCATCGCTGCAACCAGCGCGCGCCGCGTAGCCGCGACCTCTTCCGTGTCCTCCACCCACGGCGAGGCAAGCGTGTGCTCCACGCGCCCGACATGCTGCGCGAGCCACCGTTCGAGGTAGTGCGCGATGGGTTCGGGCAGGCCCGCCATCAGCGCGCGGGTGAGAGGCTGCCCGGACGGAAGCCCGGCTAGCAGGCGGTTGGCGAGGGCAGCGGCGAACGTCGAAGCGGTCATGACCTGGGCGGCGTGTGCGGGCACCGCGGGAGGGTACGACGAAAAAATAGAGCGACTTGCAAGCTACGCGTCGCCGTGTGCAGGCACAACGATGCGCACTGGCCTACTCAAACGCAGAGCTCCGGCACGCGTTCGGTAGGCGGCGACTGCTACATCGCGAGGCCGCCGTCGACGTGTAGGACGTGGCCCGTGATATAGCGCGCGGCGTCGGACGCCAGGAATACAGCCGCCGCAGCGATGTCCGCTGGGTCGCCGAGGCGCTTGAGCGGGAGGTTCGCCATGAGCGCATCGCGGGCGGTGTCGCCGAGCTCGGCCGTCATGTCAGTCTGGATGTAGCCCGGCGCGATCACGTTGGCTGTCACGCCGCGCGCGCCGAGCTCCTTCGCGAGGCTCTTCGTGAAGCCGATGATGCCCGCCTTTGAGGCCGCGTAGTTGGCTTGGCCCGGGTTGCCCATCACGCCCACCACCGACGACACGTTGAGGATCGTCCCGCCGCGCTGCTTCATCATCGGGCGGTAGACGGCCTTCGAGAAGTTGAAGACGCTCTTCAGGTTCGTCTCGATGACGGCGTCCCAGTCGTCCTCCTTCATGCGGATGAGGAGCGTGTCGCGCGTGATGCCCGCGTTGTTGACGAGCACGTCGAGCTGGCCCCACGCGTCGAGGACGCCCTTGACGGCTTCCTCCGCCGCGCTCATCTCGGCGGCGTCGCCCTGGAACGCGAGCGCCTCCACGCCGCGTGCTTCGAGGTCGGCCTTGAGCGCCTCGGCCGTGGCGGTGGAGGAGCGGTAGGTGAACGCGACTTTCGCCCCCGCCTCGGCGAACGCCTCCACGATGGCGCGGCCGATGCCACGGGTCCCTCCGGTTACGAGCGCGGTTTTTCCTGCAAGCGATGCCATGATGTCGTGCGTGCTATCAGTGAACGGGGAGAAAAGGGGGGCTACTCGAAGTCGCCAGTCGACCCGGCTTGGGCCGTCTCGGTGGCGCGTCCGAGGGTGCGCTTGACGAGGCCCGAGAGCACGGTGCCCGTGCCGACCTCCACGAAGCGCGCGGCCCCGTCGGCCTGCATGCGTCCGAGCGACTGCGTCCAGCGGACGGGGGCGGTGAGTTGCTCCACGAGGCGGCGGCGGATCTCGTCCGGATCGGTCGTCGGCGTCGCGGTGACGTTGAGCACGACCGGGCAGCGCGGCGCCTGGATGGCGAGTGCGTCGAGCGTCGCGCCGAACTCGGCCTGTGCGGCGGCCATGAGCGGTGAGTGGAACGCCCCGCTCACAGGCAGCGGCAGCACGCGCTTGGCCCCGGCCGCTTTCAGCGTTTCCATCGCTCGGTCCACTGCGGCGACATCGCCCGAGATGACGACTTGGCCCGGTGCGTTGTAGTTCGCCGCGACCACCACGCCGTCGCCTGCCTCGGACGCTTCGGCGCAGCCCTGCTCCACGATGGCGTCGTCGAGGCCGAGCACGGCCGCCATCGTGCCCGCGCGGGCCTGCGCCATCAACTCGCCACGCTTCCGCACGGTGCGCAGGCCGTCGGCGAAGGAGAACGCGCCCGCGGCGGCGAGAGCCGAGTATTCGCCGAGGCTGTGCCCCGCCGTCACGTCGGGCTGCTGGCCGCGCGCCTGGAGGACCGCCAGCGCCGCGAGGCTGTGCGTGTAGAGCGCAGGCTGCGTGTTTTCGGTCTGCTTGAGCGCCTCCTCCGCATCCTCAGCGGTGCCGAACATGAGCGCGGTCAACGAGAAGCCGAGTACGTCATCAGCCTCCTCGAAGACAGCACGCGCCTCAGAAAACGCCTCTGCGAGGTCCGCGCCCATCCCGACGCGCTGCGAGCCTTGGCCAGGGAAGAGATAAGCAAGCATGGGGGAGAAGTGTTGCAGTGGGTCAGTGAGGCCGTGTGTCCGTGCGTGTCACAGCGACACGGCAGCACGGCTAAACGGACGCACCATCGTAGGCCCAGCGGACGTGCGCGGCGCCCCAGGTGAAGCCGCCGCCGAAGGCCGCCAGCACGAGGTTGTCGCCGCGCCGGAGTTTGTGCTCCCAATCGTAGAGGCAGAGCGGGATCGTAGCGGCAGTCGTGTTGCCGTAGTGCTCGATGTTGACCATCGCCTGGCTGCTCGGGATGCCCATGCGGCGCGCGGTCGCGTCGATGATGCGAAGGTTGGCCTGGTGCGGGACGAGGTAGCGCACGTCGTCGGCGGTGAGCCCGGCCTTCTCCATCAGTTCCACGGCGGCGTCGGCCATCCCCTCGACGGCGCGCTTGAAGACCGAGCGGCCGTCCTGATAGAGGTAGTGCATCTTCTGGTCGACGGTCTCGTGGCTCGGCGGGTAGAGGCTGCCGCCGCCCTTCATGCGGAGGTAGTCGGCCCCGGAGCCGTCCACGTGCTCCACCGAGTCGAGGACGCCGACGGGCTTCCCGTCCGCCGCCTCGTCGGTGGCTTCGAGGAGCACCGCCCCGGCGGCGTCGCCGAAGAGGATGCAGGTCGTGCGGTCGGTGAAGTCCACGATGGTGCTCATCTTGTCTGCGCCGACCACGAGCACGCGCTGGTGCTTGCCGGACTCGATGAAGCGCGCGCCCGTCGAGAGCGCGAAGAGGAAGCCGGAGCACGCCGCAAGGATGTCGTAGCCCCAGGCGTTGGCCGCGCCGAGCTCATGCTGGACGAGGCAGGCCGTCGCCGGGAAGAGCATGTCCGGCGTCACCGTCGCCACGATGATGAGGTCCACGTCCTCAGGGGCGACCCCGGCCTTGTCGAGGGCCTCGCGGCAGGCGCGGCTCGCCATGTAGGCCGTCGCCTTGTCCTTGTCGCGGAGGATGCGCCGCTCGGAGATGCCGGTGCGGCTGCGGATCCACTCGTCGTTGGTGTCGACGAGGCGTTCGAGGTCGGCGTTGGTGAGGCGCTCTTCGGGGAGGAAGCGGCCGACGGCGGTGATGGCAGCGCGCGGCATGCGGGGTGGGGTGGGGTGGAACGAGGGAGCCTGGCAAGGTACGGTCCCTGCGCAGATCCGCCTACGAAGCCCTCCCCAAACTGCGAACGGCAGCGGAGAGACGGCCTCCAGCCCAACTCCCCGTGAAGCCTTCGCGCGCAGGTTGGCGTCGCTGGGGGAAACCCCTATTCTTGTCCATAACGCGAACATGTTTTCCCTCCTCCCTCGCTGTCGTATGCCTCGCTCCTGCGTTCTGCTCGCCTTCCTGCTCCTGGCCGCCTCCGTCGGCTGCGACTCGTCGTCAGAGACCGATCCGCCCGACCCTGTCGATCCGACCGATGGCCCCTTCGGCATCGGCGTCGTGGCCGAGACGCCTGGCGGTGCTCCCGTAGAGGGCCTGCGCGTGGCGATCCG
>JBCDFF010000108.1:0-11215 GCA_039178415.1 Bacteroidota bacterium
CGACAACACGGCCGTCATGGGCGCGTCGATGGGGGGGCTGATCTCGTTCTACATCCTGTCCTGGCACCCCGACGTGATTTCGAAGGCGGCGGCGCTCTACAGCGCGTTCCCGTAAGACAACGCCGACCTCATCGACCACATCGAGACGATGCCGCTGCCGAGCGAGCCGGTGTCGCTCTACTTCCACAACGGGACGCGCGGGATCGACCAGTTTTTCGCCGAGAGCCACACCCTCATCGTGGAGACGCTTCGCGAGCGTGGGCTGAGCGATGTCGTCTTCGAGATTTACGAGGCCGACCACACCGAACGCGACTGGGCGCGCCGACTCTGGCGCCCGCTGACGTATCTCTTCGGTACGGACCGTGCCCCCGCCACCGACTGAGACCGCATCGCCATGAAGCTCCTGCTCGCCATCGTCAACGTGCTCGCGGCCGCTGGCGTTCTGCTGTGGCCGATGCTGGCGCTCTCGACGGCGATGATGTTCGACGCGCCCGGTTCGGAGCGCAACCCGATCACGCGGCTGCTGGCGCTGTCGATCCTGACGTATCCCATCTGGCCGGTCCTGGGCAACATTCTGTTCTGGATCAAGCGGAGCAGCGCGCCTACCGGGTGGTTGGTCGGCTTCACGGTCGTCAGCCTTCTCGGCTATATGCTGATCGTCGGGCTCTTCGTTCTGCTCGACATCGTCTGCGACGGCAACTTCGCGTGCTGAGGCCACACGGCAACGCCCACGAGCCATCGAACAAATGAGCCATCGAACGAACTACGCGGTGCGCGAGGAGGGCCGCGTTCGCTTCGCCACAGACCGCCACGGCGGCACGAGCCTGCCGGACGTGCTGTTCGAGGGCGAGGCGCACGTCCGCGCGTGGCTAGACGAGTACGACGCAGCGACGCCCGACGGCCTCTACGACGAGGCGGTGTGCGAGGGCCTGTTGCTGCTCGACCTCGACGAGCGCGTGGTGCTCTTCGACGGCGTCTCGGAGCTGATGTTCGAGGGCGCGTATCGGCGCATCTGGATGCCGCTTCTGCGAGAAATCTGGGCAGGCTGGCAACTGCTCCACACGCCGGAGCCGGTGCGCCACCTCGGCGCGTACCTGGGCCTACCCGCAGCCTGGTGCGAGGCCAAAGCACCCAGCGACCCGTTCGCCCTCACTCGGCCGACAATTTTGTCCGAGCGCGATCTAAGCTTCGTCAACGACGTCCAGACCGAGGTGCAATGGCGCGCGCCGGACGGCCCATGGTCGTGGACCGTCGTGGATGTGAAGCCGCTCGACGTGCTCCACCTTGGTCCTGCCTTGCTGGACCTCGCGCCCGAAACGCCCGCCGTTGAGCAACGGGACCGCCTGCCGCCCTGGGGAGTCCTCCGCATCGACGAGCGTGAACGTCGGTTGGAGGTGTGGACCGATGTGCCGTTGGTTCGTCTGGTGGAAGAAGCCGAGGCGCGGTGGCCGGGGTGGACGGTGGTGCTGCTGTCATTCGGCGAGGCAGCGGCGCAGAGCCGCCAGGGCGACCGGTTCTTCCTGACAGACGCGCAGGCAGACCGCGCCTTCGTCGACCTGCGCAGCCGCTTAGACAGCCCCGTGCACATGCCCTTCGGTGCGGCCGTCAAGCACGTCGAGGAGCGCAGCAGCGCTGGGCTGCGCTCCATGCGATGGTGATGCTAGGCCCCTCAACGTGTCCCAGCCCGCGGTACCAGGAGTTGACGTCTGAGTGCCGTGAGCCGACTCCGGTCCCAACACATACCTCTGTAGCTGTTGTAGGGCACGTTGCTCGTGTTGGCACCCCCTGTGCTGCGTCGCCTCCGCTCCTCGGACGGTCCCCCTCGCGCACGAGGGGGACAGCTTGCGCGCCGTCGCAGGCGTGCAAGCGGAGGGTGGCAAGCCGGGCAAGGCTGTAGAGAGCGGCCACAGCGCATCGTCACCTCTGCGGATTCCAGATCGATCGCACGTCTCGCACGGGGGGTACCTCGGATATCGAAACCGCGACGGTATTTTCCGGCTCCCGTCTCTGAGGCCGCCCGTCCTGCCTCGTCTCCCGATCCTGTGTCCGCCGTGAAGAAGAACGACGCCCTCCTCCGCCAACTTGGCTTCTGGGACGCGCTCACCATCGGCGTCGGGACGATGATCGGCGCGGGCATCTTCCTGCTCTCGGGGGTCGCCGTGGCGATGACCGGGCCGGCCGCGCTCTTCGCCTACCTCGCGGCGGGCGTCGTCTGCGTCATCACGGCGGCGAGCACCGCCGAACTCGCGACCGGCATGCCGACCTCGGGCGGCGACTACTACTTCGTGTCGCGCGCGCTCGGACCGGCCTTCGGTGCCGTGTCGGGCATCGGGATCTGGCTCAGCCTCACGTTCGCGATTGCGTTCTACCTGTTCGGGCTGGGGGAGTACCTCGCGCAGTTCACGCCGCTGACGCCGTTTTGGGGCGCGCTCGGTGGCGGGCTGCTGCTCGTCGCGCTCAACATCGTCGGGGCGAAGGAGTCGGGGCGCGTACAAGTCGTGGTCGTGCTCATCCTGCTCGTGATCCTCGGCGGCTTCAGCGCGCTCGCCGCGTTCCAGATCGAGGCCGAGAACTACGCGCCGTTTTTCCCTTTCGGCACCGCGCCCATCGCCGCGACGACCGCGCTCGTCTTCGTCTCCTTCCTCGGCTTCGTCAAGATTGCGGCCGTCGCCGAGGAGATCAAGGACCCGGCGAGGAACCTCCCGCGCACGCTCATCGGCTCGGTCGTCCTGGTGACGATCCTCTACGGCGTGATCGTGCTCGTGATCGCGGGGCTCTTCCCGCAGGACGTGATCGCGGAGGTGAAAGACCCCCTCACCGAAGCCGCGCGTAGTCTCCTCGGGCCGGTCGGCGCGGGCATCGTCATCTTCGCGGGGCTGCTCGCCACGCTCTCGTCGGCGAACGCGAGCATCTTCGCGGCGTCGCGCATCAACCTCGCGATGGCGCGCGACCGGATGGTCCCCAACTGGCTCGCCGCGATCCACCCGAAGCGGCTCACGCCCTACCGCGCGATCCTCGTCACGGGCGTGCTCACGCTCGCGCTGCTGCTGATCGAGGACCTGGAGACGCTCGCCAAGACGGCCAGCGTGCTGCAGCTCTACAGCTACGCCGCGCTCAACCTCGGCTGCGTGGTCTTGCGCGCGGCCCGGCCGGCGTGGTATCGCCCGTCGTACCGTGTGCCGGGGACGCCGTTCGTGCAGGTCTTTGCGGCGCTCGCGTGCGTGGCGATCATCGGCTACTCAGGGACGTTCGCGCAGCTTGCGCTCGTCGGCCTGATCGTGCTCAGCCTCGGGTGGTACATCGCCTGGGGCCGCAGCCGCGTCGAGATCGAGCACGCCGTGGCGAACCTGAAGGCCCGCTTTGCCGAGCGCGGCTGGGCGATGTTCTTCGACACTGCACCGGTCTACGCCGACGAGGCCGAGGCCGTCGCGCCCGTCCGCGAGCGCATCGACACGGCCGACCCACGCCGGGTGCTCGTGGCCGTGGCCAACCCCGCGCACGGGGCCGACCTGCTGCGGATGGGGCGGTTCGTCGCGACGGGGGTTGAGGCCGGCGGGGAGGTCGTCGGCCTCCACCTCGTCCGCGTCCCGCTTCAGACGCCGCTCTCGACGGCCCGCGATCGCTTCGCCCAAGAGCGCCCGGCCATCGAGGCGACGCTCGAACGCCTCGCCCTCGACGCGCAGCGTCCCCCGCCCACGTCCGGCGACGGAGCCTCCGGCGACGAGGCGTCTGCCCTGACCGCGACCTCGCTCGAAACAATCACCGATGTGGCGCACGACGTGTTCGCTGGCCTCGTCGCGGAAGTGCCTGCGCGACGGGCTGACCTGCTGCTGATGGGGTGGCGCACAGGTTTCACGCGCACTCGTCCCAGCGACTCGCCGGTGAAGCGCGTCATCCTCGACACGCCGACCGACCTCGCCATCCTCCGCGACCGCGGCCTCGGCACGCTCCGCACCATCCTCGTGCCGTGGGGCGGGGGCACACACGCGCACCTCGGCCTCGAACTCGCGATCCGCCTCGCCCGCGCGACGGGGGCCGCCGTGCACCTGCAGCGCCTCGTCCGCACCGACGTGGACACCGCGCAGGAGCGCGCCGCCCTTGCTAAGGACACCGCTCCCATCGTGGGCGACTACAACCCCGTGCTCTACCACGTAGACCGCGCCGACGACGTGGTGGCGGGCATCGAGAGGCGCATGAACGCCGCGCCGTATGACCTCGTCATCATCGGGGCATCGCACGAGTGGTCGTTCCGCACGGCCGTCTTCGGGACGATCCCTGATGTCGTCGCCGACCGCGCGCCGTGCTCGGTGCTGATGGTGCGCCGCTACCGCCCCGAACGCTGGACCACGCGCGCTGCTGACCAGGTGAAGCGCCTAAAGGAAGCCGCCGGGATGACGACCTCGCCAGACACACCGACGGCGAAGGAGGCATGAGCGGGGCGCGGGTTTAGCTTGCGGGACACAAAGCTCTCGCGCTCATGGCCGACGACCTGCTAGCCAACGATGCCCTCATCGCCTTAGTCCGGCGCTATGTGCGTCTCCGCGACGCGGAAGCCGCACAGATCAGCGCCGCCTGGGGAGCGGCGCGCACCTACGAGCCGGGAGACCGGCTGCTCAGCCCGGGCCGGGTATGCCGCGCGCTCTACTTCATGGACGAGGGGTACGCGCGCTTCTACACGGAGACGACCGACGGCCTCGACGTCACCCGGCACTTCGTCCTGCCGGGCCTGCTCTTCACGGTGAGCACGAGCTTCGCGTCGGCGCAACCTGCCCGCGAGGGGTTGCAGGTGCTGACGGCGGGCCGGGTGCGCCAACTCAGCACCGAGGCCAACGCAGCCCTTGTGGCGGCATGCCCGACGTGGGGCCTCTTCCGTCAGGCCTACATCCGCGCCGTGTATGCCTACCTCGACGAGGCCCTGGACGCGGCGCGCTACCTCTCGGCGAAGGAGCGCTACGCGGCGTTCGCCCGCGACTACCCGAGCCTGCTGCTGCACGTCCCGCTGCGCTACGTGGCGTCCTACCTCGGCATGACCCCGCAGTCGATGAGCCGGGTGCGGGCGCAGGGGTAGCGGTCCGGAGACGACGGCCAGAAGTTACCCGATGTGAAGGCGGACGCAGTCAGAGAGTCGGGTTCTTGGTAGACGATCTATTCGTTCTGCCCTACCGACTATGCTGCGCACGCTTCTCGTCACCACCTCCTCGCTTGCGCTCCTCGGCTGCGCCACCAACAGCGTCGATTCTTCAAACACCCCGGTGGCGGCCGGGTCGAACCGCGCATTTGCACACACGCTCGAGACCGTCGCATCTGCATCGTCAGTCTGGGCGGTCTGGACTGACGTGGCGTCGTGGCCCGAGTGGGACACCGAACTGGATTCGGCGACGCTCGACGGAGCGTTTCGCGAAGGGGCCGAGGGCCAACTGGTTCCGGTGAGCGGCCCTGCATCGCGGTTCGTGATCGAGGACGTGGAGCCGGGGCAGGCCTACACGCTGGCGACGCGGCTGCCGTTCGGCTGGCTGCGTGTGCGGCGGACGCTGAGCGAGGCTGGGGCGGACTCCGTCGCCTTTACGCACGCCGTCACGTTCGAGGGATTCGGCGGATGGCTCCTGCGGGGCCGCCTCGGACCGCGCTTCCGGCAGGCTCTTCCACACGCCATGGTCCGCCTTCGCGAAATCGCTGAGCAGCGGGAGGGCGACGCATGAAGCGCCGCCGCTTCCTTGCCCTCACAGCGCTCGCCGGGGCTGGAACCACCATCGGCGGCTGCAGCGTAGCCTCGGCCGTGCGCGCTCCGACTCCACCCGCCCCGCTGTTTCCCTCGTTCTCGTTCGAGCTGGGGCCGGTCCGCATCACGGCGCTGCGGACCGGGGCTGTCGCCGTCAAGGCCGCGCACCGGGAGTACGGCGGCCCGTCGTTCCTGCGGCTTCCTGTCATTGTGAGCGACCCACGCTGGACGCCTTGGCTCCCCGTGACGTGCTGGCTCGTCGAGCATCCCGAGGGCGTGATCGTGGTCGACACGGGCGAGACGGCGCGGACGGCAGAGCCCGACTACTTCGCCTGCGATCCTGGCACCGCGTTCGTCTACGAGCGGCTGCTCCGCTTCGACGTGGCGGCGGCGAGCGAGGTCGGGCCGCAGCTGCGCGCGCTCGGGATCCCCCCGGAGGAGGTCCGCACGGTCGTCCTCACGCACCTGCACTCCGACCACGCGGGCGGGCTCGCCCATTTCCCCAACGCGCGGTTTTTTCTGTCGCGTACCGAGGCGGAGCACCCGGCACAGGGGGCGCT
Organism: Bacteroidota bacterium; assembly: GCA_039178415.1. Lineage (GTDB taxonomy): Bacteria > Bacteroidota > Rhodothermia > Rhodothermales > Rubricoccaceae > JBCBEX01. Next base: position 6,280 of record JBCDFF010000108.1, read on the forward strand.
CCCGTGTCGATGGCCCGCCTTCTTCACGCCTGAGCCTCTCGACTACACGGACGGCGCGTTCGGCGCGCTGCCTACGAGCTACGCCCTGACCTCGGACGGCCTCGTGCGCGCGGTCCCCACACCGGGGCATACGCGCGGGCACCAGTCGGTGCTGATCGGCTATAGGGACGACTGGGCCTTGCTGGCGGGCGACGCGTCGTTCTCGCTCGACCAGGTGCGCCGCCGGGCCGTCGCAGGGATCTGCGAGGACCCGAACGCGGCACGGCGGACGCTGGCACTCATCGGGGAGCACGTGGAGCAGTACGAGACGCGCTACCTCGCCGCGCACGATCCCGACGCCGAAACGCTCCTATTGTGACCCGAGGGGAAGCCGTAGCTACGGCGCCACGTTCTCGTCTCCCCCTGCGCTTGTGAGGATCACCACCTCGGCATTCCCACCGACACCCCACGCGAGGGCGAGGTCTACATCCCGCACCTGAAGACGTACGCCTCCGGGCTCGCGTCGAGCGCGTACGGGATCGAGTGGATCCGTTTCGAGGACGCCGCCGGCTTCCCGGAGCTAGTCAAGGCCGTCCCGCACGTCGCCTTTGAGGTAGATGATTTGGAGGCGGCGATCGCTGGCCAGCAGATGATCATCGCACCAAACAGCCCGTCGCCAGGCGTGCGGATTACGTTCATCGAAGACGACGGCGCGCCTGTTGAGTTTCTTCAGATCGACCGCGCTGTTTCGGAGGTGCCGTGACGGAATGTCAGGAAGATCGCCGAGGCACAGCGCTTGTGAAGCAGCATGCTTTGATCCAAATGGCGCTCCCTGTCGCATCATGTTCCAGCAAGACTACATCGTCCGTCAGGTCCAGCAGCTTGCCGAGGTGCTCGCGCAGGTGCTCTTGAACAAGCAGGCGGCGGAGGTCGACGACGGGCAAGACGTCCTGGCAAATGGGCTGAGGCGCGTCTTGGGTCTAGAGCTTAGCGCGTTGCGTACGCTCAGCCGCGACGACCTCGTGGCACGCTTCATTCCCGACGGCGCGCTCACAGTTGATACGGCGGTCGCGCTGGCAGAACTGCTCCAGGAAGATGCGGAGGACGCCGGACGAAGGCGGGCGCTGTGGCTCTATGAGGCGGCCCTTGCGTTGGGGGCCCCGGTGCCCTTTAGCATCCGCGAGCGCATCGCCGCCCTCCGCGAAGCGCTGGGCTAGACAGTCTGGACTGCGTCTTGAATTGCCGAGCTGCACGCGTGCGGAGCGCATGCTCAGTCGAAACGCTGTCAACATGGCTTGACTAGCTTACGGAACGAGGGGCGTCGATCTCCTACCACCAAGCTGATGTGCTCATGCGCTACTTCGACTTCTGCGAGTCCGACGCGGTCCGCGCCTTCCTCTCGTTCGAAGGCCCGCCGTGGAACGACGAACCAGCAAACCCGAGTCTGATTGACGTCACCGTTGTCGCTAGGGCATACCCGCAGTCGCCGTATCCCTGGACGTTGGCGTGGCGCCAGCATCTGCAGTCGAATGCGCCGCTAGTAGCGCCGTGGCACGGCTACAACCTGGTAGAGCTCGTAGGTGAGACCGTGGTCGTTGTGGTAGGCACCGACCTTGTTGCCTTCGCGGCGTCGAGCGGCGAAGAGGTCTGGCGTACGGTGCTTGGGCCCACACCTATCTGGGAGATGCTCGTCTTTGATGCGTCCATCGTCGTCCTGTCGGTGTATCCTCTGGAGGGCAACGCCGCGCACTTAGTTGGGTTGACACTCGAAGGAGCAAGGCTGTGGCAGGCAGAGCCCCCGCAGGGCGATGCATTCGTGGGACGCCTCGTGCGTGACGGTACCCGATTCAGCGTCGGTACCTATAGGGGGCGGGGCATGCGGTATACCATAGACTCAGAGACGGGCGACGTCATTCGGAGAGGGTATGGGCAGTTAGCCTGCGTGTGTCGTTGCCTGCACCCCTGTCGAAACGCTGTCAGCGCAGCCAGGTTAGCTTGCGGCTCCACCGTCGTATGCCCGCCACGCCGTCATGCCCACCGACACGCTCGCCGCTGACACGCTCACGCCTGCTGCTGCTGCCACCAAGGCCGCGCTGAAGCGGTGGTTCGGCTTCGACGCGCTGCGGGCGGGGCAGGTGGAGGCGCTCACGCATGTGCTCGGCGGTGCCGATACGCTCGTGGTGATGCCGACGGGGGCAGGCAAGTCGCTGGTCTACCAACTCGCCGCCGTACTCCACGACGGCACCGCGCTGCCGGACGGCGTCACGCTCGTGATCTCGCCGCTCATCGCGCTGATGAAGGACCAGGTGGACGCGCTTCAGGCGAAGGGCATCCCGGCCGCGGCGATCAACTCATCGATGCCGGCGGCGGCGCAGCGCGCGGTGATGCAGCAGATGCGCGATGGCACGCTCAAGCTGGTCTACGTCGCGCCGGAGCGGCTACGACACCGCGGCTTCATGAACGCGCTCCGCGAGACGACGGTCGCGCTCCTGGCTGTGGACGAGGCGCACTGCGTCAGCCAGTGGGGGCACGACTTCCGCCCGGACTACCTCGCCATCGGCGACGCCCGCGAGCGGATGGGCCGACCCCAGACGGTCGCGCTCACGGCTACCGCTACGCCGGTCGTCCAGAGCGATATCTGTGCCACGCTCGGCATCGGCCACGCGAAGCAGGTGGTGACCGGCTTCAACCGCCCCAACCTCTACTTCCGCGTCGTCTCCACGCCCGGCGACGGCGACAAGCGCCGCGTCCTCCACGACTTTCTGGAGGAGCACAAAGACCAGCCCGGCTTGATCTACGTCGGCACGCGCAAGTACGCCGAGTCGGTGACGCGCTTCGTGCGCGACGTGTGCGAGCGCGAGGTGCGCGCCTACCACGCGGGGCTCACCGACGGCGAGCGCTCCGAGGTCCAGGACGCCTTCCTCACCGGTGGCCTCGACCTCGTCGTGGCGACGAACGCCTTCGGCATGGGCGTCGACCGCCCGGACGTGCGGTTCGTCGTCCACTGGGCGATCCCCTCGACCCTCGAAGCCTACTACCAGGAGGCGGGCCGCGCCGGCCGCGACGGCGATCCCTCGACGTGCTTGCTCCTCTACGCGCCCACCGACCGCCAACTCCGCGAGTGGTTCATCGACCAGGCCCAGCCCGGCGAGAAGAGCCTGCACAAGCTCTACCGCGCTGTCGCTCGTCAGGCCATAGATGACTCGAACGAGGCAGAGATCGACGTGGACGCGCTTGGGCACGACCACCGCGTGGACCTCAAAGCTGTCGGCGTGCGCGTTGGCCTCGGCCTCCTCGAACGGATGGGTGCGCTCGCGCGCTACGACGACCGCGGCCCGCTCCGCCACTACGGCCTCGGCGGCTGGGAGGCGGCCGACCGGCGGCTCGTGCTCGAAGGCGTCGAGAAGCGGCGTAAGAACAAGCACGACGGGCTCGGCCACATGGTCGCCTACGCCGAACGCGAGACGTGTCGCCGCGAAAAGCTCGTCGGGTATTTCGGCGAGGCTGTCGATCTGGACGAGAGCGGGCATCAACCAGAGCGCTGCTGCGACGCGTGCGCCATCCAGGCGCGGCTCCGCGAGGCCCCCGACGAGATCCCGCCGTTCGAGGCGCTGCCGATGCACAGCCGCATCGCCATCGGCCTGCTCGACCTCGTGGACCGCCTCCGCTGGAGCGTGGGCCGCAAGACGCTCGTGCGCATCCTCACGGGCTCGAAGGCGAGCGACACCGAGTCGAAATACGGCACGAACCCGTACTACGGGCGGCTCGGCTTCTATCGACAAGACGATGTGGACGGGTTCTACAAACAACTCCTCGCGATGGGGTATCTGAAGGTCGGTGGCGAGTACATGACCGTCAACCTGACCGCGCTCGGGACGCAGGCGCTCAAGCACCGCGAGGCGATCCCGCTCGACACCGACGGTCCGGTGCCGTCCGGCGGGCGCTCGTCGCGTGCCTCCGGCGGTCGGTCGGGCAGCCGCACGGTCGAATACGACGACGCGGCACTCACGCCGGACGACGCGCCGCTTTTCGAGGCGCTGCGCGATTGGCGCACGAAGCGCGCCACCGCCGACGCCGTGCCGCCCTACGTCGTCTTCTCCGACGCCGTCCTCCGTGCTATCGCTGTGAGCCGCCCCGCCACGGACGACGATCTGCTCGCCATCAAGGGCATCGGGGCGAAGAAGGTGGCAGCCTACGGCGAGACGGTGCTCGGCTTAGTCGCAGAAGCGGGATAGCGTCGGATGCTAACCGATTAGAAGCGCCGCGCGAGGACGGCCACGTCTTTGTAGGCTTCGCTCGTGCCGCCCTGCGCGTCGAGCGCTTCGAGGAGGACAACGTAGATCCCGACGCGGAGCCGCCGCCCGCCGTCGTCGCGGCCGTCCCAGTCGAGAAAGCCAGTGCGTCCGGTGAGGTCGCCCGCTTCAAGCGTGCGCACGGGGCGACCCGCACCGTCGAAGATGCGTACCCGCACGAGTGCCGCGTCGGTGTCGAGTGTGTAGGCGATGCGCGCCGATTGCCCCTCGTCAGGCGCGAACGGCGAGTCGATAGCCAAGCCCGGCTCGCCTGGCGGCGGAGCCTCGGGGTCGACGAAGACGCTGTTCGCAGCCCCCGGCGTCCCGCCGAGCCCGTCGAGGCTGCTCGACCAGTTCGCGGCATCGCTCGACGGCCCGTCTGGCGCGATGCGCTCCAGCGCGATGCCGTCCGTCTCGCGCAGCTCAGGCCGGTGCCAGTCGTCGGAGTACGCGACCAGGTCGACCGTGAGCACGCCGCCTTCCACCTCGGCCTGCAGCACGACGGTGTCCTCTGTGTTGTTCAGCCCCGGGAAGTCTTCCGGCTGGAAGAGCCCCGGTACCTCGCCGAACACCGCGCGCACCGTGTCTGGCTCCGCCGCGAGGACGACGATCCCGTTCGGCGGCAGGATGAGCGGCGTCTCACTGATCGGGTCAGCCTCGTCGTC
>JBCDFF010000109.1:0-11145 GCA_039178415.1 Bacteroidota bacterium
CGTGGAACTGGCCGTTCAACCGCAAGGACATGCAGGTCTACGGCCGCACCGGCTTCGCCCACGCCGACGACGCGACCACGCTGCGCGTCCGCCTCGAAGGCGAGGCCGCAGAGACCAGAACGACTGTTGACCCACTCGCGGGGCCGCACGACGACCCGTTCGCCTACCTCGCCGCCGTCGTCCGGGGCGAGGTCGAGCCCGGCACGGACTTGTCGTCGCTGCCGACCAATCTGATCGTGATGGAGATCCTCGACGCGGCACTCCGCTCGGCGCAGACAGGCCGGACGATCCACTTCGAGTAGGGCATGGAGCCGTCCGTCCTCATCAAGCAAGCCGATGCGCTGGTCCGTCACTCGCTCATCGACCTCGTATCCGACCTCCGCGCGACAGCCTGGGCCGGTCGGCGCGAAAACGAGGTCCGCAGCCTCTACGCGTTCGGCCACCTCGTCACGCGCTGCCACCCTGATCATTTCCTGCGGGACCCGACGCAGATTGCCCTGGACGTGCCCGTACCTCAAATCGAGGCGGAGGCGCAGCGGGCGCTCAGTGGCGGCACGGGTACACCGAAGCGCGATGTCGCCAAAGACCTCGTGATCTGGCCGCGCCCGCGCATGACCTGCTGGGTCGAGGACAAGGCTGATGCGCACCCAACGGTGCTCATCGAGTGGAAGGTCAACCGCACGTCCCCGTCCTCGTACGATGTGGCGTGGCTCCAGCGGTTTTCCGCGAGCCGTGAGGCCTTCGTAGGCTACGCCGTGGCCGTCGACCTTGGCTCGTCACGGTATGCGCTCGCCTGCACGCGGGTTCAGCGCGGCCACGCCGACGCCCGCTGGCTCTCGCTCGACTGACGCTCCACGTATGCTCACCCTCGCCAAAGTCCTCCTCGGCCCCGTCCTGCTCGCCCAAGGCAAGCGGGTACGCCGGGTCGCCCTCACGCTCCCCGAACCGCCCGGCGACCGCGAGGGCACCATCGGGAGCGGGCCGCCGCTCCGACTGCTCGTGGTGGGCGACTCGTCAGCCGCAGGCGTGGGAGCCGAGACGCAAGACGACGCGCTGCTTGGCCAGACGGTCGGCCCCCTCGCGGAGCGCTACACCGTGCAGTATCGGCTCGTCGCCCGTACGGGCGCGACAACGGCGGCCACGCTCAAGAAGCTCCGCAACACTGAGCCCGCCGCGTTCGACGTAGCGCTGACGGCGCTCGGCGTCAACGACGTCACCGCGGGCGTGGCGCTGCACGACTGGCTCGACCAGCAGCAGGCACTCGCGGCGCTCCTGCGTACCCGCTTCGGCGTGCGGCACCACGTCGTCTCTGGGCTCCCGCCGGTGCACCAGTTCCCGGCGCTGCCCCAGCCGCTCCGGTGGTACCTCGGCAGCCTCGCGCGCCGCTTCGACACGGCGCTGCGGCTCTGGACCGACGGCGAGCCCGGCGTGCGCTACGTCGCCATCACCGAGGGCGACGCTGTCCCGCCAGACTGGGCCGAGCGCCTGAACGAGCTCATGGCGTCCGACGGCTTTCACCCGGGCCCACAGATCTACGCCCACTGGGGCACCGAAGCGGCTCGGTTGCTGGGTGCCCCTGGGGCCTAGCCTGCGCTACAACGCCGCCACGGTTCCGGTCGCGTCGATCCGGTGCGGCACCCCGTTGACGAAGAGCACACCCTGCGTCGAGCTACTGTATCGGTCCGTGCCGTGCTTTACGTCGATGCGGAGGACGCGCCCGCCGAAGTCGCTCGACACCGTGTCCACGACGGTGTGGCCGACCACGATGACCTCGGCTTCGTAGTAGTCCAGGACACGTGCCAGCGCCTCAGGTGTGCTCTTCGGATAGTATTCCTTGTAGCCGCGCACCAGCCCCCGGTACCACAGCGGACCGGTGCGGCTCATCACGAGGTGCGCCTCTAGGTCGTTGCCGGGCGCGTTGTAGAGGTCGGGGTCGTCCAGGTGCGTGCGGACAGTCGCGTTAATCGCGTCGATGGAGAGGTCGGCCTCCACGAGGTCGGGGGCGAGGCCTGCGTGGACAAAGAGCACGCCGCCAATCCGCGTGACGACGTTGTGGGCGCGCAGCCACCGACCGAGTTCGGTGTCGGCGGCGAAGAGGCGGCGGAAGTCGGCGCGGCGCTCGGCGGACCGGATGCCGCCTGCCCCGATCTCCTGCGCAGCGCGGACGTACTTCGGCGCGGCGTAGCCATAGCGGCCCTGCACGTTGAGCGCCTCGTGATTGCCGAGGACGAAGTGCACCCGCCCGCCCGCGTCCCGCGCCTGCTGTTCGAGGCGGTAGATAAGCCACAGCGTCGGCGTGACGTTGATGCCGCGGTCCATGAAGTCGCCGAGGAGGACGAGGTGCCCTGCCCCAAATGTCCAGTCGAAAGCCCCGTCGACGACGCCGTGCGCCTGGAGCAGGCCCACGAACGCGTCGAAGTTGCCCTCGATGTCGGAGACGGCGAGCAGCGTGTCGGGCATCGCGACCACGGCGGGCGGCACCAGGTGCTCCGCGCGGAGCCGTACCGTGAACGAGTCGCGCGGCGCGTTGTCCACGCGGACCAGTAGCGGGGCCGCCGCGACCGTGTCTGCCGCGGCGCCTACGAACGAGCGCCGATGGAGGACGCCCGCCGCATCGACGGTGAAGACCGAGTCACCGACGATGTACGGGCCATCCACGCCGTCAAACTCGTAGCGCTTGAACTCGAAGACCTGGAAACGCTGGGCCTCTTCGTCATAGCCCAGAAGGATGCGGTCGGGGCTGCTGATCGTCCCGTCGGTGTAGCGAACCAGGAGGACGAGCGTGGCCAGTCCGAGCAGGAGCAGCAGGCTGAGGGCCAGCAGGAAGCGGCGGCGACGGGGCATGCGCGGTCACGAGACAAGGGGCAGTGCGTCGGCGCGGAAGATAGGGGGCGCCGAGGTCTGGGATGTGGGCTGCTTGCGGGCCTGCCAAATCGCGCAGCAGGTGTGCGCCATCGCACAGTTGCTGGGCTGGCGAGGCCGCGCGCCCGGCGAATCGCGGCTTGGCGCATCGGTTGCGAGCCGCGCATGCCCCTCGGTTTCTCGTCTCACCGCCTTCTTGTCTCGGCCCATGCTCCGGACCACCCTCAAAGTCGCCTGGCGCGCGCTGCTGCGCCGCAAGGGCACGACCGCTCTCAACGTCGCAGGCCTGGCGCTCGGCCTCGCCGGGGCGCTGCTCATCGCCCTCTGGGTGCAGCACGAGCGCTCCTACGACCGCTTCCACGCCAACGGCGACCGCATCTACCGCGTCGTCGTGGACTACATCACCGGCGGGCGAGTCGCCGAGAACGGCTTCACACAGGGCGTCCTCGCCCCCACGCTCGAAGCGGACTACCCCGAGGTTGTCGAGGCAATCCGACTAACCAGCACCGGCAACGTGCTCCGCGTCGGCGATCGGCAGTTCGACGAGTCTGACCTCGCCTACGCCGACGCCGACCTCTTCGCCGTCTTCGACTTCCCGCTCCTCCACGGGGACCCGGCGACCGCCCTCACCGAGCCGTTCACCATCGTGCTCACCGAGGCAATGGCTCGCAAATACTTCGACCGCACCGACGTCGTCGGCGAGACGATGGACACCAACGACGGCGTCTCGTTCACGGTGACGGGCGTCGCCGAGGCTGCGCCCGAGACGTCGTCAGTGCAGGCGGACGGCCTCATCTCGATGGTGACGCTGGAGCAGAACGGCCCCGACTGGATGTGGGGCAACTGGTTCGCGACCAACTTCCAGACCTACATCCTCCTCCAGGAGGGCGTCACGCAGGCGACGATGGAGGCCAAGATGGTCGAGATGTTCGACCGCTACGCGCGCGCGGACGGCGAGACCTTTGACGCCTCGCTGGTCTTCCGGATGGAGCCGCTGGAGACGATGTACCTCACCTCGAAGCGCGACGGCGTGCCGCACGGGAGCCTAGCCAACGTATACCTCTTCAGCGTGATCGCCGTCTTCCTGGTGCTGATCGCGTGCATCAACTTCGCGAACCTGTCCACGGCACGGAGCCTGGAACGCGCTAAGGAGGTAGGCGTCCGCAAGACCGTCGGCGGCACACGCGGAAGCCTGGCCGCGCAGTTCCTGACCGAGGCCGTGATGTTGACGACGGCGTCGATGGCGCTCGGACTGCTGCTGGTGCAGACGGTGCTGCCCGCCTTCGAGCGGCTGACGGAGAAATCGCTGAGCCTGGCGACGCTGGGCCTGCCGACGTGGAGCCTCGTGCTGCTGCTGGTGGGTTCCGCGATCACGGTGGGCGTGCTTGCCGGGGCCTACCCAGCCTTTGTGCTGACGCGCTTCCGGCCCGCGGCGGTGCTCAAGGGTACGTTCCGCACGTCTGCGCGCGGCGCGGCGCTCCGCAAAGGGCTCGTGGTGCTCCAGTTTGCCATCTCGATCGCGCTCATCGCCGCGACCGCGCTGGTCTTCCGGCAGCTCGACTACATGCAGGCGCGCGACCTCGGCTTCGCTGCCAACACCGAGGAAGGCCGCCTGCTCGAAGTGCCCTTCGGCGGCGACGAGCAGGTGCTCGCGCAGTACGACGCGCTCAAAGCGCAGCTCGTCGCGCTGCCCGGCGTCGTTGAGGCGACCGGTTCGCAGACACTGCCCGGCTATGGCTCACCCAGCGCCGGCGGCATCGTGGAAGGCCCCGACGGCACCGAGCAGAACGTCTCGGTGGACCTCTACATGGTCGACTTCGACTTCCTCGACGTGATGGACCTCGAGATCGTGGCCGGGCGCGGCTTTGACCCGGCGTTTAGCACCGACTCCTCCTCGTCGTACCTCCTCAACGAGACCGCCGCGCGCGAGTATGGCTACGCCAATGTTGCGGACGCCGTCGGCAAGGACGCCGGGTTCTGGGGGCGCGGCGGCACCATCATCGGCATCGTGGAGGACTTCCACCCCTACGGCCTCCGTTCCGAGATCCCGACGCTCGGCATGCGCATCGAGAACCGCATCACGCGCTACACGCTGCGGCTTAAGACGAACGACCTCCCCGCCACGATCGCCTCCATCGAGGACCTCTGGAAGACGGCTGTGCCCCATCGGCCGTTTTCGTACCACTTCGTCGACGAGACCTTTGACGAGCAGTACCGCGCCGAGACGCGCTTCGGGCAGGTCTTTGGCGTGTTCGCGGCGCTCGCCATCTTCATCGCCTGCCTGGGGTTGTTTGGGCTGGCGAGCTTCACGGCGGCACAGCGGACGAAGGAGATCGGCGTGCGTAAGGTGCTCGGCGCAAGCGTGCCAGGCCTTGTAGCGCTGCTCACGAAGGACTTTCTGGTGCTCGTGGCGGTGGGCTTCGCCGTGGCCGTGCCGGTGGTGTGGTACGGGATGAACCAGTGGCTCGCCGACTTCGCCTACCGGACCAACGTGGGCCTCGTCGTCTTCCTCGTCGCGGGTGGCCTGGCGCTCGGCGTAGCGCTGCTGACCGTGGCGAGCCAGTCGCTCCGCGCCGCCACTGCCGACCCGATCAAGGCCCTACGCTACGAATAGGCCGCTACGCGGCGTCGCAGGTCATGGGTCTCAGGTCGCACGACCGAGATCCCAGTGACCTGGGACCTATGCCCTTAGACCTGCGACCCATGACCAAGAACTACCTCCTCGTCGCCTTCCGGAGCCTGCAGCGGCGGGCGGGCAGCACGGCCATCAACGTGCTCGGGCTGGCCGTCGGGCTGGCCTGCTTCTTCCTGATCGGCCTCTACGTCCGCGACGAGCTCGCCGTCGACCGCTTCCACGAGGACCTCGACCAGCTCTACGCCGTCGGCGCGGTCCAGACGTGGAGCGGCGAGACGCACCGGCAGTTCGCGCTGCCGCTCGCGGCAGGCCCGTTGCTGGCCGACTATGCCCCGGAGGTCGAGCACGCCTGCCGCGTACGACGCAGCCTGAGCACCGTGTGGGCGGGCGAGGCTGCGTTCACCGGCGAAGAGCAGCGCTACGCCGATGCGTCGTTCTTCGACCTCTTCACGTTCCAAGCGCGCGCGGGCGACGTGACAACGGCCCTCGACGCGCCCAACCAGGCGGTGCTCTCGGAGGACGCCGCCCTGCGCTACTTCGGCACCGTGCAGGCGGTCGGCGAGACACTCGACACGCAGGTGATGGGCGACCGGGCGACGCTCACCGTGGCGGCCGTCGTCGAGATCCCCCGCACCTCGTCGCTCACGTTCGACATGCTGATCTCGGGGCTCTCGCTCGAAGAGGGCGTCAACCAGTGGGGGACCTGGACAGGCATCACGTTCCTCAAGACGCAGTCCGGTATTTCCCCGACCATGCTTGGCACGGTGCTCGACCGCTTCACCGCCGACGTGATCGCCGAGCGGAACGACCGGCTCGCGCTGGCCCCGGTGCCGCTGGCGGACGTCTATTTCTCCGACTTCCAGTACCACACCGGCCTGCGGGGCGACGCGCGCTACCTCCTGCTCTTCGGCAGCATCGCGCTGCTGGTGCTCCTCATCGCGCTGGTGAACTACACGAACCTGGCGACGGCGCAGGCTACGGACCGGGCCCGCGAGGTCGGCGTGCGCAAGGCCGTCGGGGCGCAGCGGGGGCAGCTCGCTCGGCAGTTCCTCAGCGAGGCGCTGCTGGTGAGCCTCGGCGCGTACGGGTTCGCCGTGGTGCTGGTGACGCTCGCCATCCCCGGCTTCAACGCCATCCTGGGCACGTCGCTCGCGGCGGTGGCGCTCCTCGAAGGCCCGACGCTGCTGTGGATGCTCGCGGCGGCGCTCCTGGCGGCGCTGCTGGCCGGGGCCTACCCTGCGTTCCTCCTCGCGCGGCAGCAGCCAACCGCCGTGCTGCGGGGCACGACGACGGTCAGCGGGTCGTCTGGCCTCGGCGGCGCGCGGCTGCGCAAGGGCCTCGTCGTCGGGCAGTTCGCCATCACCGTAGCGCTGCTCGTCGGCGTGACGGGCATCGTTCAGCAGCTCCGCTACGTCCAGACGACCAACCTCGGCTTCGACCGCGAACAGGTCTTGGCCCTCGCGCTCGGCGGCCCCACGGCGGAGCAGGCGGAGGCGATCAAGGCGACGTTCGTGCAGCACCCGGCCGTCCGCTCAGCCAGCGCCACCTCGGCCGCGCCCGGGGCCTACGGCATGATGTACTCCACGCGCGACGTCGAGGGCCGCCCGGACCCCGAGGAAGACGAGCGCCCGACGATGCTCTGGACCGTCTTCGCCGACTATGACTACGCCGCCACGCTCGGCCTTAACCTGGTCGCGGGGCGCTTCTTCGACCCGGCGCTGGCGACCGACATGGAGACCGGCGTGGTGCTCAACGAGGCGGCCGTGCGCGAACTCGGCTGGGTTGCGGGCGACGCCCCGCTCTCGGACGCGCTCGGCAAGACGCTCAACTTCGTGGCCGACGGCACCGTGATCGGCGTGGTGGAGGACTTCCACTACGACTCGATGCGCGACGCCATCGCGCCGCTTGGCTTCCGCCTGGGCAACCCCAGCCCCGACACGGAATGGCCCGACTACCACACGCTCCTGCTCAAACTCGACACGCAGGACCTGCTCGCGACGATGGACGACATCGAGACGCAGTGGGCTGCCCTGGCCGGCGACACGCCGTTCGAGGCAACGTTCGTGGACGAGTACTACGAGGCGATGTACCGCGACGAGGTCCGCCTCGGGCGGCTGCTCGGCACGTTCGCCGGGCTGGCCATCTTTGTCGCGTGCCTGGGCCTCGTCGGCCTCGCGGCCTACACGGCGCAGCGGCGGACCAAAGAGATCGGCGTGCGCAAGGTGCTTGGCGCGTCGGTGGGCCACATCCTGGCGCTGCTCTCGCGCGACTTCGTGGTGCTGGTGCTGGTCGCCTTCGTGGTGGCGGCTCCGCTCGCTTGGTGGGGCCTCCAGACGTGGCTCGACGGCTTCGTGTACCGCACGGACGTGGGGCTGAGCTCGGTGCTGCTCGCGGGCAGCCTCGCCGTCGTGCTCGCGCTCGCGGCCACCCTCTTCCACACCCTCCGCGCCGCCACGCTCGACCCCGTGAAGGCCCTACGCTACGAATAGACCGCTTCGCGGCGTCACAGGTCGTAGGTCCCGGGTCGAAGGTCCGGGCCCGTATCGACCTGCGACCTCTGACCTACGACCCATGTTCAAGAACTACCTTCTCGTCGCCCTCCGTACTCTCCGCCGCCGGGCCGGGTATGCCGGACTGAACATCCTCGGGCTGGCTGTCGGGCTGGCCTGCTTCTTTCTCCTGGGCCTCTACGTCCGCGACGAACTCGCCTTCGACCGCTTCCACGACGATGTGGAGCAGGTGTATGCGCTCGGCATCGCGTTGGAGCATGAGGGCGAGACGGTCTACTCCATGGCGCTCCGTCCGCCCGTGACCGCAGCGCTGATCGACCACGCTCCCGAGGTAGCTGCGGCGTCGCGCGTAGGCCACCAGACGATGCCTGTCGAAGTTGCTGGCGAGACGTTCGAAGACCAGGCGCGGCACTACGTTGACCCCGGCTTCTTCGGGGTGTTCGACTTTCCGCACGTCGCGGGCGACCTGGCGACAGCGCTTGCTGCGCCCAACCAGGCGGTCCTCTCCGCACAGGCCGCCCGGCGCTACTTCGGGCAAGCCGACCCGGTAGGCCAGACTGTCACCATCGAGATCGGGAGCGGGCCGTTCGCCAGCAGGGATCCGCAGCCGCGCGACCTCACCGTGGCGGCCGTCGTTGAGGTCCCCCGCACGTCGTCGGTGACGTTCGACCTCGTTATCTCCATCGCAACCATCGGGGGCATCTACACGGCCCCGGACTCGTGGAACTACAGCATCAGCGGCGGGGCCTTTGTACGCGTACAGCCCGGCGTCACGGCGGCGCAACTCGATACGGCCCTCGACCGCTTCGAGGAAGAGGTGATGGCCGAGCGCGGCTTCCGGTCCAACCTACACGCCATCCCATTGGTCGACTACTACCTCTCGGACTTCTACCCGTCGAGCGGGCTGCGCGGTGACGCGCGCTATCTGGCGCTCTTCGGGAGCATCGCGCTCCTGGTGCTGCTCATCGCCGTGGTCAACTACACGAACCTCGCCACGGCGCAGGCCGTCGAGCGCACACGCGAGGTAGGCATCCGCAGGGCCATCGGGGCGGGACGCGGGCAACTCGCGGGGCAGTTTCTGAGCGAGGCGTTGCTCGTGAGTGCGGGGGCGTTTCTGCTCGCCGTGGTGCTTGTCACGGTCGCGCTGCCAGGCTTTAACACGCTTTTTGGGACGGAGCTGTCAGCGGCGGTGCTGTTCGACGGTCCGACGCTACCGCTGATGCTTGCGCTTGCGCTCGGGGCAGGCCTGCTCGCCGGGGCGTATCCAGCACTCGTGCTCGCCCGGCAGCATCCCATCGAGGTGCTCCACGCCGGGAACACGCCTAAGGGCGGCAGCGCGAGCCTGCGGCGCGTGCTCGTGGTGGCGCAGTTCGCGATCACCGTTGCGCTGCTCATCGGCGTCGCAGGCGTCGTGAAGCAGCTACGGTACGTCCAGACCGCCGATCTCGGCTTCGACGGCGACCAGGTGCTCCACGTCGAGCTCGGGCCGCTCTCGGACCAGGCGGCAGCGGCGAAGGCCGCGTTCGCGCAGCACCCCGCCGTGCGCGTGGCGAGCGCCACGGGGGCCGCGCCAGGCAACTACTGGGGGCAGACCTCGGTCAGCGACCTCGAAGGCATACCCAGCCTCAGCGAGGGCGATCCCCACCCGATGATCTGGCTCGTCTTCGCCGACGCTGACTACGCCGACGTGCTCGGGCTCGACCTCGTCGCCGGGCGCTTCCTCGACGACGCCATCGCCGCCGACGCGACGAGCACGGTGGTGCTCAACGAGGCCGCTGCGCGTCGCTTCGGCTGGGCAGAGGGAGACGCCGCAGCCCCGGCTGCCCTCGGCAAGACAATCAACTGGGTGACGCCCGACACCCGCGTCGTGGGCGTCGTGGAGGACTTCCACTTCGGCTCGATGCGCAGCGCCATCGAGCCCGTCGGCATTCGCTTCGGCGACCCGCGCCCCGACAAAGGCTGGCCCGACCACACCGGCCTGCTCCTCAAGCTGAACACCAGCGACCTCCTCACCACGATGCGCGAGTTGGAGGCCACGTGGCAGACCCTGGTCCAGGACGAGCCTTTCGAAACGACGTTCGTCGACGAATACTACGAGGCGATGTACCGCGATGAGGTCCGCCTCGGCCAGATCTTGGGGGTCTTCTCGGGGCTCGCCATCTTCGTAGCGTGCCTCGGGCTGATCGGGCTAGCCGCCTTCACGGCACAGCGGCGGACGAAGGAAATCGGCGTGCGCAAGGTGCTCGGTGCCTCGGTGGGGAGCATCCTGGGCCTGCTCACGCGCGACTTTGTGACGCTCGTGGTCGTCGCCTTCGTGGTAGCGGCCCCGCTGGCCTGGTGGGGCGTCCAGCGGTGGCTCGACGGCTTCGCCTACAGCGCCGAGGTGGGTGCAGGCACCGTCCTGTTTGCCGGCCTTGCCGCGCTCACGCTCGCGCTTCTCGCCACCGGCGCGCTCGCCTGGCGGGCGGCTCGCCTCGACCCCGTCCAGGCGCTGCGCTACGAATAGCCCGCTTCGCGGTGTCGCAGGTCCTGGGGCTCAGGTCCCACTTCTGAGATCGCGGCGACCTGGGACCTATGACCTTTGACCTACGACCCATGCTCAAGAACTACGTCCTCGTCGCCCTTCGTGGCCTTCGTCGGCAGCCCGGGTACACGGCCCTCAACGTCGGGGGATTAGCCCTCGGGATCGCGTGCTGCCTGCTGATCGCGTTCTACGTCCGCCATGAGTGGAGCCACGACCGCTTCCACGAGCACAGGGACCGGCTCTACCGGATGACCTACGAGAACCGGCAGGGCGAGGACCTACCTCCCGCCGCACCGGAAGCGTTCCAGGCGTGGAGTTCCGGAGCCGTAGCGCCGCTGCTGGAGGCCGACTTCCCCGAGGTCGAGCATGCCGTGCGGCTCTCCGGTCGGCACACGATGCTCTTCACGCGCGGCGAGGAGGCGTTCCAGGAGGAGCGCTACTTCTTCGCGGACCCGGAGTTCTTCGAGGTGTTCACCTTCCCGCTGCTCCAGGGCGACCCGGCGACGGCGATCGTGGAGCCAACCTCGGTCGTGCTCGCCGAGAGCGCCGCGCGGCGCTACTTCGGCGACGAGGCGCTCGCCGCCAACCAGGTGCTCGGCCAGCCCCTCCAACTC
>JBCDFF010000110.1:0-11030 GCA_039178415.1 Bacteroidota bacterium
TCCATCTGGTCGATGCGCTCCTGGATCTTGGCCTGCTCCTCCATGATGGCGTCGAAGTCGGCGTCGGGCTCGGCGAACTTGGCGCTGACCTCTTCATAGGCCTTCATCAGCCCGACGGCTTCGGAGGCGCCCTCCTCCACGATTTCGCGGACGGTGCGGTCCTCGTCCAGTTCGGGCTCCTGCGGGAGGTAGCCGAACGTGATGCCCTTCTCGGCCTGGATCTTCCCCTCGTAGTTCTCGTCCTCCCCCGCGATGAGGCGCAGCAGCGTCGACTTGCCCGCGCCGTTGAGACCGAGCACGCCGATCTTGGCGCCGTAGTAGAACGAGAGGTAGATGTCCTTGAGGACGTGCTGGCCGGGGCGGTGGGCTTTGCTCACGCCGACCATCGAGAAGATGATCTTCTTGTCGCTCACGAGAAGGCGGGTTGGGTGCAGAAAGACGAGCCGCATAAGCTACGCACGCCTGCTCCGTGCCGGTCCGCCTTCCCCAACAGTTCGCGCGGCTAGCGCAGGCGTCCGAGGCGCGCTTCGAGGCGGTCCCAGTAGCGGCGGCTCAGGCGCAGCGTGGTGTCGTTGCGGAGGCGCACGCGGTAGTCGCCGTGGTCGCTCGGGCGCAGCGTGGCCACGCGGTCGAGGTTGACGAGCGTCGAGCGATGGATGCGCACGAAGCCGTGCGGGGCGAGTTGCCGCTCCAGCGCAGCCATCGTCTCGCGGATGAGGTGGCGGCGGTCTCCGACGTGCAGCACCATGTAGTCGCCCGCTGCCTCGACCCAATCGATCGCGGCGACCTCGACGAAGACGATCTGGCCGCCGCTCTTGACCATGATGCGGTCCGGGGTCGTCTCCGACGCCGCGGGCTCGCTCGCCGCCTGGCGCTCGTGGACGCGCGCGCAGGCCCGATCGAAGGCCGCGAAGAAGCGCGCATCGTCGTAGGGCTTGAGCAGGTAGTCGAGCGCGCGGGCTTCGAAGGCGCGGAGGGCATACTGGTCGAAGGCCGTCACGAAGACCGTCACTGGCATTTGCGCCGCGCCGATCTCGTCCACGACCGCGAAGCCGTCGCCCTCGGGCATCTGCACGTCGAGGAAGACGAGGTCGGGGCGGTGCTGGCGGATGGCGCGGACCGTGGCGGCCCCGGTCGCAGCCTCCCAGCGCACCTCCGCTTCGGCACGGTCGCGCAGCAGCAAGCCCACGGTCTCGCGGGCGAGGGGCTCGTCGTCGGCGACGAGCACACGGAGCGGGTCGGAGGAGGCGTGCGGCATCGGTTTGGGGGCTAGCCTTGTTCGCTGAGCGCCTGGGCGGGCGGGCGCAGCGCGTCGGTGAGGGCCGCCTCGGCACGGACAAAGGGCAGCGTCAAGTGTACGCAGAAGCCGCTCCCGTCTGCGCCTGCGTCCGCCTTGCCGGTGTCAGGCTCCCCGGTATCGAGCGCCACGTCGGCGGCGTCGCCGTAGAGCGCGTCCAGGCGAGCGCGCACGTTGCCCAGGCCGACGCCCTCCCGAACGGGCCCCGCGCCTGCGCCCGGGCCACTGTCGCAGACCGTGAGGACGAGCCTTGCCTGCCGCCCGCTGCCCACCTTTCGCGCTCGGATCGACACGGTGCCCTCGGCCGCGTGCGGCGCAATGCCATGCTGGATAGCGTTCTCGACGAGCGGCTGGAGGATCCAGATCGGCACGGCGGCCGAGGCCGCGGCGAGGCTGACGTCGTGCTCCACGCGCAGCCGGTCGCCAAAGCGCACCATCTCGATGTCGAGGTAGCGCTGGACGACGTCCAACTCCTGGCGCAGCGGTACGGTGTGGCGTCCCTCGGTATCGAGAGCGAGGCGGAGCAGGTCGCCGAGGCGCGTGAGCATGGTCACGGCCTGGCCGTCTTCGCCCTTGCGCACCGTCGCGGCGACGGAGTGGAGCGTGTTGAAGAGAAAGTGGGGGTTGAGCTGCATCTTGAGCACACGCAGTTCGGCCTCGGCGAGCTGCGCGGCGAGGCGTCCGGCCTGCCGCTCGCGCGCATGGGCGAGCCGGGCATAGTCGAACGCCCAGGTCCCCCCCACCACCACAGCGTAGGCCACCGCGTTGACGGCTGCGCGGAGCGTCACATGCGCCTCGAAGCCCGCGAGCGTCCACGTCTCCATCAGGCCGCCAAGCTGAAACGCGGCCATGCTGCCGACGGCATGCAGCGTCATCACGCTGGCGAGCCCAAGCGCGTGTGTCACGACCGTTCCCCAGCCACCCTCGGGCGTG
Source organism: Bacteroidota bacterium (assembly GCA_039178415.1). Taxonomy (GTDB): domain Bacteria; phylum Bacteroidota; class Rhodothermia; order Rhodothermales; family Rubricoccaceae; genus JBCBEX01. The sequence goes on from JBCDFF010000110.1 coordinate 2,231, forward strand.
GCGCGGCGCGCCAGCATGACGACGAGCGGCGTGAGCCCGGCCCACAGCGTCCATGTCGGCACGGTCGTCCACAGCGCGTGCGGCCAATCGACGGCGGTTCCGGCGAGCGCACTCTGGAGGTAGGTCTGACCGAGCGCAACCGCTGCCGGGACGGCCCACGCCCCCAGGACCGCGACCGTCACCCAGGCGCGGTCGGCAGGAGCAAGGCGAGGGGGGCGCTCAGGGCTGACGGGTCGGGTAGGCACGAGACAGGCTGGTACGAGGCGAGCTGGCACAAGGTAGGCGGCTCAGGCAAGGGGGTGGGTCCCGCTCCGAAGCCATCGTGCAGCGCCGCGTTCCAGCGGCTGCGACGAGCGGCGGCGGCGCGCGACAAACGGCGACGCGCTCACCAGGCGACGCACGCCTCCGGCAAGCCGCTATCAAGGCAAGGCCTCCTCAAGGCAGGGCCTCCTCAAGGCAAGGCGTCGGGCTCGTACACCACACATCCGGCTCGGGTGGGGTGATCCTCTACGAGCCAGGTGCCGGGAACGTTACGTAGCACCCATATCGTCACCGCATCGCCGCCTGCGGCCACAGTGAAGAGGAACCCGAACGCGGTCCACATCCCCCACCCGGTCGCGATGCCTACGAGCGAGGGCAGCACGCCGAGCACAAGGCCTGGCGTCGCGGCACCGATCAGGTAGGCGCGGGCAGTCATCGGCACGCGGCAGTGTGCGAAGGGGGCCAGTGCCTTCCAGTTGAATCCGAACGCGATCGTCGTCCACGGGACCCCACCCGCGACTTTCCAGGCGACCGCGTGGAGCACCTCGTGCGCCATCGTCCCCAACACCAGGCCTAGCACCCAACGACCGTCGCCCACCCATGCGTCGAAGCCGCGCGACAGGTCCACGATGCCATGCGTCTGACTGTGCCCGATGAGCAACGCCAGTCCGAGCGGCAGGGCGCATCCGATCGCGTACAGGTGCGCGGCCCCCATCGACACAGAATAGTCACGGGCGGCATCGTTGCGGGCGGCATCGTTGCGGGAGGCGGCAACTTCAGCGGTAGCGTCCTCGGCGGTAGCGAAAGGAGTAGCAGGGCGTGGCCGGGACACTTCCATGGGACCAGCGTTCGTGCAACAGCGGGAGGGGACGGGCGTAGGTCCGCGCGCCTCCTCCAACTTTCGTTCCGAGCCCATGCCCCGCCTCCTGCTCTTCGTGCTCGCACTCGGCCTGCTCCCGATCGGCACCGCGTCGGCTGTAGCGCAAGGCCACGTGCCAGATGGCGCGGCGCCTGACGGTACCGTGCCTGGGGGATCGCCGTCAGATTCGACTGGCGCGGCGCTGATGCTCTGGACGCTGGCCGACGACGACAACACGGTAGCGCTGCTTGGCTCGGTCCACTTCGCGCGGCCCGACCTGTTTCCGCTCGCCGCACCCATCGAAGCGGCCTACGACAGCGCCGAGGTGGTCGTCTTCGAGCTGGACCTCGGCGACATGGAGGCCCACACGATGAAGCTCGTGCAAGCGGGCATGTTCGCAGACACGACCACCTTGGCCAGCGTGCTTCCCAACCCCCTCTACGCCCGCACGCTCGCGACCGCCCAACCGCTCGGGTTCCCGGAGATGGCTCTGGCGAAGATGGAGCCGTGGATGCTGTCGATGATGATGAGCAGCCTCGACCTGATGAGCAAGGGGTATAGTTCCGGCATCGACCAGCACTTCCACGAGCGCGCGGTGGCCGACGAGAAACCCGTGCGGGCGCTCGAAACCATCGACATGCAGATCGACCTGTTCGACTCGATGCCGATGGCGCAGCAAGTCGATTTCCTGCGTGTCACGCTCGACGGCCAGGCCGACTCCGCGGCAATGATGGCCCGCATGACCGACGCGTGGCTCGCTGGGGATGCACAGGCGCTTGCCGCCTTGATGGACGAGGAAATGGAGGACACCCCGGACCTGCGGTCCTCCCTCCTCCTCGACCGAAACGCAGCGTGGGTCCCCCAGATCGAAGCCCTGCTCGACGGGTCGGACGACGCCCTGGTTGTGGTGGGGGCCGGCCACCTCGTCGGCGACGATAGCGTGGTGGCCATGCTCCGCGCGAAGGGCCACGAGGTCACCCAGGCGTTGGACGCCGTACGCTAGCGCCGATGGATCGCCGCACGTTTCTTCGCCGCGCTGCGCAGGGCGTCGGGGGCCTCGCCGTCACGGGCGGGGTCGCCGCCGCCTACGTCCGCTTCGTCGAGCCGCACTGGATCGCCTTTACCACGAAGACGGTCGCGCTGCCGCACCTCCGTGCACCCATCCGCCTGCTCCACCTATCTGACCTCCACGAGGAGGTCATCGGTCCCGGCACCATCGAACGGGGCATCGCGCTCGGCCTGGACGCCCAACCCGACGTGATCTGCGTCACCGGCGACTTCTTCTCGCGCGAGATCCGCGAGCGCGACCGCTACGTCGCCGCGCTCCGCCGCTTGAGCGACGCGGCCCCGACGTTCGCCGTGGCAGGCAACCACGACGGCGGCCTCTGGGTAGCACCGCGCGGCGGGCACGCCACACTCAATCCCCTGCGCGACCTCCTCGCCGATGGCGGCGTGACCTTCCTGCACAACCAGCACGCCGTCGTTGGCGTCGGCCGTGAGCCGCTCGCCATCGTGGGCGTCGGCGACCTCTGGGCGCGCGACCTCGACCTCGGTGCCTTTGCAGGGATTGCCAGCGATCTACCTACGGTCCTGCTCTCGCACAACCCCGACTCGAAGGCGTACGTGGAGGACGCACCGTGGGACCTCATGCTGTCGGGCCACACGCACGGCGGCCAGCTTCGCATCCCGATTACTGGCGGGACGCCCTTCGCCCCCGTGCGCGACACGCGGTTCGTTGAAGGGCTGCACGCCTGGAACGGACGCCAGCTCCACATCACGCGCGGCGTCGGCTGCATCGGCCCCGCGCGCCTCAACTGCCGCCCCGAGGTGAGCGTCCTCGATCTCGTTCCGGTCTAGCGGCGCACGGCCCGACGCAGCGCGAGGAGCAGGCCGATGTGGATACCCTCGTGGAGATTGTTGAAGCCCAACGCGGTTTCGAACGAGTCGAGAACGATGCCCGTCGAGGTGGGATAGCGCTCGTAGCTGACGAAGCGACCGGCGGCATAGTCTTCGGCGAGGCGCTGTGGAAGGCCGGTGAGCAGCGCACGAACGTGGGCCTCATCGGGCTCCCAGCCGTCGGGCCAATCGCGGGGGCTAGTGCCTTTGCGGCAGCGCGCGACGAGGTCGTCGTCCACGAGCAAGGGTAGGCCGGAGAAGCGGTAGTGCAGGAGTTGCTGCGTCACGGCGAGGTGCGCGAGGTGCCAGAGCGCGTGGTTGTTCCAGCCGTCCGGGATCGCCCGCAGTTCGTCGGCGGTGAAGCTATCAGCGATGCGCAGCGCGAAGCCGCGCGTCTCGGCAAGGAGGGCAATGGCGGGGTGCGTCGCGGGCATGCGCGTCTAAAACAAGTCGTCGAGCGAGGGCGAGGCGTCGGGGCGGACGAGCGCCAGGATCGCCTCGTGCGGGAGGATGAGGTACTGGACGCCGTCGTACTCCATCTCGATGGCCTTCTCCTGGAGGAAGAGCGCGAGGTCGCCGGGCTCGGCTTGGAGCGGGAGGTAGCGCACGGCGGGGCGCTCGGGGGCCCACGGCTCGGCGTCGGAATACTCGGGATTCGCCATCATGTGACCCGGCCCCGTCTTGACGACGCGGCCCGCCTGCACGCGCTGCTTCGCCCTGACGCTAGCGGGGAGATACAGCCCCGCCTGGGTCTGGCTGTCGGCTTCTTCGAGGCGTACGAGCACACGGTTGCCGACGACGATGAGCGAATCGAGTGACATCGTGCTAGTCCTTCCCGTTGGTGGATTTCTCTGAGGTGGTGAGATGCTCTTGGATGAGCGCTTCCATCTCTGCACGGTTCTGCTGGACACGCTGCACGCCAATCTGCATGAGCTCGCTCCGCAACGCCGGAAGGACGCGCAAGGATTTCTGCCCCACATCCGACGCGTAGAATTCGGCAATGGCGCGAATCTCCTCCTCGGTATACGCCCGCGCGTAGGCCTGGATGTACTCGTCTTCCAGCGACTCCCAACTCATGTACTTCTCTAAGAACGTGCGCATGACCGTCTCGAACCCATCGACCTCCGGATACGTGGAGTTTATCGCGTCAATCATCGCATCGATGGCGGCTTCGCTTTGGCCGCGGGCGTTCGTGAATTCCAGCAGGTCCCGAATCGCCTGCTCATGGCTCGCCGCGAGCGTGTCCGCTGCGGGTTCTTGGGCGGCTATTGACCGCACGGGGAGCGCGGTTACCACGAGCAGCATGAGAGTCAAACGTAGCATCGTCAGCGGGCGAGGTTAGTAGGCAAGCACGCGCTCCACAGCGTCGCGGAGGGAGCGCTGCGCCGAGTAGAGCGCTTCCAGCGGCTTCGCGAAGGGGATCGGCCAGTCCTGTGCGGCCACGCGCACCGGCGGTGCGTCGAGGTGGGCGAAGGCTTCCTCGGCGAGCTGCGCGGCCACCTCCGCCCCGAAGCCGCCCGTTCGCTGCGCCTCGTGGAGGACGACGAGCCGGTTCGTCTTGCGGAGCGAGCCGAGCACAGTCGCGCGGTCCCACGGGACGAGCGTGCGCAGGTCGATGACCTCGATCTCAACCCCTTTGGCGTCCTGCCAGTACGCGGCTTCCTCCTCGGCCCAGCGCACCCCGACGCCCCAGGTCACGATGGTGAGGTCGGTGCCGGCCCGCGCGACACGCGCTTCGCCGAGGGGCACGGCAATGTCGGCGTCGGGGACGAGGCCCTTGAGCGAGCGGTAGAGCAGCTTGTGCTCAAAGACCAACACCGGGTTGGGCTCGGCGATGGCGGCGCGAATCAGTCCCTTCGCGTCGGTGGGCGTGGCGGGGATGACCACCTTCAGGCCCGGCACGTGGCAGAACCAGGCCTCCGGGCTCTGCGAGTGGAACGGCCCGGCACCGATGCCGCCCCCAAACGGCGCGCGGATGGTCACGTTGACGGGCGCGCCCCAGCGGTAGCGCGTCGTCGCGAGGTTGTTGACGATCTGGTTGAAGCCGCACGTGATGAAGTCGGCGTACTGCATCTCCACGACGGGCTTGTAGCCGTCGAGCGCGAGCCCGAGCGCGCAGCCGAGCGCGCCCGACTCAATGATGGGCGTGTTGCGGACGCGCTTCCCGCCGAACTCGTCGAGGAAGCCCTGCGTGACCTTGAAGACGCCCCCGTAGTCGGCGATGTCCTGGCCCATGATGACCACGCGCTCGTCGGCGCGCATGGCGTTGCGGAGGCCGTCCGAGAGCGCGTCGATAAAGCGCTGCTGTGTGCGGGGGGCGTCGGCGTCCGGGACGAGGTTCGCCTCCGCGAAGTGCACGGGGTCCGGGCCGGGCGCGAACACGTCGTCCCGTTCGCGCTCGGGCGTGCTCGCGACGTCCGGCTGCGTGAGCGCCCACTCGGCAACCTCCTCGACCTCCGCCGCGACGGCGGCGTCGATGGCGTCGAGGTCGGCGGGTGTGAGGAAGCTGTGCTCGGTGAGGTAGCGGCGGTAACGTGCCACCGGGTCGCGCTTGCCCCAGCGCTCGAAGAGCTCGTCGGGGACGTACTTCGTGCCGGACGCCTCCTCGTGGCCGCGCATGCGGAAGGTCTTCATCTCCAAGAGCGTCGGGCCCTCGCCGATGCGCGCGCGGCTCGCCGCCTGCCGCACGGCGCGGATGACCGCCAGCACGTCGTTGCCGTCCACACGGAAGCCCGCCATGCCGTAGCCCGCCGCGGCGTCCGCGATGTGCTGCACGGCCATCGCCTCGCCGGTGGGCGTTGAAAGGCCGTAGCCGTTGTTCTCGACCACAAACACGACGGGCAACTTCCACACGGCGGCGAGGTTGAGCGCCTCGTGGAAGTCGCCCTCGCGGGTTGCGCCCTCGCCGCAGAAGGCCAGCGCGACGCGCGTCGCGCCGTCGAGCTGGCTCGCGAGGCCGAAGCCGCAGGCCACGGGCAGCATCGCCGCGAGGTGCGAGATCATCCCGACGATGCCGTGGTCGAGCGTGCCAAAGTGGAAGGTGCGGTCGCGGCCGTTCGTGAAGCCGCCGTCCTTGCCCATGAGCTGGCAGAAGAGCGGGCGCAGCGGCACCCCGCGCGTGGTCCACACGCCGAGGTTGCGGTGCATCGGCAGGATCGTGTCGTCGGCACCCAGGGCGGTTGCGCAGCCGACTGCGATGGCCTCTTGGCCGTAGCCGGAGAACCACTTTGTGATACGATTCTGGCGGATGAGCCGGAGCATCTTCTCCTCGACGGCGCGCGGCAGCGCGAGGTCGCGGTAGAGCGCCTCGTGGTCAATGGAGGACGAGGCAAGCGGGGCGATCGTGGTGGGGGCGTCCACGGGCGTGTGCAGTGCTGGTGGAGGGAGAGACTGGAAGCTACGGCGGTCGTCAAGCCGCTGTCAGCCTCCGGTTCCTCTCCTCACTCCAATGTCACGATGCCTCCCGGAGACACGGCCTACTCCCCCTTCTCACTTCCTCCTTCAAACTTCCCCTACTGCCCTTTCCCGGTGAGCGCGGTCCGGATGGTCTGAACGAGGATGCGCGCGTCCATGCCGAGGCTCATGTTCTCGATATAGAACAGGTCGTACTTCAGCTTCTGGCGCACGTCGTCGAGCGACTGGTCGTAGCCCCATTTCACTTGCGCGAGGCCGGTCACGCCGGGCGGGACACGGTGGCGACGGCGGTAGAGCGGGATCTCGGCGGCGAGCTTGCGCACGAAGTAGGGCCGCTCCGGGCGCGGGCCGACGAGGCTCATCTCGCCCTTGAGCACGTTCCAAAGTTGTGGCACCTCGTCGAGGCGCAGCTTGCGCAGCCACGCGCCGAGCGGGGTGATGCGCGCGTCGTTCTTGGCCGCCCACACGGGCCCGGTCCCACGCTCGGCCCCGTCGACCATCGTGCGGAACTTGTAGATCGTAAACGGCTCGCCGTGCTGACCGGTGCGAATCTGCCGGTAGATCGCCGGGCCTTTCGACGAGAGGCGTACGCTGAGGCCGACGAGCACCCAGAGCGGCAGGCCGACGAGCAAGATGGCCGTGCTCACGGTGAGGTCGAACGCGCGCTTCGCTGACCGGTCGAGGGCCGTCATCGGCTCCGGCAGCACCTCGATGAGCGGGAGGCCGTACATGTGCTCCGTCCGCGCCATGCCGCCCACGACGGCGTAGAAGTCGGGGACGAGCTTCAGCGTGACGGCCTTGCCGTCGCAGACGCGGAGGACCTCGTCGAGGTAGACGTGGTCGTCGGCACCGAGGGCGATCAGGACGTCCTGCACTTCGAGCCGGTCGATGAGGTCGGGCAGGTGGTCGATGGCGTGGAGCGCCTCGGAGAGGCCGTTGGCATCGAAGGCGAGGCCGTCGCCGGAGGAGGCGTAGACGGAGCCGTCTCCGCCCGCAGGCTCGCGCCGGTCGTCCTCGCCCACCACGACGAGTTCGGGCTCGTCGCGCCGGAGCCGCACGGCCCCGACAATCTCGAGGCCGGCCGCCGGGTAGCGCGCAACCTCGTCGTGCACCTCGGCCACGCGGTCGCTCCATCCGACGATGACCGCGCGGTGCCGCCCGTAGCCCGCGAGGATGCGGCGCTTCTGGATCGACCGGACGGCGAAGCGCCCGAGGGCCGACAGCCCGACGAACGTACCGCCGTAGAGCAGCGCCACCGTCCGGGCCGCGTCGGGGGGGAGCGCGTCGAGCACGCCGCCGAAGAACAGCCCGAGCGTGCCGACCGCGATCACCTTCACGAGCGTGGTCACCTCGTCGAAGCGGCTCGCGGCGAAGCGCTCCTGGTAGAGCCCGGCGAGGACGAAGAGGAGCGTCCAGAACACCGCACCAGCGGCGAGGACGAGGTAGGGGGAGCCGGGGGCGAGGGCCACGGCCTCGGACCAGGACCACCACTGGGAGGCGGTCAACAGCACGGCAACGTACGCCGCGCTGTGCGCGGTCGCATCGCTCGCCAGGAGGGCAGCTAGCTCAACTCGTCGGGACACGGGCATCCGGTGCGGGGTGGTACAATCGGAGCGCGTAACCAGGAGCAGAGGCTGGGGTGTTTTTTGGCGGAGACACGAACGTTGCCAAGGTAGACACTCGCGCTCCAAGATTCAAGCGGCCCCCGTGTGCCCTGCCCGGCGGGCTGGCCACGGCGGTGCCCCCCCGGCTCCATTGCAGGGGCTGCCGTGCGCGGGTAGCTTGGGTCCGATCCACCTGTGTCACTTCACCCTTGTCGTTGTGCGTACGTCGCTTCTCTCCCACGTTGGGGTTCGCGCGCTCGGAGCCGCGCTCGTCCTGCTCTTGGTCACACCGGCTGCCCTCGCGCAGCCCGAAATCGTACCGTCGGACCACCCGGTGTACGAGTTTTTGCACCAGCAGCGTGTGGCGGGGCACCTGCCCGCCTACCGTCACGAGAGCATCCCCTTGGGTCGCGCCGAGATCCAGCGCCACCTCGCCACCCTCCGGAGCGTGCACGGCCGCGCCTCGGGCGGCACCGGCTACTGGCTGAACGACTTCACGCGTGAGTTCGACGAGCCCCGTGCTGCGATCGAGTCGATGGTTGGCTATGGGCGGGTTGGCATACCGCGCGAGGCCGACACGGAGAAGTTTCTCTTCTACGCGCGTGACGACACGTGGCGCCTCGCCGTGAGCGCACGCGGCGAGCTCCAGTATCGCGCCTCGGAGGGCGCGCTCCGCCCGGACGTGTTCCCGGTCGATGCCTCCTACAGCGGCCTCGCCGGCGTGCCCACGGTCACGTTCGAGGGCAACTACAAGGGGGTCGTCGGA
>JBCDFF010000111.1:0-10980 GCA_039178415.1 Bacteroidota bacterium
CTCGCTTGACTGCCGAGGCGCGCCCACATGCCGCCGCCGAGGTCGGCCCACTCGCCTCGCTGCGTGCCCAGCCCGGTCGGTTGCTCCTGCACGTTGTAGCCGAGGGCGCTAAGCTGGACGTTGTTGAACGGGGCCGACGCACTTGCCTCTTGTCCGCCGCCGAGGGCACCCGGCTTGGCCCGCCACGCGATCATGTCCGTCACGACGCGATGCGCAGACGCCGCCATGTTGTCGAGGGCATTCCGCCGGTCGTTGTCCTCGAAGGCCTCGATGCCGCTCACCACAGCGAGGCCGACGATCACGATGCCGAGCACCAAGAGGAGAAGCTGCTGCTGTCCCATACCTGGGGAGGATGTGTACGGAGCGGGGCGAAACGAAACCGAGAGGAGCAGCGGAGCGCGCCCGATGGCGAGCTACAGCGCACGCGACAAACACTGTACCGGCGCAAACGAGAGCACGGGGATCAACGGCCGGGTCGTTGGGTAGACCGCCCCTGCCACTTCGTCAGTCTCCTCATCCTCCCCCAGCATGGACCGCGAAGCCTTTCGCGAACGCTTCGGCATCCTCGGCGACTCCGACGGCATGCGCCGGGTCGTGGACCGCATCCGGCAGGTCGCGCGCACCGAGATCACCGTGCTGCTCGAAGGCGAGAGCGGCGTCGGGAAGGAACTCCTCGCGCAGGCCGTGCACGCGCTGTCGAGTCGGCGACACAAGTCGCTCGTCGTCGTCAACTGCGGCGCGATCCCCGAGGGGCTGATTGAGAGCGAGCTGTTCGGTGCCGAGAAGGGAGCCTACACGGGCGCGACGAGCCAGCGGACGGGCTTCTTCGAGGAGGCCAACGGCGGCACCATCTTCCTCGACGAGATCGGCGAGATGCCGCCGCAGGCGCAGGTGCGGCTGCTGCGCGTGCTGGAGACGGGGCAGTTCAGCCGCGTCGGGTCGAGCCAGGTGCAGACGACGGATGCGCGCGTGGTGGCAGCGACGAACAAGAACCTCGCGGAGTCCGTCCGGCGGGGCGACTTTCGCGAAGACCTCTACTACCGCCTTTCGACGGTCGTCATCCAGATCCCGGCGTTGCGCGAGCGCCGCGAGGACATCCTCCCGCTCTTCGACCACTTCCTGCACCGCTTCACGCAGCAGTACAACGCCCAGATGCGCCGCCTCTCCGACGAGGCCCGCGAACTGCTCGTGCGCTACAACTGGCCCGGCAACGTCCGCGAGCTGCGCAATGTCGCCGAGCAGGCCGTGGTGCTCGTACCCGGCACCCGCGTCGATGCGGACACGCTGCGGCCGCTGCTGCGCGGCGTCACGGCCGAGCGCAGCCTAACGCCGCACCGCGCCCCGGAGGGCGAGTCCGAGGCCTACGAGCGCGGCCTCCTCTACCGGGCGCTCCTCGACCTCCGCCTCGAAGTGCGCGAGCTACGCGCGATGTTCCAGCGCTTCGTGCGCGGCGCAGGCGACTTCCCCGGTGGCTTCCCCCCCGAAGACTTCGGCGGCGACTTCCCGAATCCAGGCTACACGCCAGCGTATGCGCGGCCCGCGTTGCCGCCAGCGCCGGCCATCGCGGAGACAATCGCTGAACCGGTCGCCGAGGTGGAGTTTGCAGAGGCCCCGGCCGCCCCGTCGGGCTCCGCCCCGTTCGCAAGCGAGATCGACGTGGCCGCCTTCACAGACACGGGCAGCACCTACGCTCGCTTCGAAGAGGTTGACGACGACGCGGACGAGCTAGGCGATGCCGACGACACGCTCGCGCCGGGGCTGGTCCTCGACCCCGACTCCGACTTGCCCACCATGGAGGCCGTCGAGCATGCGCTCATCGCGGAGGCGCTGCGCCGCTTCGAGGGCAACCGCCGCCGCACCGCCGAGGCGCTCGGTATCTCGGAGCGCACGCTCTACCGCAAAATCAAAGAGATCGAGGAAGTATGAGGTGTGAAGTTCGAAGTTTGAAGTTCGAACGGGTGAGTGCCGGAGCTACGCGCTGGACACGGTGGCAGACCTGGGCGCTCACTTCCACCTTCTTACTTCTCACTTCCTACTTCTCAGCCTGCGGCATCTACAGCTTCTCGGGGGCGTCGATCCCGGACTACATCGACACGGTGGCGATTCCGCTGGCGGTGGACCAGTCGTCCGGCGGCCCCGCGACGATGGACCAGGAACTGACCGACTTCCTCTTCGACCGCTTCGTCCAGCAGACGCGCCTCGACTTCGTGGAGGACGAGGCCGACGCGGACGCGTTGCTGCTGGCCACCATCGAGCGCTACAGCAACCGCCCCACGGCCGTCACGGGCGACGAGGTGGCGGCGCTCAACAGCGTCTCGATCAGCGTCCGCGCGGTCTACACCGACCGCGTCGAGGACCTGGAGCAGCTTGCACGCTCCTTCTCGTTCGAGGTCGAATACGACCCAGCCGACGGCCTCGACGGCGAAACCGAGGCGGCCAGCGCCGCGCTGGAGCAGATCGCCGAGCAGATCTTTATCGCCGCGGCGTCGGATTGGTAGCGGGTGATAGGGTCGCTACCCTTGTGGTACGGTGGCTCTGTGGCACGGCGGCTGCGCCGCCTGTGGGACGCTCACGTTGTTCGCCGTGGTCAGTGGTTGGAGGCGGGCATGGTTGTGGTCGCTGTACCTGTTGCTGCGAGTTCCATGCAAAGTCTCCGGCGCTTGCACGTAAGCTCCTGGGATGTGGGCGCGTCGAAGGCTCTGTGGGTTTTCGCGGGAGCCGTTGGGATTCCGCGCGCGAAGTGCGATCCTAGCGTTGTCTCGTCCACCACCGTCCGTCTGTGCTCGTCGTTGCCGTCCTCTACGCGCTCGCCCTCGGGGTGCTGCTCGTCTACGGGCTGAACCACCTCGCGCTGGCGTGGCGCTTCGCCCGCGAGGAAGGGCGGCGTACCGCGCCGCCTCCCCGCCGACCGCGCACCGTCTGGCCGACCGTCACGGTCCAACTCCCGCTCTACAACGAGCGCGCGGTCGCCGAGCGGCTCATCGACGCCTGCGCGCAGTTCGACTACCCCGCCGACCGCTTCGACATCCAGGTGCTCGACGACTCGACGGACGTGACGCGTGATCTCGTGGCGCGGCGCGTGGCCCACTGGCAGGACCGCGGCGTTCGCATCCAGCACCACCACCGCACCGACCGGAGTGGATTTAAGGCGGGCGCGCTGGCCGAGGGCCTCAAGACCGCGCCGGGCGAGTACGTCGCCATCTTCGACGCGGACTTTGTGCCGCCGCCGGACGTGCTCACCCGGCTTCTCGACGGCTTCCAGCGGGACGGCGTCGACGATCCGGAAATCGGCCTCGTGCAGGCACGCTGGGGACACCTCAATGCCAAGGCGTCGTGGCTCACGCGGGCGCAGGCGCTCCTGCTCGACGCCCACTTTGTCGTGGAGCAGGGCGTGCGCAGCGCGTCGGGGTGGCTCATCAACTTCAACGGCACCGCCGGGCTGTGGCGCCGGGCCTGCATCGACGAGGCGGGCGGCTGGCGCGCAGCTACGCTCACCGAAGACCTCGACCTCTCGATCCGTGCCCAGCTGGCAGGCTGGCGGCTTCGCTACGTCGGCGCGATCGAGGTGGCCGCCGAACTCCCCGAGACGTTCGCTGCGTGGCGGCAGCAGCAGTTCCGCTGGACGAAGGGCACCGCCGAGACCGCGAAGCTGCTCGCTGCGCCGGTGTGGCGCGCGCCGCTCTCCCGCGCGGCCAAGACCGAGGCGCTGCTCCACCTGACGAGCGGCGTCGTCTACCCCGCAATCCTGCTCGCCGCGCTCACGCACCCACTCGTGCTCGTCGCGCACGCCCTCGACCAGGGCGTGAGCGACGCCGTGCTCGCGCTCATGGCCCCGGGCGTGCTCGGACTGGCCGGTGTGGCCGCGGCGCACCTGCTCGCGCAACACGCGCTCTACCCAGACGCCCTCCGGCGCATGCTCGCCTTCCCGCTCTTCCTGGCCTCGACGCTCGGGCTGGCCGTGAGCAACACGCGTGGTGTCCTCGAAGCACTCCGCGGGCGCACCTCGGCCTTTGTCCGCACCCCGAAGCAGGGCGATGGCGCGTCCGCCGGGGTCTCGGCGGGCCCGGGGCTGGTCGATGGCGTGGGCGGCGACGGCGCCAGCGGCGGCGGTGCGGCGAGGTCCGGGCCCGCGTCGCCGTCGAGGCGTATCCGGGTCCGCTGGATCGAGGCCGCTCTGGCCCTCTACAGCAGCCTCGGCCTGATGGCGATCCTCGCGACGGGCGTCTATGCGGCGCTGCCCTTCCAGGTGCTCTTCGCGCTCGGCTTCGCGATGGCAGCCTTCGGCGAGCGCACGCCGCGCGCCACTGAGGTGCCGACGGGCGAGGTGGAGGTGCCCACGGTGGTCTGGGCGTCCGCGTCCCAGACGGGCACCGAGGCCCTCGCGTAGCGGCGAAGACGACGGACAGGTTCACGCTGCGTCCAAGCCACGTGGCCTGCCGCGGAGCCTATCTTGCGAGGGTGTGCCGACCGCACCCCTAGCCGCTCTCGTTTTCGCCCGGATGTCCCCCCTACCTGTTCCCTCCGATGCGCTCCAGCGCAGCGCCGACCTGCTCGCTCAGGAGCGGCCCGAGGCAGCGCGGGCTTTGCTGGCAGACCTCCTGGCCGAGGCCCCACTCCACGCAACGGCGCAGATGCTCCTCGCCAAAGCGTGCGAGGCGACAGGCGACCTCCCTGCTGCCCTCGCCGCGTGGCATCAGGCGCACTTCCTCGTACCGACGAGCCCCGTCGTGCAGCGCGAGCGCCAACGGCTCAGCGCCGCCCTGGCCGCCCGCGCGGCCGCGCCGCCGAGCACGCTGCCGCAGCCGGTCGTTCCGCCCCTCCCCCGCCGCGACCTCCCGCTGCCGCCCGTCGAAACGGACGACCTGCCCTTCGACTTCGACCAGGTCGCCCTGCTGCCGGACCCTACTCTGCCGGACGTAGTGTTGCCCGAGGCCGACGCGGCGGTGGCCTCCGACGACGCCCCGCCCCCCGCCCCTGGGGCCCCGGTCGCTCGTGACGAGCCAGTCCCCGCGCTCGACTTCGACAACCTCGACGCGCTCATCGAGCAGTTGGAGCAGGCCCCGCGCATCGTGCCCGACCCAGATTTTCAGGTCCCGGACGCGCCGCCCGCGGCCGACGACGCCATCGCCGACGATATGGTGTCGGAGACGCTCGCGCGCATCTTCGTGTCGCAGGACCGCATCGACGAGGCCATCGAGGTCTACGAGACGCTCGCCGAGCGCGAGCCGGAGCGCCGGAGCGCGTGGCTCACCGAGGCCGAGACGCTGCGCCAGCGCTACAACCGCCCCGCGCGGGACGACGACTAGCGTCGAGCCCCCGCCAGCCTCCCTCCAGCCGCGACCTGGCATGGCCTCCCATCCGCTCCGACGCCTCCTCGACACCCCGGAGCGTCTCGTCGCAGGCGTGATGAGCGGCACCTCGCTCGACGGCACCGACGCGGTGGTGGCGCGGCTTGCGGGCAGCGGTCCCGGCATGACCATTGAGGTGCTCGGCGCGGCGCACCACGGTTTCGACGGCGACCTGCGTGCGCTGCTGCAGGCGAACGTGGAAGACAGGACCTCGTCGGCGAAGGCGCTGGCGCAGCTGGGGGTGGTCCTCGCCCATCGCTACGCCGATGTGATCGCCGCTGCGTGCGAGGCGGCGGGGGTGCCCGTCGCGGACCTCGACCTCGTGGGCGTCCATGGGCAGACGGTGCAGCACGTCCCGCGGGCCGAGCGTGTCGCGGGACAGGACGGCGTCCGGGCCACGCTCCAGATCGGCAGCGGCCCGACGCTCGCGACCCTCCTCGGCGTGCCCATCGTGCACGACTTCCGCGCGGCCGACCTCGCCCTCGGTGGCCAGGGCGCGCCGCTCGTGCCCTACTTCGATCTCGTCCGCTTCGCGCACCCCACCGAGGCGCGGCTGCTGCTTAACCTCGGTGGTATCGCCAACATGACGGTGCTCCCGCCCGGCGCGACTGCCGGCACCCTCGTCGCCTTCGACTCCGGCCCCGCGAACATCCTCATCGACGCACTCGCGCAGCGCTTCTACGACACGCCCTGCGACCTCGACGGGCAGCACGCCGCCGCTGGGACCGTCAACGCCGCGCTCCTCGACCGCCTCCTCGGCGACGCCTACTTCGCTGCGCCCCCGCCCAAGTCGACGGGCCGCGAGCACTTCGGCGCGGCCTTCCTCGACTGGCACTTCCTCAGCACCGCGCTTCGCCCCGACGACCTCCTCGCCACGGCAACGACACTCACGGCGAGGACGGTTCACGAGGCATACGAGCGGTTCGTCGCGCCCGCGCAGCCTGTGGACGTGGTGATTGCGGCGGGCGGCGGCGTCCGCAACCCGACGCTGATGCAGCAACTCCGCGACTCCTTCGCCCCGATCCCGCTCCACACGACCGCCGACTACGGCGTGGAGCCGGACCTAAAGGAAGCGCTCTGCTTCGCCGTCCTCGCGCACGAGTACGTCAACGGTACCCCGACGAGCCTCCCGCGCGTGACGGGTGCCGACCGCCCCGCGCTGCTGGGGTCGCTAGCGCTGGTGTGAGAGAAGAGTGTTGCAGTGCGGCCGTAAGGCGGTGTGGCCGTGTTTTCGACGATGGCTGAATGATGAACGACGCGCAACGCCTTGCCTTCGAAATTGCCTCTGCCCGTGATCCGCGTGCCGAGTGTGCTCGTGTCACCATCGGCACGCAGTTCGTCGCGACGGTGGCGTTTCTGAGGCGAAGGAACGAAGAGATTGAGGCCAGTGCCGATGCCATGGCGCGATGGCTAGGCTTCAGAGAACCAGGCATCGATTGGCATCGGATCGACACGAAGCGCGCTCGTCGTGTGTTGGTTCGCGTGCTGCATCAAGACCTGGCCTACGACTCGGACCGCATGCCGCTTCACGAAGCTGAGCGTCTCGCCGAGGCGTTCCTCTCAATGTTTCAAGATCCTGTGGTGCTTACGAACGGAAGCTGGGGGATGCCAGTGACACAGACGAGCGAGCGCGTACGTACGGGTCCTTCTTGGTTTCCCATCACTGACTCAACGTTTGACGGCGGAATCGTCTGCGTGGGACGCGAGCGTGTCGGCATCGTTTGGGTGCAGGATGAGGACTGACCGCGTCGTTGACGTAGTTGAGGAAGGCGGGAAGGGCGAACGTGGCGAGGTGGAGCAGGGTAGCATTCCTCACCGCTGCACGGCCCCACTGCCTCACCGCACCACTCCCATGGACTTCACCCCCATCGCCGAGGTCGGCGAGTTTGGCCTCATCGACCGCCTCGCCGACACGCTCGGTACGCCCGAGGCGCCCGCGCTCGTCCAGGGCATCGGCGACGACGCGGCGGTGTACCGCATCGGCCACGGCCAGGTGCACGTCGTCACGACGGACGCGCTGATCGAGGGCGTGCACTTCGACCGCACGTTCATGCCGATGCGCTACCTCGGCTTCAAGGCGCTCGCGGTCAACGTCTCCGACATCGCCGCGATGAACGCGCAGCCGCGCTACGCCACCATCGCGCTCGGCGCGCCCAACAACGTCTCTGTCGAGCAGGTTGAGGCGCTCTACCTCGGCCTCCGCGACGCCGCGAGCCGCTACGGCCTCGCCATCATCGGCGGCGACATCACGGCGTCGCAGGCGCTCACGCTCGGCATCACGGTGATCGGCGAGGCCGACGAGGACGCCGTCGTCTACCGCAGCGGCGCGCAGCCGGGCGACCTCCTCTGCGTCACGGGCGACCTCGGCAGCGCCTACGCCGGCCTGAAGGTGTTGCTCGACGAGAAGAGCGCGTTCGTGGACCCCGACGGCCCGCAGCCCGACCTGAGCGAGTACGCCTACGTCGTGCAGCGGCAACTCTACCCGCAAGCCCGCCTCGACGCCGTACGCGCCTGGGCCGACACGGGCGTGCGCCCGACGGCGCTCATCGACCTCTCGGACGGGCTAGCGTCGGAGGTGCACCACCTCGCCAAAGCGTCCGGCGTGGGGATGGCGGTCGAGGTAGGTCTGCTGCCTATGCACGCGCAGACGGTGCGCGTCGCCGAGCGCTTCGACGAGGCCCCGGACGCCTGCGCGCTCTACGGCGGCGAGGACTACGAACTCCTCTTCACGCTCCCCGAAGCCGAGGCCGCCAAGCTCGACGCGGCCACGTTCGCCGTCCTGGGCCGCGTGACCGCACCGGAGGACGGCATCTTCGTGCAACTCCCCGACGGCGGCACGATGCCGCTCGCTGCGTCGGGGTTTCGGCATTTTTAGTAGCCTCGGCCTCGGTGCCAACGCTCGTCGGGGTGACTACTTTTGAGCCTTGGTATTGGTGGATGCGTCCTGCATGTCAGTGTCGATTACCAGAACGTAATCGGCTTGACACACGCCTTCGAGTTGCTGAACTAACTTCGCTACGCGAACAAGTAGTGGTTAGCTAGCTGATTGAGGACCCGCTTCCTATGCCGAGTCACTTCTCGTCCATTGGGCTACCTGTTGAGTCCGAGGAAGAATTCGTCGCGTTCGCCGAGATGGCGGCACAGCGGGCGGAGGTGTACGAAGTCCGTGCTGGCCGATACCTCCGCTGGGCGTCTCCAACCGGGGCAGAGCTGTGGCTACATCTCAACCGAGTGGGCGATTTCGTGAGCTTGCAGCCTCACTTCGTAGGACCATCTTCTCTCCGAGTCGGCGTCACCGCATCGCTGAATCACTCGGACGACACGGAGTTAGAGGGCTCGTTCCACGGGTGGGCTAGCCCAGATTCGGAGAATCCAGAGAGCGGGGCTTACCCATTTGTGTTCTCTGCACCCGATTTCCGTGTCTACGCTGATCTCACTACCCCGTCAGTCGCGACAGCGCAGATCGCCGCCTTCGCTCACGAGGCTACGGTCTATTCCTCCGTTGAGGCGTACAACGAGAATCAGGAAAGCAAAGTCAAGTTCTCTTCGCAGTCATTCGTCCCGTCTGGGATGTTCTCGTCAGGGGGTGAGTTGAATAAGGCACCCCAGCCCCTCGCTATCTTCACCGGCCACATCATTAAAAGTGGAGCCGAGATCAACGAGTTATCTGGAGTCGCATTCCATTGGGCGGCAGTGGAAACGCTCGGCGGGACGTATGACGTGGTGCTAGACCCATCGTTGCTCGGGGAGGTACCGCCAGTTGGTGGGGTGTTGCAAGGCTCGTTCTGGCTCAGTGGTCGGTTGACCGAGTACGAAAGGACGGAGCGGCCTAGCTTTTTCAAGAGGCTATTCCGCAGCTGATTGCCCCAGAAGCCAACTGGCTACCGTACAGCCTTACCACAACACACTCTCCCTCAGATCGCCAGCTTGCCCAGCCGCGCGGCCTTGATGACGGCCTCCGTGCGCGAGTGCGCGCCGAGCTTCCGTAGCAGCGAGGCCACGTGGAACTTCGCCGTGTTATCGGAGACGCCGAGGCGGTCGGCGATGAGCTTGTTGGGCAGCCCCTCGGCCACGAGCGCCAGCACCTCCTGCTCGCGCGGCGTGAGCGCCGGGCCTACGTCCTCCGGCGTCGCGTCGCGCTGCACCACATCAGCGAAGCGCGGGGCGACGACCACGAGGCCACGGTAGGCCGCCACGAGCGCTGCCGCTAACGCATCGGGCGCGACCGTCGCCGGGAGCAGCGTGCGTGCGCCGACCTGCCACGCCCACCGCGCGGCTGCGTCGTCGTCCACGATGGCGACGAGCGGCGCGTCGGTGTCGGGCGTCCCGGCGGAGTCGGTGTCCCAGAGCACCACGTCGGCGGCGCCATGCCGGACGGGAATCGTCTTGTAGCCCGGCGCGGTCCGCAGCCGCTCGGCCCACCGCTCGGCGTCGCCCGCGTCCACGCGCACGCAGAGGCGTCCGACATCAGGTACGTCGAGGGCGAACAGGGCGGTCAGCGTCAGCGGCATTACGTCGTGGGAAAAGAGGCGGGTAGTAGAAGGGGTCGGCAAAACGGTGCACGCGGGAGGCGGCGCGGGGATCCTGGGGCGGCCCTGCGCGGTTGCGCGTCGAGTTTTTGCATGCGTTCCTGCATCTTGTCGACCAGAAGCACGCTACGCCTCATTCTTGTCATCCCGAGCGGAGTGCGCAGAGCGAACGAAGCCGAGGGATCTCGGTCGCACTATTCTGCTTCGTCGGGACCTGAAAGCTGGTCCGCAGATCCTCTACTACGTGAAGCTTCGCTTTGACTCGCTGACGCTCGCTCAGGATGACAAGAGTCTAGAAGCATCGTCTCTCACCCGTCTCTATCCGATGTCTGCTGCCCTCGTCCTCGACTGTGTGACCAAGCGCTACGGCCAGGGGCCGGCCGTGCTCGACGGGTTCTCGCACACCTTCGCGCCCGGCACCACGACGGCGCTCGTCGGGCCGAACGGCTCCGGCAAGTCGACCCTGCTGCGGCTGCTGATGGCGCTCGCCTTCCCCACGTCGGGCACGATCCGCTACGGCGACCCCGGATCAGGTCCGGGGCAGGGCCTGGACGTGCATCGGAGCCCATACCGCTACCTCCGGCACGTCGGCATCGTCCACGACGCGCCGCGCCTGCCGCAGCACCTCACGGCGGTCGAGTTGCTCGAATGGGTCCTCCGCCAGCGCGGCCAGTGGGACGACGGGGCCTCGGCTCGCGTGGAGGCGCTGCTCGACACGGTGCTGCTCGACGAGCGGCGGGCGCAGGTCATCGGGACGTATTCGAGCGGGATGCTTCGCAAGACGCAGCTCGCCGCCGCGCTCGTGGCGACGCCGTCGGTGCTGCTCATGGACGAGCCGTTCCGCGGCCTCGATACGGCTGCCACGGCCGCTGCGCTCGATCTCGTGCGGGCGCACATCGCCGAGGGGGGGCTCGCCGTGCTCTCCAGCCACCGCGCCGACCTCCTCGACGCGCTTGCCGACGACACGGTCACGCTCGGGCAGACCGCTGCCGTAGCGTCGTAGCCTACGCCTTCGCACCGAACGTCTCGTCCAACCACGCCGCGATTTGATCCCGGACCGTGCGGAAGGTGGCGAGCTTGTCGGCGTCCGTCCCTGTGGCGGC
>JBCDFF010000112.1:0-10897 GCA_039178415.1 Bacteroidota bacterium
GGGCCGCTTCGACGGCCTCGAAGCCTGCCTCGCCGCCGCGAGCGACAGCATCGCCTCCGGCCGCGCCCTCGCGAAGCTCGATGCCCTCGTGGAGGTGTCAAACGATGTGTCGGAGTCTGGGCGTGTGGGGGTGTGAGGGTATGGGTGTGGTGACTTCGTTCAGAGAACTGCGGGTCTACCGCGACGCCTTCCGGGCGTCCATGGACATCTTCGCGCTATCGAAGTCGTGGCCGAAGGAGGAGCGCTATGCCCTCACAGATCAGATCCGACGTTCGTCTCGATCCGTCTTTGCCAACGTTGCCGAAGCGTGGCGCAAGCGGCGCTACCCGAAGCACTTCACCAGCACGCTCACCCAGGCCGATGCAGAGGCCGCTGAGACCCAAGCCTGGCTGGACTGTGCCGTAGCCTGTGGCTATCTCGACCAAGAAGTGCGCGATGCATTAAACACGACCTACGACCGCATCATCGGTAGTCTCGTCAAGATGCGCCACAACGCCGACCGATGGTGCGGCCCTTCCAACATCGTCCGGGAAGAGCACGCCGCTTATTTCGCCGACTGACTTCCCCCCTCTCCCACACCCTCATACCCCCACACTCCCCATGCGCAGCATCACCTACAGCGAGCGATTTACTGGCGGGCCTTCGTCTGCGGCGGCGCTCCACTACCGGGGCCACGCCGCCGTCTGGCGCGTCGTGCCCGCCCCCCTCGCCATACGCCGCTAGCCTCTGGCGTCGTGGGTCACAGGTCCTGGGTCGAAGGTCTGCCCTTCCCGGACCTCCGACCTGCGACCCTCGACCTTCGACCTCACTCCCCATGTCCATCCTCGACCGCATCGTCGCCGACACGCGCGATCTCGTCCAACGCCGCAAAGCCACCGTCCCCGCCGCCGTCCTCGAAGCGCGGCCCGCCTTCCGCGCCCCCACGCTCTCGCTTGCGCGCAGCCTTCGCCGGACCGATCCCGCCGCGCCGCCCGCCGTCATCGCCGAGATCAAGAAGGCCTCGCCGTCGGAGGGCGTGATCCGGCCCGACTTCGACGTGCCGAGCATCGCACGGCAGTACAAGGCCGCCGGGGCCGCCGCGATCAGCGTGCTCACGGAGCCGACACATTTCCAAGGCGCGCTCGGCAACCTCGACACGGCGCGGTTCGCCACGGACCTCCCGCTGCTGAGGAAGGACTTCATCGTGGACCAGTATCAGTTGCTCGAAGCACGCGCCTTCGGGGCCGATGCGGTGCTCCTGATCGCGGCCGTGCTGGACGCCGCCGAGTTGCGCGACCTGCACCAGGCGGCGACCGACCTCGGGATGAGCTGCCTCGTCGAGGTCTACGACCCCGCCGAACTCGCCAAGCTCGACCTCGACCAGGTCGAGATCCTCGGCGTCAACAACCGCGACCTGCGCACCTTCGAGGTGGACATCGACCACAGCGTGCGGGTGCTGGAGCGCGTGCCGGACCACATCGTGACGGTGAGCGAGAGCGGGCTCAAGACCGCCGCCGACCTCGCGCACGTCCGCCGAGGCGGCATCGACGCCGTGCTCATCGGCACGGCGTTCATGCGCGCGCAGAGGCCGGGCGACGCACTCAAGATGCTCGTCGAGAGCACCCAGCACCGCCTAGCCTCGCCGCTACGGATCGCGGTGTGAGCGGCCTCAGTTGTCGATGAAGGCGACGTCGAACTCGCCGCTCGTGACCGACACGGTGCCGCTGCCGTTCGAGGCGGTGAACGAGAACGTGCCGCGGACGCGCTCCGCCGTGATGCTTGACACGGTGATCGTACCCGAGCCGCCGAGTGCGGTTGTGAACGGGACGCCGGTGGTCGTGGCGGCGTAGACGCCCACGAAGTCCTGGTTGGCGGTCGAGTAGGTGCCCGCGGACAAGCTCTGCACGGCGACGGTAATGCTGCTCCCATTCGCGGCGAAGCCCCCGAAACCGAAACTCGTGTCGTCCTCGTCGCGCCCGGCAGCGGCGAGCGTGGTCGCCGTCCAAGAGCCACCGTCCACGACGGCGGTGACGCCCGCTCCAGTGCCACCGCCGCCGCCGCCACCGTTGTTGTCGTCATCGCTGTCGTCGCTGTCGCAGGCGGTGAGGGTGAGCGCGAAGCAGGCGCAGAGGAAGAAATACGCGAGGGTGCGGAGTGAGCGGTGCATGGTCGTAAGGGTCTGGATCAAGGAACGAGGGAGCGTCAGCGCTGCACGGTGAGGCGGCGGGTGACGGCGTGGTCGGCGCTGGTGAGGCGCGCGAGGTAGAGCCCGCTTGGCAGCGTGGTGGTGTCGAGGCGCAGCCGGTGCGTCCCGACGGCCAGCGTGCCGTCGTGAACGAGGGCCACGCGGCGCCCGAGGAGGTCGTAGACCGCCAGCGTCACGCGGGCAGCCGCGTCGAGGGTGACGGCGAGCGTTGCGGCGTCGCGGGTCGGGTTGGGGTAGGCGTCCAGGGCCCGCCCGCTCACGAGGGGCGCGTCGGCCTCGTTGGAGACCGCTCCGGCGCTCTGGAAGTAGCCGATCGTCTCCAGGATGGCATCGGGGTCGTCCTGCGGGACGTCGTCGCGCCAGAGCACCAAGGCGGACTCGCCCTCGCGCGTCACGAAGCCGTAGCCCTTCAGGACGGCGTCGCCGGGGCTGGGGCCGAGCGGGGCCAGATCAGTTGTCTGGTCGAGGCGGAGGCGCAGCGCCTGGAAGGACCCGCGCGGCGTGACGAGCGTGCCCCAGCCGTCCACCGCGCGCACGATGGTCGAGCGCTGGTTCTCGCTGTCAATCACCCCAAAGTTGGGGACGAAGAGGGCCGTCGAGTCGATGAAGGACTCCGTCCAGGTGACGCCGAACTCGGTCGGGAGGCGTATCTCAGGCGCGCCGAGGTGGTACCGACGCGTGACGAGCGTGTCGGGACTGCCATCCATCCCCAAGTCGATGTCGCCAACGGCAAAGCCGGTATTCCAACCACCATCGTCGTCGAAGCGGTAGTAGAACGACGACGTGGAGTCCGGCGACTCGTCGAGGTCGCGCCGCGCGCCGAGGCGCAGCACCGCGTTGGTGCTCGTCTCCGCGAACCACGGGTCCTGGAGTCCCTCGAAGTCGAGGGGGCCGGCATCAGGCAGGATGGCGACGAAGGTCCGCCGGTCCACAAGCGCCAGCGTCGAGAGCATCGCGGCGAGGTCCCACGTCCGGTCGGCCCCCGCGCTGCGGACGATCGTCCCGAGGCCGGTCGTGTCGGGTAGCCTGGCGAGGTCGGGCACCTCGCTCTCGAAGTTGTAGGTGTACGACAGCTCCTCCATGCCGAAACGCGCCTCGAAATCGGCCCGCGTAACGGTGATCTGGGCGGCCGTAGGCAACGCGAGCAGGAGCAGCAGGGACGGTAGCAGGAGACGCATGGCAGGCGGTGGCCGGTGTGAGTGTCGCCTTCAATCTGCCCGCTGCGCCCTCGCCGTTCAATCGCCCAAGGATGTGATTCGGTGGTCCTTATACCAACTACGAGGAATAGAAGTGCATGGCTGCGCTACTCCCACTCTAGTCATCCCCGTGACCACGGGGACCTACCAGGTCAGGCCGAAGTACGCAGAGCCCCTCTCTTTACAAGCGGCGGGATGCTCGAAAGTGCCTCCTCCTCGATCCGTCGTCCTTGCGCGTTGCGGGTAGTCACCAGCCACTCGTGTGGGTCCCCGCGTGCGCGGGGATGACTACAAAAAGCACGGGAGTTTTACGTAAACGGTATTAGTCCTCAGGTTTTTGTCGTTTGTAGGAGGAGGTGCATCCACCGCTCCAGCCGGGTTGGCTTCGGTGCTAGTCCACCTACCTCTGACCAAGGACACATGACCAAGGACGGCTGATGCCGCTCCATCGCTCTGCCTCGTGCACGGGTCCTCCTTCCGTAGCAGGCCGGCTATGCCTTCCCCAGGTACTTCAGCGTGGCCTCGGTGCGCGAGCGGACGTGCATCTTCTCGTAGATGTGCCGAATGTGCGTGCGCACGGTGTCGAGGCTGATGTGGAGCGCCTCGGCGATCTCGCGGTAGCGGTGGCCCTGCACGAGCAGGTCGAGGACCTCGCGCTCGCGGCTCGTCAGCGAGGCCTCGTCGGCGACGGAGCGCGCAGGGCGGTGGAACGTCTCCACGACGCGCCGCGCGATCTGGCTCGACATCGGCGAGCCGCCCTGGGCGAGCATGCGGATGTGCGCGAGGAGTTGCGCGGGCGGCATCTTTTTGAGCACGTAGCCCGTCGCCCCCGCCTGGAGCGCGCCGAAGACGTGGTCGTCGTCCTCGTAGACCGTGAGCATCATCACCTGCACGTCGGGGCGGACGGCTTTGAGACGGTGGGTCGCCTCCACGCCGTCCATGCCGGGCAGGCCGATGTCCATGAGCACGACGTCGGCCGTGAGCGACGCGGCGTGCTCCACGACCGGCTCGGCAGCGTCGAATGTGCCCACGCAGCGGAAGCCTTCGGAGGCGTCGATGAGGGTAGCGAGCCCCTCGCGGATCTCGGTCCGGTCCTCGATGATGGCGATCTGGATGGGCAGCGGCACGGCAGGCGCGGTTGAGTGGCACCCTGTAAGGTCCCGCCGCGCCGCCGCCCGCGCAATCGCATGAGGGGGTGATACGGACCCGGAGGATCGCGACGAGGCAGCCGCATTCGTGGTAGCGACGCCGCGCTGAGGCGCCTCTGCACCGTTGCGTCTCTGCACCGCAGCGTCTCTGCACCGTGGCGTCTCTACACCTGGGCGGGCAGCGGCGCTTCGAGCCGGATCCGCGTGCCTGCGCCCGGCTCGCTCTCCACCACGAGCGTCCCGCCAATCTCCGCCGCTCGCTCCCGCATGTTCGCGAGCCCGTTCCCAAACCGACGCCCGGACGCGAACCCCACCCCGTCGTCCTCCACCGTCAGCACCACCGTTTCGCCACCGAGCCACACCGCCACCGTCGCCCGCTGCGCGCCGGCGTGCTTCACCAGGTTGTGCACCGCCTCGCGCAGCACCAGGAAGACGTTGCGCCGAAACTCGGTCGTGACCGACTGCGCTGGCACCCCCTCCGGAAAACGCAGCACCACGTCCAGGCCCGTTGGTTCGAGCGTCTGCGCGGCGCTCTCGCGCAGGTAGGCCACGAGGTGGTCGAGCCGGTCGTTGCGCGGGTTGAGCGCCCACACGATCTGGCCGATGGCGTCGAGCGTCGCCCGCGACGTGTCGGCGATCTGCTGGAGGCGGCCCGCTGCCGCATCGGGAAGGACGGCTGGGCCTCCATCGCCCCGCGTCTGCGCGGCGTGGAGTTGGGCGAGCTCCGACAGGATGGCGATC
The DNA here is from genome assembly GCA_039178415.1 of Bacteroidota bacterium. Taxonomy (GTDB): domain Bacteria; phylum Bacteroidota; class Rhodothermia; order Rhodothermales; family Rubricoccaceae; genus JBCBEX01. The sequence continues at coordinate 5,271 of JBCDFF010000112.1, forward strand.
TCCGTCAGGCTCGCTCCCACCTCGTCGTGCATGTCCCGCGAGATGCGCGCCCGCTCGCGTTCCAACGCCTGCTGCGCCTCCATCTGCGCCAGCCGACGCTGATACGCCCGGTGCGAGAACGACCACGCCACAAACGCCACCAGCCCGACGAGCGCCACCCCGACAAGCAACCGAAACCACACCGTCTGCCAGAACCACGGCGCGACCACCACCGGCACGGACACGCCCGCCTCGTTCCACACGCCGTCCTCGTTGGCGGCGCGCACGCGGAACGTGTAGCGGCCGGGCGGGAGGTTGGTGTACGTCGCGCGGCGCTGGTCGGCCATCGGCACCCAGTCGTCGTCCCAGCCGTCGAGGCGGGCGGCGTAGCGGTTGCGGTGGGGGTTGGTGTAGGCGAGCGCGGCGTACTCGAAGGTGAACGCCGAGACATCGGGCGCGATGTGAACCGGAGCGCTGGCCACATGGCGTTCGGTGATGGTGGTGTCCTGCATGGCGCGGTGCAGAGCCGTCACGGCCACGGGGGGCGGGTGCGGATTGAGACGGATCGCGTCGGGATGGAAGACGGTCACGCCCCGGTCGCCGCCGAAGTAGAACGTACCGTCGTTGCCCACAGCGGCAGCGTGTCGATTGAACTCGACGTTGCCCACCCCATCAGCCAACGCGTAGGCCCGAAACGCTGGCGTCTGCCCCTCGTCGTAGCGGGCGAGGCCTCGGTTCGTGGACACCCATAGGGTGCCGTCTTCGGCTTCGAGCAGGGTGTATACCGTGCTGCTCGGCAGCCCGTCAGCGGTGGAGAACTGCACGAAGCCGTCGGAGCCGACTTCGGAGCTAGAGTCGCGCCGGGCGAGCCCGCTTTGCGTGCCGACCCAGAGCCGGTCCTGCCGGTCCACGTGCACCGCAACGGTCGCGTCGTCAGGAATGGAAGTCGGGTCTTCGGTGTGGTGCCGAAACACGCCGAAGTCCTCCGTCCTGCTATCGTAGCGGAGCAGGCCGTGCGTGGTCGTGATCCAGGCTCCGTGGGCCGCCGTCCATATGGCTTGCAGCCCGCCCGTTGTGTCTGGCATCGGTGTTACGCGCGTCGTGCCGTCGGGGTAGCGCCGGTGCAGTCCGCCTGGATGGCCATACCAGAGCGTGCCCGCCGCGTCGAGGTGCAGGCCCATCGCGCTACTTCCCCAGCCGTCTTGCTGAGGACCGTGGTGCTGGATCCGGGCCATTTCGCTCGGCGCGTCGAGGGGAATCGCATTGAGGCCGCCCCCCGTCCCTATCCAGACGGTGTCGGCATCGGCCTCGACGGACCAAACCCAGTCTTGCCAGAGCGAGCGGGGGTCGTCGGGCTCGTGGCGGTAGCGCGTGACCTCCCCGTCGGAGCCGATACGGTTGAGTCCTCCACCGAGGGTCCCCACCCAGAGCGCGCCGCTCAGGTCTTCTTCGATGGATAGCACGATGCCGCTCCCGATCGTGTTCGGGTCGTCCGGGTTGTGCGCAATCAGCCGGAAGGGAGGCACATAGGGCGAGGCGCGGTGCAGCCCCCAGACCGTGCCGGCCCAGAACGTCCCCATGCGGTCTAGGTGGAGCGCCGTGACCCAGTTCTGGGTGGCGATGTCGCCTGGCAGCCTCAGCGAGAAGCGCGTGAATGCCTGCGTGGCCAGGTCGAAGCGGTAGACGCCGTCGAGCGTCGCGAGCCAGAGCGCCTCGGGCGTCGGCACCATGTCGATGATGTCGAGCCCGGTCTCAGGGCCAGACGTGTTTGGCGCAGGCGTCGCCAGCGTGACGATGCGGTCCTCCTCGACGTAGCCCAGATGCACGCCCCCGATCCATACCCGGCCGCTCCCATCTTCCGCCAGCGCATTGAAGGGCTTGAACAGGAGGTCGTCGGACGACCACCAGGCGCGGTCCGCGCGGACGAACGAGCTGGCTCCGTAGCCGCCGTCTGCCGTCGGCGTGTACCGCTCGATGCCCTGCGGTGTGCTCACCCAGACGGCCCCGTCCGACAGCGTCCAGGCGTCATCGGCTCGGTGCGGCGTCAGGCGGTCTCGGACGACGGCGAACTGCCCCGCCGCCCGGTCGAAGCGCCAGAGGAACGTCGAGTCGGCCAACCAGGCCTCTCCGTCGGGCCCGACGAATAGCGCGGCGTGGCTGTGTCCATAGCGCTCCACGCGCTCGTGGCCCGGCCCGACGAGCCGCGCGACGCCGACGGGGCTGCGGTCGGTCCGCTCGGCCCGCACCCACAGGTCGCCGTGCGCGTCCTCTTCGATCTGCCGCACTTGATTGCCCGGCAGCGACGCCTCGTCGAAGGGCGCGAAGCGCCAGGTGCGCATCGTGTAGCCGTCCCAGCGCCCGAGGCCCTCGCGGGTGGCAAACCAGAGGAAGCCCCGCTGGTCTTCGAGGATCTCGTAGACCGACGACTGCGGCAGATAGGGCTCCACATCGTGCGCCCGCTCGAACCGCGGTGTCCAGCCATCGCCTTCACCCCGCAAGCCTTGGGACGTAGCCTGCTCCGCGCTCCACCCCACGGCAAGCACGACGAGCAGACCGAGCCAACGAGCGTCACCACGCATCCCACAACTATCTGAAAACGATACCGTTGCCAAGATGCATCCGAGTCGTCAAAGACGCAAGAACGAAACGGGTAGACGCCGAGAGGAGGAGACAGCCGGGCAGGGAAACGACGGGACGAGGAGACGGCGGATTGGGGAAACGAGGAGAGGGAGGCATCGAGCGACGATCTGGCTACACCACGTGTCTCCCCATCCCCTATCCCCTTCTCCTAAACACCACCCGTCGGTTCTGCGCCTTGCCCTCGGGCGTGCCGTTGTCGGCCACCGGCTCGCTCTCACCCCGCCCAGCCGTGTCGATGCGGCCCGCGTCGATGCCGTTGTCGACGAGGTAGGCTTTCACGGCGGCGGCGCGGTCCTCGGAGAGCGTCTGGTTGGCGGCGTCCGGGCCGTCGCTGTCGGTGTGGCCCTCGATGAGGAGCGCGAGGTCGTCGTGGTCCTCCAGCATGTCGAGCACCTCGTTGAGCGTGGGCGTCGACTCGGGCTTGATGCGTGCGCTGGCGGTGTCGAAGAGGATGCCCGTCGTGGAGACAAAGCCGTCGGCTTCGAGGTCGTCGTAGAGCGAACGTGGCCCGCCCTCGGCGATGCGCAGGTCGTCGAGGAAGACGCCGTAGCGGTAGACGTTCATGAACACGTGCAGCTTGTTCGCGCGTGGGAAGTCGTACTGCGGCACGTTCGCCACGCGCTCACCGTTGACGTACATCTTCCAGTACGGCCCGTCGACGGCGATGGCGACGTCGTACCACCGGTCCGTCTCGAACCCGACGTTGCCGGTGGCTTTCGCGGCCCCGTAGCCGCCGGGCAGTTGGAGACCCTGTTCGGCGTTGCTCACGACCACATGCGGGTTGGGCGGATAGGTACAGCGCGTGTCGGGCGTGTCGTCGCTGCCGTCGGAGAAGAGGCGCACGCGGGCGCGGCGCTGCGGGTCGGAGGTGCGGACGCGGAACTGCATCGTGTAGCGCTCGGGCAGCGCCTCGGGCAGCGGGACCGTGAAGCAGCCATTGCCGCCGGGCCCACCCTCGCTGGTCCCCTCGCCCACGCGCAGGACTTTGTTTTCTACGCCCCCTTCGGTCATCTCGACCACGTCGAGCGTGCCTGCGATGTAGTCGAGGCGCGAGGGGAAGTTGCCGGTGCGGGTGCCTTCGAAATCGTGGTAGTAGAGCACGCGGTCGCCGGGGACGAAGTCATAGTTGGCCCAGATGCCCGTCCCGGGAGGATCGCCGGACGCGGCGCCTCGTGTTGCCTGAGCCGCGGCGTCTTGGTCCTCGATGGGATCGCCGTTGGCGTCCACGTAGACGACCTCCTTGCCCTCGGCCTCGGCCTCACGCGCGCACTGTCGGTCGCCCATGGCGCAGGCGATGGCCCCCGTCACGGCCCGGTCGGCCCGGCGCTCGGCCTCCCGCTCGACGGCGCGCTCCGCTCCGCGCTCGGCGGCTCGGCGCGCTCGCTCGAAGATCGACTGCGCGCTCAAGCCCGGCGCGAGCAGCAGCATGACAGAAACGACGAGCAGGCGAGGCAGCAAGAACATGGCGAGGCGAGGCTGGTGGAACGTCGCCTCACACTAGCCGAGTTCTTCGCCGCCCCGCGTCCCCCGTTGATGTGATATTCAGGATGTTGCGTATTGCGTGTTGCGTATCGGATCGAGGTCAACACGCACTACGCAACACGCAACACATCTCGCCTCCGAGGACCGCCTCAAACAGGGAGCCGAGTCCAAGCACGCCCTCTCGCTTCACTTCAGATGACCAAAACCAAAATCTGCGGCATCACGCAGCTTCAGGACGCGCGCGTCTGCGCGGGCTACGGGGCCGACTACCTCGGCTTCATCCAGGTCGAAGACAGCCCTCGCTACGTCGAGCCTGCCGTGGCGAAGGAGATCATTGGCTGGGTGGCGGGCTCGGAGCCGGTGGGCGTGTTCGTGAATGAGGACGCCGAGACGATCAACCGCCGCTGCGCCGAGGTCGGCTTCCAACTCGCACAGCTCCACGGCCACGAGCCGCCAGAGGTCGTCGCGGCCGTCGAGGTGCCGGTCATCAAGGCGTTCCACGTCCAGCACGACGCCGCGAGCGAGCAACTGCGCTTCCTGATGGAGCCCTACGAGGGCCTCGCCGACTACTTTCTCCTCGACACGCACAAGACGAGCCTGTGGGGCGGCACCGGCGAGAGCTTCAACTGGCGCCTCGCCCGCGAACTGGCCGGCGACTTCCCGCTCTTCCTCGCGGGCGGCATCGGCGCGCATAACGTCGCTGAAGCGCTCCGCATGCGGCCCTACGCCGTCGACCTCTCCTCGTCCGTCGAGTCGGAGCCGGGCGTGAAGGACTACGACAAGCTCGCCGCCTTCTTCGACGCGTTCTACGAGGCCGTCGAGGACGAGTCGTAAGTCGCAGGTCAAGACGGATTCAGACTTGCAACCTGTGACCTTAGACCTACGACCCGCGCGGTAGCGAACAGGTCAGCGTACTCGTCGTCCTCTCCGACCATCTCACGAACGGCGAGGCGGGCGAGGCGAACGGCGAAGCCCATGCCGTGCCCGGTGAAGCCGCCGAGCCAGCGGCTCTCGGGGTGGCCCGGCAGCGCCCCCACGAGCGGGAGGCCATCGGGCGAGAAGCCCATCGTGCCGCTCCACCGCCGCTCGACCTGGACGGGCGAGGCTGTGGGGACGTGCTCGGCGAGGTAGGCTTCGAGGTCGGCTTGCAACGCGGGCGTCGTCGCGTCCTCGTAACCAACTTCCTCGTCCCGGTGGCGATGCCGCGCACCACCCACGAGGAGGCGGCCGTCGGTGTGCTGGCGGACGTAGTAGTAGCCCTCGTGCGAGTAGACGGGCCGCGTGAGGAGCGGCGCGACCGGGGCCGTGGCGAGCATCTGCGCGCGGACGGGCCGGACGAACGGGGCGAGGTCGGGGACGAGCAGCGGCGCGTAGGCATTGAGCGCGAGCACGACCCGCTCGGCGCGCATCGTCCCACGCGTGGTGTGGACGAGCGTGCTGCCGCCCTCCGCCTCCAGCGCCTCGACGGGCGTGTGCGTGACGAGGGCAGCGCTGCTCTCGCTCGCCAGGACCCGGACGAGCCGCAC
>JBCDFF010000113.1:0-10896 GCA_039178415.1 Bacteroidota bacterium
CCTGGGGCCGAGTCAAGGCCGTGCGCCCATGCGGTCGGGACGATGGGAATGCCATGAGATGCGAGATCCCTGAGATACCCTTTGTCGAGGTTCCAACGGACGAGGGCTGCGGGGTTTTCAAGCCGAGCGGACGACGCCTCGATCTCGTCAAGGACATCCAGGAACGCGTCGGCGTGGTGCTGATAGTCCCACGGTGAACGGATGATGACGAGATCGAACGCGTCCCAGACCTGGTTTGAGGTCCACGGAACGCGGGTCACCGTCCACCCCAACTTTGCTAACGGGGCTATGGCGAGATCGTCGTCGATCACGAAGCCTGTGGGGTCGGCCATCGTCAGGAAGGCGCACCGCTTCACGTGAGACCTCGGACCATCGTTATACGGAATGCCAGGCACCGCAAGGCTACGCCACCACTTCGAGGTAAATGGCGTTCGGGAAGTGGCCGTCACTCATGTTGAGCCCCTGGTCATCGAGGGCGGGCCGGTAGTTCGGTAACAAGCGCTTGAGGTCGTCCCGCGCCTCGTAGTGCAGCATCGATAGGGACGCCAACACCTTGAACCTGCTGTTGTAGGTCAGGAACGCGTGCAGCAGCACGCTCTCGTGCCAGAAGAACAGGCGGTCTTCGAGGATCTTTCGGTGGTAGTCGTACGGAAAGTTGATGTCGTGGAAGTGGACGTGCGCCCCTTTCTTGAGACGGGGTAGCATCTCTAGGATGATCCGGCTAACCTCGCCAGAGGGCCCCAGGGTGTGCGTGGAGTCCACGAAGAAGAACACGTCCTCGCGCAGCCCTTCAATGACCGCATAATCGAGTTCTTGGGCTTTCTCGTGGATCAGAGTGATCCGTCCGGCCTCCGCTTCCTGCGAGAGAAATGGCGTGGGAAAGGGCTCGACACAGATGATCTCTGGGGTGTAGCCCGCTGCGGCGGCGGCAAGTTGGCAGATCGCCGTGGAGGCCCCGCACCCAATCTGGAAGATTTGCGCAGGCTGGTGCGTGTAGACGTAGGCGTAGAGAAAATCGGCTTCGGTCGGTCCGTACCCTTCTTCGCCGTTGTGCGAGGCCGCTTGCTCATACATCGGGGCCGCCTTCAACTGCTCCGTCACGGTCGAGCTGCAGCACCCCTCGACGAAAGCTAGCTGGGGCGCCACCTCTGCGCCGGGGACCCCGATCATCGTGAACGGACGCCGCCATGCCGTGGTCGTGCGGAGCTCGTGGATGTTGGGGATCTCCGAGTAGAAGTGGCGAGGCAACACGTCCACGCCTAGCCGCTGTCCTTGCTCGAAAGCCTTTTTCATCGTCCGTTTAGCGGCGTTTTTAACCTTTCTGTTCATGCAATTTTTACAAGGTGTTGCGGGGTACCCAATGCGAACAAAGCTACGGGCCTGCCGTTGAGGCTGTCAAGCAAGACGGCGTGGGTGGTGTGTCGGTGTCATGTCGTATGCAGTAGTGTGCCGCGTGGTGCTCACCGTCCGACGCTGCCTTTCGCGCTTGCTGCGGGCACGTTGGCGGGCCCGCCAACGTGCCAGTCACCGCTCCTCCCTTCACCGCGCCCTACACTCAAGCGTTCGCAGCCAGTTGGCTGCATCTTACCCAATGATGCCTTCTCCCACTGACACTCCGCCTTCTGCTAACGCCAAACGTGGTGTGCGGCTCTTGCTCGGAGCCGTAGCGCTGCTGCTCCTCGTCGGGGGCGGCATGTTGATGTGGGTGATCGACAAGGCTGTCCGGAATCCCGACGTGCGCACGGAGCGCCCTGCGTGGCTCGATGCCGCCGTCGGGTTCGACGTCTCGTTCTGGATTCCCCTCGCCCTCACCATCGGCGTCGGGGGGCTCCTCGTCTTTTTCGTCTACGCGACTGCTATCCGCCGGCTCCTCGCAGGCGAGGACCTGTATGCAATGCGACACGGGAAGGGACTACGGCGCCGCGGAGAACGCGCCTTCGACGACGCATAGGCCCCGTCCTTCGTCCGCTACGCGTCAGCCGCAACCTGGGCCATCACGACACGCGCCAGGTCAGCCAACTCCGCCATGGTGTTGCCTACGTGGAAGTGAGGCAACTCATCCTCAAGTTCATGCACGCCTTCCTGGGACCGGCCGCCCGCGACGATATGGGTTCCGGTAGGCAGCATCGCGGCGAGCTCCCGGATTTGCGCAACGAGTTCGTCCGAGGGAACAGGCGATGAGATGGACAGCCACACCAGCGCAGGCGCATGGGCGCGAGCAGCTTCCACGAGGGAACGGGCTGGGGTGTCGGCACCGAGATTGACGACCCGGTACCCAACATCGGCCAAGACTGCAGCGGCCATTTGAGAAGGCAGCAGGTACGGATCCCCTGCAGGGGCTCCGCCCAGTGCAACGGGGGCATCCTCGGGGGCATCAGGCATCAGCGAGCGGATCTGACCGAAGGCTTGGGCGACGAGGTCCGTGGCTTGGTGCTCGATGAAGATGCCTCGCGCCTCGTCGCGCCCGGTCCCTTCGGTGGCGTGCTCACTCCAAAGCGTGCCAATGTGGTGCAACGCCCCCCGCACCGACTCGTCGCAGAGGGTGGAAAGGGAGGCCCCGCGCAGATAAGACGCGACCAGAAGGCTCCGCGCCTGCTGCGCGTCGGCGGACGTGAGCACGTCGAAGAGGCGCTCGGCGGTAAGCGAAGCCTCTTGACCGGGGAGGAGCATCCCCAGCGTCTCGGTGAGCCCGAGTGCCTCCGGCTTGAGCACGTCCATCTGCTCGTCGCGCACAAACCGTACAATCTCCCGGAACGGGACCCGGCGGTGCCCCCCTGCCGTACGGAGCGATTGCAGACGCCCTTTATCGATCCACCGCTTCAGCGTGGATTCGCCGAGACCGAGGGCGTTGGCAACTTCGCGGGGCGAAAACGTTCGTTCCTGGACGCGCACGAGAGGGAGCAGCTGTGGAGGGAGGAACCCCCGGAGGAATCCGGCAGGGTTGTCGATTTTCGTGACAAGAACGTTTTGGACGTTTATGGGTTCTGCTTCTGCGTGCCTATTTTTGGCTCGCGCCTGACAGCCTGCCGACGACCAGCCTTTCCCAGGAACCGGTCGCTTCGCTAAGCGGTCAGGCACACACCTCGCCCTCCCGCCCTCTTCCGCTCTATCTATCCACATCCCATGACCAAGACTCCTTTCTACGCGCTCCTCTTCGCGTGCACGCTCGCCCTCGCCGCCTGCGGCGACAACGCCGAGCCCGCCGCGGACGACATGGCCGACGACACCGAGATGGCCGACGAGGCCCCGGCAGGTCCGACCATCGTTGATCTCGCTGGTGAAGCAGGCCTCAACACGCTCGCCGCGGCTGTGGGCCAGGCGGGTCTCGTTGAGACACTCAGTGGCGAAGGCCCCTTCACCGTCTTTGCCCCGACCGACGAGGCCTTCGGTGCACTGCCTGAGGGCACCCTCGACACCGTGATGATGGACGAGAACCGCGAGATGCTCGCCGGTATCCTCACCTATCACGTTATCGGCAGCAAAGCCATGTCGGACGCCATCGCTGGCACGCTCGAGCTCGAGACCGTCAACGGCGCGATGCTCACCGTCACCAAAGGCGACGATGGCAGCGTGACGGTCACGGACGCCAACGGCAACACCGCCACCGTGACGCAGGCTGACGTCGAGGCCTCCAACGGCGTCGTGCACGTCATCGACACCGTGCTCCTGCCGCCTGCTGACGAGGCTGCCGAGTAACCCGGCTGCGAGCTTCGGCTCTTCCTTACTGTGCGCCGCGCTGGACCTCGTTCCGGCGCGGCGCGTTTGTTTGATCCATTCGTTTCGCTTCCCTTCTCCTCTGCCCTTCTCTACCAACTGATGGCTGACACCCCTGTCTATGCCGTGCTCGGTGCCACTGGCGGCATCGGCTCCGCACTCACTCGCTCCCTCGCCGCTACTGGTGCCCGCCTCGCGCTTGGGGCCCGCTCTGTCGACAAGCTGCGCGACCTCGCCGGTGAGACCGGAGCCGCTGCGTACACGCTAGACGCCACCCAGCTTGCCGGCGTCGAGAGCTTTGTCCAGAGCGTCCTCGATCAGTACGGCCGCCTCGACGGCATCGCTAACTGCGTTGGATCGATCATCTTGAAGCCCGCCCACCTCACCTCCGAAGCGGAGTTTGAGGAGACGCTGCGCCTCAACCTGCACTCCGCCTTCTTCGTCGTGAAGACGTGCACCAAGGTGATGCAGAAGCAGAAGAGCGGTTCGATCGTCCTCGTCTCGTCGATCGCGGCGCACTACGGCTTGCAGAACCACGAGGCCATCGCGGCAGCCAAGGGCGGCGTCGCATCGCTCGTACGCGCCGCCGCAGCCAGCTATGCCCACCGCGGCGTCCGCGTGAACGCCGTCTCGCCCGGCCTTGTCCGCACGCCGATGGCCGCGCGTCTGACCGCGAGCGAGGCGGCGGAGCAGCAGTCGGCCAAGATGCACGCACTCGGTCGCATCGGCGAACCGCATGACGTCGCTCCGATGATCCACCACTTGCTCGACGCGGAAAAGTCAGGCTGGATCACCGGCCAGGTCATCTCGGTCGATGGCGGGTTTGCCACCGTAAAGCCCCGCTGACGCGCGCTCGGGTCGATCGCTCTTGGCGATCGGCCCCGAAGTGACCGACCTTGATGCCTCGCCCCCAACTCCACGCCAACCGCCAGTTCCATGTCGCAGACCGTCTACCACGTCGTACCGAACGACGGCCGCTGGGCCGTCAAGCGTGAGGGCGTTGAGTTCCCGCACCGCGTCGTCGAGTCGCAGGCTGCCGCCGTGGAAGCGGCGCAGCGCCTGCTCCGCTTCGAGGCTCCGGGCCGCATCGTCGTGCACGGCTCCGATGGCGCCATCGAGCGGGTCCACGCGTACGACGAGGCTCCGCCGATGCCCGCCGGCAACCAACCAGACTGGCGCGCCATCGTCTTCTCGAAGCCCGCTCTTGCGGCGGCTGGAGCAGCGTTTCTGGTCGCGCTCGGCTGGGGCCTGAGCCGGCGCGACTAGGTCGCCGTGACGTGAAAGCTGGTCGGCGTTCACGGCTTGAAATCCGCCCCCGCTTCGTTTGGCTCTTCATCCGATCCTAGAGGATCGCCCCCCCCATTCAGAGCCCCGCTTCCCCCTCTGCCTTGCGGGAACGAAGTCCGTGCGGCGTGACCGCTCAACTGCCTGAATGCTACTACCCCCTGGCGCTGCTTCATCAAACATTAGGCGGGGTAGCTCGTGCGCCCTGCGTGCTGGCCCCCATTCGTTAGGACATGTGCACTGCCTCTAGGTACACGACAAAACTTGGAGGCAGCGCTTGAACTCGGCCGGGCGGCACCCGCCTAGCAGCAGACCACGGAGGTGGTCGAGTCCGTAGCGGAACACACTCACCGCCCGGCGACCGTGCCGCTTCACCACGATGGGCAGCTGTGCTGCCAACTCCTCCCCGACCTGGTAGGCCCACGCCACGGCCACGCTCACCAGACCCACCAAGCGCGCAATCCGCTCCGGCTCACACACGTGCGTCGCTTCAAGGTCAAACCCGCGGCTCTTCAGCGCGCCGAAGAGCGTCTCGATGCGCCACCGCTGCCCGTAGAGGCGGATGGGGTCGCCCAGCGTGCCTCGGAAGCGACGATTGCTTACCACGATCAGATAGTCATCTCGCTTGTCCCGCAACCGCATCCCGGCTACGTAGAGCTTGTGCCCGTAGATGGTGCGCCGATGCTTGAGCAGGCGCGGCTGCTCCAGCGGTAGCGCGCGGAAGTAGTGCGCCACGTCGCGCCAGCCGTTGTGTGTCGGTACGACGGCGTTGTGCTTCATCCGGATCACGAAGGGCACCTTGCGCTTGCACAACCGCGTGAACCACGGGCCCCCGACGAACTCGCGGTCGGCCAGTAGGCAGCGCACCTGCTCGGGCGCGAGCACGGTGAAGAGCCTATCGAGCACGCGCTCCCGGACATCGAGAGCCGTATTGCCGCGTCCTGGCACGACCGCCCAGACGAGCGGTAGGGCCAGCGTCCCCGTATCGAGGGCAACCATGAGCACCCGGGTGTGAGCGCGCCCGAAGCTCCACTCCGTGCGGTCGAGGCTGAGGGTGTAGCCCTCTGGTGGGCAGGGGACGAGGTGGACGACCAAGCGGGCGATGAGGGTCTGGTCGAGGGCAAAGCCCGCCAGGAAACGCTGGATACGCCGGTAGTTCGATGCCGCCCGTACCGCCGGATTGAGCGCGAGGGCGACCTGGGCGAGGTCGGTGGTGCGCACGCGGATGAGTGCCAGCACGAAGGCAGCGATGAAGCGAGCGCGGGCACGGTGGATGGGGAGGTGAGCTTGCAGGGCGTTGAAGAGGGCGGTAGACTCGTTCACGGATCGGGGTCGGGTGAGCGTGCTTGTGCTTTGGCGAGCTTCAAGCTATCTCGCTCCGGCTACCGGTCCGATTTTGTCGTGTACCTAGGCACTGCCTTTGGTGAGGCCGAACTTGCCAAGTCGGACAGGAGGCACCACAATCCCTTCGCAACACAGGGCAGGAATCGATTCGCCTGCTTTGGTATAGCTTGCAGGCATGCGCCCTGCCTGCTTGCTCTTGCTCCTGCTGGCCACTGTGAAGGCGTCTGCCCTCCCATTGGTCCCCCCCAACCAGACGCCGCCGCCAACGGAAGCGGGCCTGCCTCTCGTTTTTCCGTTTGATGACGCGCTCATCGCCGGCACACAAGTTGGCGGGCTGACGCGTGACGAGGACGGCATCGTCTATGCCGCGACCCCGCGCGGTTTGCTCTCGTTCGACGGTAGCCGATGGCAGCGGCATTGGGTACGGTCCGGTGTCCGTAGCGTGGCACGCGACGCCCGGGGCCGTCTCTGGATCGTGACCAACGGCGAGTTAGGCTACGTCGCCCCCGATTCTCTTGGCACGCTCGCGTTTGTCTCGCGGCGCGACTCGCTTTCCGAGAGCGCACAGGGTGCCTTGGTCAACCAGTTGATTCACTTTCGAGGCTCGGTCGGCATCGCGGCGCTCGGTCCCGTCCTGGTCCGCTGGGACGACGACGCTCACTTCAGAACCTGGCAGGTAGAAGACGGAGCGCACACGGCCCTCCTTGGCGAGAGGTTTTTCCTCGTCGAGCCCACAGGCGGGCTGTCGGAGATCCAGGAAGACGGTCCGGTACCCATCACCTCGGCACCGCTGCCGGGCCCGAACGCCTATGTCGTGTCGTCCCCGCACCCGCTTGATGCAAGTCCACTCATCGTCGCGACCGAGCAACAGCTTTGGCGCCTCGAAGGGACCGCGCTGGAGCCGTTCGACACCGAGGCTGCCGCCTACCTGCGCGCGGCGGCGATTCGAGCCCGCGGTACTCGCTGGCTGCCTTCGGGTCTGCTCGCCGTTGCCACAAAACGGGGCGGACTCGTGCTCCTGGAGGCAGACGGAACTCTCCACCAGATCATTGACGACGACGCTGGGTTACCCAGTCCGAGCGTCTTCTCGGTGTGGGAGGATGCCGAACAGGGGTTGTGGATCGGGACCGACGAGGGGATGGCCTATCGCCCCCCTCACCCCATCACCCAGTTCGATGAGCGCGTGGGATTGGATGGGATCGTCCTGGCCGTTGCGCGGCACGCCGGGCGCGTCTACGCCGCGACCAGCACTGGCCTCTACCGGATGGCACCGGCAACTTCGCCAGATCGACGGGCGCGCTTCGTGGCGCTCGCAGGCGTCTCGGGGGCATGTTTGGACCTACTCTCCACACAGGATCGCCTCCTTGCCGCGTGCATCGATGGCACCTTCGTCGCCGACCCTGGCGAGCTACGCCTTCGGCGCATTGACAACCGCAGCACCTACTCGCTGGCCACCAACGGCACCCAGACGTGGAGCGTAGATGCCCGCAGCGTCCTATCCTCCCTGGACTTCGATGGCGCAGACTGGACCGCGACGCCTCTAGACACGATCGCGACGGGCTCGCCGACGCTGATGCAGGCAATGCCAGACGGGACGCTCTGGGTTGGGACACGCACAGGAACCGTCCATCGTGTGGAGCTTGACGCGGTGGGGCGTCCCGAGCATGTGGACGCCTGGGGCCGGAACGACGGGCTCGTCGACACCGACTGGGCCATGCCCTTCGAGGTCGAGGGACGCCTTGCCATCGGGACGAAGACAGGGCTCTACCGCTACGACCCGACTGCCACGCTCCCCTTCACCATTGATGAGCCGCTGGGGCGTATGCTCCTGGACGAGGCGCGCTCGTTTCCGAACGTGTTCTTGCTCGACACGGACGTTAACGGCGACGTGTGGTACTACGGCGGTGACGATCTCGCCGTCGCGCGCCGCACCGACGAGGGCTACCGCCACGACCGAACGCCCATTCAGCTGCTCTTCGACCGCGGCAGCTACTACACGCTGACCACGGAGCCGAACGGGACGGTCTGGCTCGGCGGCACCACCGGGCTCTTTCGGCTGTCTAGCGGACAAGCGCACAGAGAGGACGCCTACGACGGGCTCGTGCGTCACGTATCGATCGTGGGGACCGACTCGCTGCTCGCGGGGAGCCATCGCCTGACCGGACTGACAGCGCCGCTCGATGCCTCCACCAACGCGTTGCGCTTCGAGTTCGCGGCACCGAGCCCATTCGGACCGCTGTCGTTTCGCTACCGACTCATCCCGTTCGAGGATAGCTGGTCGAATTGGAGCGAGATCGCCGAGAAGGAATACACCAACCTGCCGCCGGGCACCTACGCGTTTGAGGTGCAGGCCGAGGATCAGCGGATGGTGCTGAGCGAGATCGGACGTTTCCCCTTTGAGATCCGCCCGCCGTGGCATGCGACTGCCTGGGCGCAGCTCCTCTTTGGCGTCGCAGGCCTGGCGTTCTTGGGCGGCATCGCTTTCGTCGCAGACCGCCGCCGCACGCGCCTGCTGAACGACCGCGCCCGCGCGCTCGAAGCCGCCGTTGAGGAGCGCACGGCGGAGGTGCACCGGCAAAACGACCTGCTAATGGAGCAGACGGTCCAGCTCGAAGCTCAGGCTGAGCAACTGCGGGAGGCCGACCGGCTCAAGTCGCGCTTCTTCGCCAACGTGAGCCACGAGTTTCGCACACCGCTAACGCTCACCATCGGGCCGCTGGAGGACATCCGCGAGGGGCGGCACGGGGAGGTACCGGCTCCCGTCCACGACCACCTCGGTCTGGCCCTGCGCAATGCGCGCCGCGTCCTCGGCCTCATCAACGAGATCCTCGACGTGGCCAAGTTGGAGGCTGGGCGGCTGCAGCTTCAGGCATCGGAGCAAGACCTGGGCACGTTCGTGACGACCGTCGCCGCGGCGTTCGATCCCCTCGCCGAGCGCCAGGGCCTCACCTACCGCGTAGCGGTGCCCGACGCGCCGGTACCGGTTTACTTCGAAGCTGTGCACCTCGAAAAAGTGCTGGTCAACATCCTCGCGAACGCGTTCAAGTTCACGCCCGTCGGCGGGACGATCCGCGTGGAGTTGCAGGCGACGAGCGCTGAGGCGCGGGTGCGCGTCCGGGACAGCGGTCCTGGCGTCGCACCGGACGACCTCGACCGGCTCTTCGACCGCTTCTACCAGACGAGCGAGTCGGCGCGGGGCGGCCAGCCGGGGACCGGCGTTGGGCTCGCTCTGGCGAAGGAGCTGACCGACCTCCACGGCGGCAGCATCGCCGTCGAGAGCGAGGAGGGCTTCGGGAGCACGTTCACGGTCGCGCTGCCGCTCGGACGCCGCCACCTCGCCGATGACCAGATCGCGCCCGTGGCTGCACCGACGCACGCGCCACGCGCCCAGCAGGTCGCGCACGACCTCGATGCGGTGCTCGCCGCCAACATCGTCACCACGGACCGCCTCCATGCCGAGCCCGAGGTGATGGACGGCGACCGGACCACGGTGCTCGTAGTGGAGGACAACGCCGAAGTGCGCGCTTACGTGCGGCGTCACCTCGAAGAGCCCGACGGCGATGCCCCGACGTACCGCGTCCTTGAAGCACCCGACGGGCGCGCGGGGCTCGACCTTGCCCGGCGCTTCCTCCCCGACCTCGTGCTCTCCGACGTGATGATGCCCGCGATGGACGGCTTCGCGCTGTGCCAGGCGCTCAAGTCGGACCCCGAGACAGACTTCCTCCCTGTCATCCTGCTCACCGCGCGCGCCGCTGCTGAGGACAAGCTCAAAGGCCTCGGTATCGAAGCCGACGACTACCTCACGAAGCCGTTCGACGTGCGCGAGTTGCGGGCGCGCATCGGCTCGCTCATCGCCAACCGCCAGCGGCTCCGCGAGCGCTTCGCGCAGGCTCCCTCCGCCTTCCCCGAACCGAGCGGCGATGGCGGACTGCACGCCGCCACCGTGGACGTGGACTCCGCCGACGCTGTCTTCCTCGAACGCGTGCGCTCGGCCATTGAGGACCACCTGAGCAACGACGGGTTCTCCGTCAAGCAGCTTGCCGAGGCGGTCGGGCTGAGCCGGGGGCACCTGCACCGGCAGTTGTCAGCGCTCGCCGGGCAGACGCCGTCCGAGGCGATCCGCTCGATGCGGCTGGAGCGCGGCGCGATGCTGCTGCGGTCGGAGGCAGGCACCGTCAGCGAAGTCGCCTACGCCGTTGGCTTCAAGAGCGTGGCGCACTTCTCGAACGCCTTCGCGAAGCACTACGGCTGCCGCCCGTCGGCCTACCCGGAGGCAAGCGCGACGGACTCGTAGCCTCTAAGCGTCTGAGTGCATAGCCACATTCAGTGGCGTTGAGAGACCACCGGGAATTTGTCTCTCTGGTCAGGGAAGACAGAAGTGCCGATCAATGCACGATAATCGACCACCCCCAGCCCCTCCCCCGCGTTCGCGAGGGCAGGCTCTGTCCAGGAGGGTAGCTATCAAGGCCATCGACGACCGATTCAGTTGTCCATATGCGCTTGCGTCGAGGTCGCATGTGAAGAGGACGCAACACATTGTGACCCATGTGCAAA
>JBCDFF010000114.1:0-10855 GCA_039178415.1 Bacteroidota bacterium
CAAGGCTGCCCGCGAGATGAAGGCGCGTGCCGTGGCGCTCGTCGGCGAGGGCGCGGGCAAGGGGCTCTGGATGGGGACGTTCCACAGCACGTTTGCGCGCATCCTGCGCATGGAAGCCGAGCACATCGGCTTCACAAAGGACTTCACGATCTACGACTCCGACGACTCCGAGAAGACGCTCAAGGAGCTGATGGGGCGCTATGGCATCGACGCGAAGAAGTTCAAGCCGCGCGCCGTCCGGGGCCGCCTCTCGGGCGCAAAGAACCAGATGGTCACCCCTGACGACTACGCCCGACTCGCCGCCGACCCCTTCGAGGAGGCCGTCGCGAAGGTCTACCGCCCCTACCAGGAGGCCCTCCGCCGCGCCAACGCGATGGACTTCGACGACCTTCTCATCTGGCCCATCCGCCTCTTCGAAAACAACCCCGACGTGCTCGCGAAATACCAGGCGAAGTGGCGCTACCTCCACATCGACGAGTACCAGGACACGAACCAGGCGCAGTACCAACTCGCGAAGCTCCTCGCGGCGAAGCACCAAAACATCTGCGTCGTGGGCGACGACGCGCAGAGCATCTACGCCTTCCGCGGGGCCGACATCCAGAACATCCTCTCGTTCCAGAAGGACTACCCCGACGCGACGGTCGTGCGGCTGGAGCAGAACTACCGCTCCACGCAGCGCATCTTGAAGCTCGCCGACGCGATCATCAAGCAGAACCGCGACCAGCTCGACAAGACGCTCTGGACCGACAACCGCGAGGGCGACCCCGTCCGCGTCACCGAGGCGCTCTCGGAGCGCGACGAGGCGCAGCGCATCGAGCGGACCGTCCGCGACCTGAACGCCCGCGCTGGCGTGCTCCCGCGCGACGTGGCCGTCCTCTACCGCACCAACGCGCAGAGTCGCTCGATCGAGGAAGCGCTCCGGCGGGGTGGCATCCCGTATCGGCTCGTCGGCGGCATCTCGTTCTACCAGCGCGCCGAGATTAAGGACGCGCTCGCCTACCTCCGCCTTGCCGTCAACCCCAACGACGTGGCCTCGATCCGGCGCGTCATCAACACGCCCACGCGCGGCATCGGGGCCAAGACGATGCAGCGGCTGGAGCAATACGCCGCCGCCGAGGGCCTCACGCTCTGGCAGGCCATCGAGCGGGTCCACGAGACCGGGCTCTCTGCTCGCGCGTCGAACGCGATCTCGACATTCGGCTTCCTCGTCGGGCACCATGCCTCGAAGGCGGAGACGACGCCCGCGCACGAACTCGCGCAGAGCCTCCTCCAGGAGTCGGGGCTGATGACCGACCTCCGCAACCAGAACACGCCGGAGAGCCTCGCCCGCCTGGAGAACGTCCACGAGCTGCTCAACGCCATCGCCGAGTTCGCAGACACGTCCTCCGGTGAAGACGCTCCGGCACGTACGCTCTCGGAGTTCCTCCAAGAAGTCTCGCTCGTGACCGACCTCGACAGCGTCGCGGACGACGACAACCGCGTCACGCTGATGACGCTCCACGCCTCGAAGGGGCTGGAGTTCAAAGTCGTCTTCCTCGTCGGCCTCGAAGAGGGCTTGTTCCCGCTTTCGAAGGCCGCGCAGGACCCGAAAGAACTGGAGGAGGAACGGCGGCTGTTCTACGTCGGCGTGACGCGCGCCGAGGAGCTGCTGCAACTCAGCTATGCGCGCAGCCGCTACCGCTACGGCGAGTCGCAGCAGGCCGTCCGCAGCCGCTTCCTCGATGAGCTCGACGGCCTCGACGACGTGCTGCGCACCGACACGGGCCGCGCCTTCCGCCCGAAGAAGGGCCGCTTCGAACTCGGCAGCGGTGGCACCGGCGGCTACGGCGACGTGGACCCGCACTACTACCGTCGCAACCTCCGCGGCGACGCCGGGCAGAAAAAGTCGCGTCGGACGAAGAGAATGCCTGCCGCCGAACCGGAGCCGCAGGGCCGCCGCATCGTCTACGACGAGGGCGAGGGCGGAGAGCTACGACCCGGCATGCAAGTCGAGCATCCGAAGTTTGGCGTCGGCAAGGTGATGGCCGTGGAGGGCCGCGGCGACCGCGCCTCAGCGACGGTCTACTTCCAACGCGTCGGACAGAAGAAGCTGCGGCTCAAGTTCGCTCGGCTCAAGGTGGTGGGAATGTAGAGGGAGTGCGGCCGTGTTGCGGTGAGGCCGTGTTGCGGTGCGGCCGTGTTGCGGTGAGGGGAACGCATCGGGCGCTCTCGGCTTCACTCTATGTTGCTCCTCGGTATGCCGTTCTCGTGCTATGTCCAGCCTGGCTCCCCCTCATCCCTATCGATTTACTGTAGAGGAGTACCATGCTATCTGGGAGAGCGGGGTGCTTGGACGGGAGCAGCGCATCGAACTCATTGACGGTCACATCATTGCCATGGCACCCGTAGGAGTTCGCCATTTCACGACGGTCAATCGTCTCAACTCACTGCTCGTCTTGGCACTCACAGGTCGGGCTATCGTGAGTGTCCAAAACCCTGTGCGTTTAGACGACGAAACAGAGCCAGAACCGGACGTGACATTGCTCCAGCCTACGGTTGAGGGGATGCGTGTGCCTACGCCCGCCGATGTGCTGTTGGTCGTTGAGGTAGCCGATACCACCGAGGCGTTCGACCGCAACGTGAAACTCCCGCGCTACGCCGCCGCAGGCGTGCCCGAGGTGTGGCTCGTCCTCGTTGGCAACGACCACGGACCCGGGCGCGCGGAGATCCACCGTCTGCCGGGACCGACCGGCTATGGCACCGTCGAGCAGCATGGGCCCGACGGCGCGCTAACGATTGCGGCCTTCCCCGACCTTGCGCCGATCCCCGTCGCGGACGTGCTGCCGCCGCCTGCTGCCGAGAGCCCGAGCGAATGACAGAGAGGAACACCGCCGCAGTTTATTTCGGAGCAGCAGCGCTCGTGTTCTTTTCGGTCTGCTTCACGGTGCTGGTTGGCTTTACAGAAGGCTTTGGTGCAGGCAGTGCCTTTCTGTGGGGGTTGGTCCTCCCGGCGACCTTGGGAACCGTGGTGGTAGCTAGGGCGCTGGGACCTCGGATGGCTCGCGACGCAGTGAAGGCGAAGTCAGCCTGGGAGGGAGGCTGTGCCGGGCTCGCCGTCACCTTTTTGAGCTATCTGGTAGGGGCGGCGCTGTTAGGCCTGGGATTGGCTGTCAACGAGGGCATAGACCGGCTCAAAGGGCCCGAAACGGCGAGCATGGAAGACCTGTCTTCTGTGCTACGGGGTGCTGTGCAGGTGTTTGCGTTTGCTCTTATGTACTCGCCGTTGTTCATCATAGGGTTGCCCTTTGGCATGACGGCAGGCTGGCTCTTCTACCGGACCATCCGTCGCGGGGAAACGTGAGCCAAGCAGCTCCGCTCTTCCGATCTTATGGTTCTCCCTTCCCCCGCTCGCGTCTTCCTCTCCTCGCGGCCCCGTCCGGATGCGCCCCGTCCTCTGCAACTACTACGTCACCTACCGCTGCAACGCGAAGTGCGGCTTCTGTGACATCTGGGAACAGCCCTCCCCGCTGATCGACCTCGCGGACGCGGCGCGCAACCTCGACGACCTCCGCCGCATCGGCGTGCGCGTGATCGACTTCACGGGCGGCGAGCCGCTCCTGCACCCGCAACTGCCGGACCTGCTCCGCATGGCGAAGGAGCGCGGCTTTCTGACTACGGTCACGTCGAACGGCCTCCTCTACCCGAAGCGCGCCGAGGCGCTACGCGGGCTGGTCGACCTCCTACACTTTTCGATCGATGCGCCGACCGCCGAGGAGCACGACGCCTCGCGCGGCGTGAAGTGCTTCGGCAAGCTGATGGAGTCCATCGAGGTGGCGCTGCGGCTGGGCGAGCGGCCCGACCTGCTCTTCACCGTCACCAACGAGAGCGTCCGCCACCTCGACACGATCTACGAGCAGTTCGCGCTGCCGAACAAGCTCATCCTGATCGTGAACCCGCTCTTCGAGTACCACGGCCTCGGCGCGGAGCTCTCGGACGACGTGATGGCGCGGATGCGGACCTTCGCGAAGCAGCCCTACACCTACCTCAACCCCGCCTTCCTCACGCTGCGCGCGCGCGGCGGCAACGACCCCGCCGACCCGGTCTGCAAGGCCGTCAGCACGACGGTCGTCATCTCGCCGTTCGACGAGCTCGTGCTGCCGTGCTACCACGCCGGGCTGGAGAAGCTACCCATCGAGGGGCGACTCTACGACCTCTGGCAGGGCGACCGCGTGGCCTACCACCGCGAGCACGAGGGCCGCCTGGAAGTCTGCCGCGGCTGCACGGTCAACTGCTACTTCGAGCCGAGCTTCGCCACGACGCCCACGAGTGGCTATTTCTGGGAGGCCCTTCCCTCGAAGGTGCGCTACAGCTGGACGAAGTTCGTCGTGCAGCGCCTCCGTGCGAAGCTGGCGGGCCCGCGCACGGCGAGCCTGCCCGACTTCGACACGCCTTCCGGCGACGGGGCAGCCTCCGGCGATGGCGCGCTACCTCGCCCGGTAGTCCGCCCCGTAGGACGCCCGCCCGCAGCGCCCGCCGAGCTGCCTGCGATCTCTCTCCCGGTCCTGAAGTCGGTGCCTGCCCGCCCGCCTATGGCGGTGCCTGACCGTACTTCAAAGTCGAAGCCCTAGGAACGCGGTGCTGGGCTTGGCTCCCCCCGCCTCGCTCCTCCAGCGAGGAGTCGCGAGGCTGTCCCCCTCAAACTTGAGGGGGGACCGTTCCGAGGAGCGGAGTTCGTCAGAACGGAGACGACGCAGGAACGGGGGGAGCCGAACAGTCTCCGCGTTCGTTCGTGCACTGCCTCACCTACTCGCTCTCACTCGCCATGTCTGGACTCGCCCGCCAACTCGCCGTGATCGCGGCGGCGCTCTTCGCCGTCGTGCTCAACGGGCTCGCTGGGGCGGGCGTGCTCTTCGACACGAACACGGGCGCGGTCTCCAACGCGATCCCGACGGGTGTGACGCCGGCTGGCTGGGCGTTCGCCATCTGGGGCGTCATCTTCACCGGCGTGCTCGTCTTCGCAGCGTACCAGGCGCGGCCGGGCGCACGCGGCGCGCGCTACGATGTGCTCGGTGTCCCGTTCGTGAGCGTGACGGTGCTGACGGGGCTGTGGCAGATTCCGTGGCTCACGGGGCGTCTTGGGCTTGCGGCGGTCGTGATCGTGGGCATCCTGGCGGGCCTGATCTGGCTCTACGTCCGCCTCGACCGCCTAGGCATGACGATGGTGGAGCGCTGGCTCCTCGGCGTTCCAATCTCACTCTTCCTGGCATGGCTCACCGTGGCGACGCCGCTCAACATCACAGTCGCGCTAGCGGAGGCCTTCGGGACGGGCGCGGCGTTCTGGCCGCCGCTACTCGTGGCCGTCGTAGCAGGGATCGGCGTAGCGCTCCTGAGCAAGACGGGCGACGTCGCGTTCGCTGGGGTGCTCGTGTGGGCGTTCGCCGCGATCTACGCGCGCAACGGGGCGGGCGCACCGCTGCTCACGGCGGTGCTGGCCCTCGGCGTGCTTGGCTTTGTGGTCGCAGTCGGCGTCGCTTTGCGGCGAGGTGCCTCGCCACTACCTGTGACGAGCTGAGCGGTCCGAGGGGCGGAGCTTCGTGCGGCCGAAACCGTACGCGAAGTCGGGCGTGCCGCGTGTCCCCCTGTCCAACACGATGCCTCGCCATGTCTACCTCGAACCTGATCGCTGCCCTGCACGGCGTCGTCGGCGCCAAGCATGTCCTGACTGACGACGGCGACACCGCCTACTACCGGACCGGCTTCCGGTACGGCTTCGGCGGCGCGGCGGCGGTCGTCTTTCCGGGGTCGCTCTTGGAGCAGTGGCGCGTGCTCCAGGCGTGCGTCGATGCAGGCGCGGCGATCCTCATGCAGGGGACGAAGACGGGCCTCACGGGTGGCTCCGGCCCCAGCGGCTTCGACTACGACCGCCCGCTCGTCATCGTCAACACGCGGCGGCTCAAGGGCATTATCCCGATCAGCGGCGGCGAGCAGGTGGTCGCGATGCCCGGCGCGACGCTCCACGAACTCACCCAACTGCTCGCACCCATCGACCGGGTGCCGCACTCGGTGATCGGCTCGACGACCATCGGCGCGACCATCGTGGGCGGGATCGCGAACAACGCGGGCGGGGCGCTCTGCAAACGCGGCGTGTCGTACACCGAGCTGTCGCTCTTCGCGCGGGTCAACGAGGCGGGCGAACTCGAACTGGTCAACCACCTCGGTATCCGGGGCCTCGGCGAGACGCCCGAGCAGATCTTCGCGGCGCTCGAAAGCGGGCGCATCCCCGAGGACGCTATCGAGGCGTTCGATACGCCCGCGTCGGACCTCGAGTACGCCGCGCGCATCCGCAACCTCGACGCCGACGTGCCCAACCGCTACAACGCCGACCCCCGGCGGCTCCACGACGTGAGCGGCAGCGCGGGCAAGGTCGCTGCCTTCGCCGTCCGCGTCGACACTTACCCGAAGACCGAGCGAACGCAGGTCTTCTTCCTCGGCACCAATGACCCCGCCGACTTCACCGCGCTGCGCCGCCACATCCTGACCCACTTCGAGGCGTTGCCCGACAAAGTCGAGTACATGAACCGGAGCATCCTCGACACGGCCAAGCGCTACGGCAAGGATGTCGTCCTCTCGATCAAGCACCTCGGCACGAAGCGCCTGCCGACGCTCTACGCGCTCAAGTCGCGCGTCGAGTACCTCACGAACAAGGTCTCGTTTCTACCGCGGTTCCTCCCGGACCTCGTGCTCTACCACGCCAGCAAGCTCTTCCCAAGTCAGGTCCCCGCGCGCATCCAGCACTACCGCGACCGCTACGAGCACTACCTCATCCTCGTCATGACCGACGACGGCATCGAGGAGGCGCAACGCTACCTCGACGACGTGTGGAGCACGCGCGACGGGGTGGCCTTCTTCGCCTGCACGGACGAGGAAGCCGAAGCCGCGCTGCTGCACCGGTTCGCGGCGGCCGGGGCTGGCATCCGCTACCAGAACGTCCACCAGAAGACGACCGAGGAGGTCCTCGCGCTCGACATCGCGCTCCTGGGCAGCGACCCCGATTGGATCATCGACCTCCCCGACGACATCGCGGACGACATCGACCACGCGCTCTACTGCGGGCACTTCATGTGCCACGTCTTCCACCTCGATATCGCTCCGAAGAAGGGGGCCGACGTGGAGGCGCTCAAGGCACGGCTCCTGGCGCTCCTCGACGAGAAAGGCGCGAAGTACCCCGCCGAGCACAACGTCGGACACGTTTACGAGGCGGACGCGGCGCTGAAGGCGCACTACGCGGCGCTGGACCCGACGAACACGTTCAACCCGGGCATCGGCCAGACCGACAAGGCGCGGCGGATGCTGGTGACGTGAGGCCACATCCGGTGGCAAGGTGTGAGGCGAGGCTACGTGAGCCGGCTTTGGGTGTGAACGTATTCAGGTGTGAACGTGTGGAGGTTGGCGTCGAGGCGATACGCAAAGGGAGCCGTATCCTTCGCACATGACCCCGTCTCCTATTCGCCATTCGCTAGTCGCTCTTTTCCCCATGCGCCTCCTCGTACTCCTCGTCGCCTTCGCCCTGACGCTGGCTGCGTGCACCGACACCGAACCTGTCAGCGACGCACCGCTCGGCGCTACCCCGGCACCGGATGCTGTGGTAGCAGACACCGCCGCTGTTGACACCACAGCCGCTGACACCACGGTCGCCATGGGCGAAATGGAGGGCGCGATGCCCACCGAGTCGATGGCCGAGCCCACCATGGCCGCCGCCGAAGTCGTCGCTGAGGGGACGTTCTCCGGGCACCGTAACCACGACGTGGCGGGCCGTGCGTTTCTCTACCGCCTCGGTGACGGCTCGCACGCCGTCCGCCTCGAAGGGCTCGACTCCGACAACGGCCCGGACCTCCGCGTCTGGCTCGTGACCGACCTCGCCGACAAGACCAACGGTCCCATCGACCTCGGTCGCCTCAAGAGCACGCGGGGCGATCAGAACTACACCGTCCCCGCCGACGCCGACGTGACGAACGCAGCCGGTGTCTCTATTTGGTGCCGCGCATTCTCGGTCGAGTTCGGCACTGCGCCGCTGTAGGGCAAGCTGAGCGCTCGGTCCCTAGTCCTTCGTCCCAGGTCATCTGGCCCGTTGACTCGACTCACAGCTGATGACCACGGACAGAGAACAACGGACACCCGATCCAGCCTCGCAGCTGCACCTCGGACGAGCGTCAATCCTGGATCGGGTCAGAACTCCACGCTGAAGCCAATGGTGGGCAGCCGCCCGACGTTGGTCTGCTCCACGAGGCGGTCCGGCTCAGCGGGGTCCTCGGTGTAGCGCAACGCGAACACGTTCTCGCGGCCGAGCACGTTCTGCACGTCGAGGTAGACGACCGCGTTGACGCCGCGCGCGATGCCGAAGCGGCGGTCGACGCGCACGTCCCACCGGGAATAAGCGGGCGTGCGCTCGGCGTTGAGCCGGTCGAGGTCTTGGACGCCACGCCGGGTCAGGGCGTACTCCTGCTCGGAGGCCTCCAGGTCGAATGGCGTAAACGGACGGCCCGATTGCACGGTGAGCCGCGTGCCGACCTCCCAGTTGCCGAGGCGGACGCCGCCTGCGAGCGAGACGGTGTGGCGCACGTCCCACGAACTCGGGCGGAAGACGCCGTCCGCGCCCGTGAACTCGCTCCAGCCGAGCGTGTAGGCCCCGAGCCCGTAGACGCGCCCGACGAGCCGCTGCTGCGCCGACACCTCGACGCCGTAGGCCCGCCCCTCGCCGACGGGCGTGAGGTCCTCGGCCCCGATCACGCCGAAGTCGCCGCCGAGGTTGGCGAGCGAGACGCGCGGATCGGACGCCGAGACCGGGTAGTCGTCGTAGGCCTTGTAGTATCCCTCGACGCCGACGCGCAGGCCCTCGGCCACGTCCACCGCCACCCCACCAACGGCCTGCCCGACGTCGATCCAGCGGAGGTCGCGGTTGACGAACGCGCCGCCCTCTTGCACCGCGAGCGAGATCAACTCCGGGGCCTGCGTAAAGCGCCCGAGCGCAGCGCTGAGTTGCACGCGGTCCGTCACGTCGAAGGCGAGGCTCGCGCGCGGCGAGACGACCGCGCCCTGGTCGAGGAAGTCGGTCCCGTCGGCGCGGAGGCCGCCCGTGAGCGCGAGCGGGCCGAACTGCGCGGTGAGCTGTCCATAGCCGAAGCCTTTCCAGAGCGCGAGGTCGGTGTCGAAGCGGAGGTCGTCGTCAAACGGCGTCGCGGGTGTGGCGCGCTGGAAGAACACGGAGGTGATCGTCTCGCGGGAGGCCCCGCCGCCGACGCCGAGCGTGAGGCGCGGGCTAAGCTTGAAGTCGGCGTCGGAGCGGATGCGCCAGGCCGATTCGTCGGCGTCATTCGTGAGCAGCGCGATGTCGTCCTGGTCGAGGTCCTGGAAGGCGAACGTCTGGAACGAGCGGCTCACAGCGGTCGTGACGAAGCCGCCCGGTAGGAGCCGCCGCCACGAGACGCCGGTGGTGTAGCTCCGCTGGTCGTTGTCGAGCACGCGGTCGGCGATCTCCTGATTTTCGAAGTCGGCGTCGGGCCCCGGCTCCTCGATGTCGAAGTCGTCGATGGCCCAGAGGCCGAAGTAGACGAAGCGGTCGTCGCGGGTGGGCGTCCACTCGACGCGGCTCTGGAAGTCCCAGTAGGCTGGGCGGATAGGCAGGTCGAGCAGTTCGAAGAGCAGCTGGAGGTAAGAGCGTCGGGCGGAGAACGTCCAGTTGAAGTCGGGACCCGACGAGCCGTCGAGCGAGAGTGCCGTCTCGGTCGCGCCGACCGTGAAGTCGCCCGCGAGCGTCTCCGGGCTGCCGGGGCGGTTCTCGACGACGAGCACCGACGAGGCGGCGTCGCCGTAGCGGACGGGGAAGCCGCCGGTGTAGAACGTCGTCTCGCGGATGAAGTCGACGTTCAGCAACCCGAGCGCGCCGCCCGCTGCGCCCTGCGTGGCGAAGTGGTTGATCTGCGGGATTTCGATGCCGTCGACGATGTAGGCGTTCTCGCTCGGCCCGCCGCCGCGCACGAGGAGGTCGTTGCGGTTGTCGACGCCGCTCGACACGCCGGGCAGCGTGAGGAGCGAGCGCGAGATGTCGTTCTGGCCGCCGGGCGTGCGGCGCACCTCCTCCGGCCCGAGCGTCCGCGCGGAGACGGGCGCATCCGGCGCGTCGTCGAAGAAGTCGCTCTCGACGGTCACGCCCTCGCCGACGACGGCCGCGTCCTCGCGCAGTTCGAAGAGGAGGAACGTCGGGCGGCTGCCCTGCACGACCACGTCGGTGCGCTCCTGCGGCGCATAGCCCACGAACGAGGCCCGCACGCGATAGACGCCCGGCGGCAGCGCCTCCACCTCGAACGCCCCGTCGGCGTTCGTCGCCGCCCCGCCAACCAGCGTACCGTCGGAGCCGAGCACGGCCACGTTCGCACCCGGCAGCGTCTCCTGCGTGACGACGTCCACGACACGCCCCGTAAGCGATTGGGCGTAGGCCTCACGAGGCAGGACGAGCAGGAACGAGGCAAGCACGACGGTCCGAACGACCGCACGCACGGCGCGGGGAAACGAGAGCAGCATGGGAGAAGGGCGTTGGAGAAAGGCCGCGCAGCCAAGCAAGGCCGTGCGCCTCTTCTCGACGTTGACCGCGCCGCGCCGTTCCGCTCCTACGGATTCGGCATCACGATGCCAGCATGGCTCCATGTTGCGTGTTGCGTATCGGATCGAGGCCAACACGTAACACGCACCACGCAACACGCGCTCGGCTATCCTGACATCGACGGGCTGAAAGCGTATCAGTCGTCGAGGCGCGGCTTGCGCCGTCGCTGCTTCTTCTCCGAGCGCTTCCGCTTCGCCTCCACGCGGCGGCGCTTCGACG
>JBCDFF010000115.1:0-10846 GCA_039178415.1 Bacteroidota bacterium
CGCGGACGAGCATCGCGGCCAGCTCGTCGTCGTCGATCGAGGGGAAGTAGGAGCGGCTGCGAACCGAGAAGGAGAAGCCCGCCTTGTCGAGCAGGTCGAACGTCGCCTCCTCAAGCTCGGCCTGCCCAAGGGCAGCCTTCAGGACTCGACGTTCGACCTCCTCGACAAGGCCGGCTTCTCGTTCTCGGTCCGCAGCCGCTCCTACTTCCCCTCGATCGACGACGATGAGCTCACCGCGATGCTCGTCCGCGCGCAAGAGATGGCGAAGTACGTTGAGGACGGCGTCTTCGATGCCGGGATCACCGGCCTCGACTGGATCGCCGAGACCGGCGCTGAGGTCCACGTCGTCGAAAACCTCGTCTACTCGAAAGCCTCGATGCGGCCCGTCCGGTGGGTCCTCGCCGTGCCCAACGACTCGCCGATCCAGAGCGTGAAAGACCTCCAGGGCAAGCGCATCGCCACGGAGGTCGTCAACTTGACCCGCAAGTGGCTTGAGAGCAACGGCGTCGAAGCCGACGTGGTGTTCTCGTGGGGCGCGACCGAGGTGAAGGCCCCGGACCTCGTCGACGCCATCGTGGAGGTGACCGAGACCGGCAGTTCGCTGCGCGCCAACAACCTCCGCATCGCCCAGGTGCTGCTGGAGTCGAACACGCAACTCATCGCCAACAAGGAGGCGTGGGAGAACCCGTGGAAGCGCCAGAAGATCGAGAACCTCGCGATGCTGATGCAGGGCGCGATCCGCGCCGAGGGCAAAGTCGGGCTGAAGCTCAACGCGCCGCGCGCCGCCGTGCCGGAGATCGTGAAGCTGCTCCCCGCGCTGCGCAACCCGACGATCTCGCCGCTCTTCACCGAGGGCTGGGTCGCTATCGAGACCGTGATCGCTGAGCGCGAGATCCGGACGATCATCCCCGAACTGAAGCGCCTCGGCGCGGAGGGCCTGATCGAGTACCCCATCGACAAGATCATTCCGTAGGGGCTGGTCCTTCGTCCTTGGTCATCTGTCCTTGGTGGGCGGTGGCCCTGCTATCGTAGCGTGGGCACACGTTTGCGTCATGCTTCCTGATCCGCATGTATGGGTGTTTGTATGGGTGTTTAACGCCGCCCGGGCCTCATTCCCGGGCGGCGTGTTTACCACCTGTACACGCGCCGAAGCCTGGATTGCCAAGCATCGGCTCAGCGGGACCCTTACTGCCTATCCTATTGACCAGAGCGTTATGGACTGGGGCTACGAGGCCGGAGCCTTCCCGCCTGGGTAGTTCGACGCCAAGATGAACGACGCAGGCTTCGTTGGCGGGTTTTCCAGTGCCATGCAGGAGCACTACCACTACGAGAACGGCACCATGCTGCCTCGTTTGTGATGCATGGGCGCCTCCATGCACAGACGTCTCCACGTACGGGCGCATCGTCTGTGATGCTCGCCCCCAAGAAAGCAGCGCAGCCCGCCTCCTTCTCGGAAGCGGGCTGCGTCATGCCGAAGCCAGGCCAGTGTGTGCCGTTGGGCGTGGCTTAGTTCTTCTTGCCGTAGCGCCGGTTGAACTTCTCGACGCGGCCCGCCGTGTCGACGAACTGGCGCTTGCCCGTGTAGAACGGGTGGTTGGTCGAGTCCACGTCCGAGACGTAGTTCTCGACGGGCATGGTGGTGCGGGTCACGAACTCGGTGCCGTCGGCGAGGCGAACAGTCGTGAAGCTGTAGTCAGGGTGGAGGTCTTTCTTCATGGTCGGAGCCGGAGGTGTCGGACCTGATCAATGCTGGGAGGCGCTCTTCGGGTGCGGCGCGCTTTCGACCGAGTGGATCGGGAGATCGAACAGATCGTGGGGGCAGAGCTTTACAAAGTAGGGCGTTCCTTGCCTCAACGCTATCGACTCTACTCAGATTCACGCACCCTTATGAAAATCGCATGCCCCACCTGCGACTGGGAGCCGCCCGCCGACGCCCGGTGGCGCTGCACTTGCGGCCATGCCTGGCACACGTTCGACACGGGCGGACGCTGCCCTGCTTGCTCGCGCGTCTGGCGCTCCACGCAATGCCTCGCCTGCGCCACGTGGTCGCCGCATCACGCGTGGTACCGCGACCTGCCCGACCTCAATCTGGATGAACTGCTGCGGCCTGAGGTCGAGGAAGCGGTGCGCTAGTAGGCACCGGACCCCTTGGTGACCGCGCGGAAGGTGCGGACGAGCACGACGATGTCGAGCCAGAGCGACCAGTTGCGGACGTAGTACGGATCCCAGCGCTCCATCCCGGCATTGCCACTGTCGGAGCGACCGGAGACTTGCCAGAGGCCCGTCAACCCC
Organism: Bacteroidota bacterium; assembly: GCA_039178415.1. GTDB lineage: Bacteria > Bacteroidota > Rhodothermia > Rhodothermales > Rubricoccaceae > JBCBEX01. The sequence continues at coordinate 2,293 of JBCDFF010000115.1, forward strand.
GGACGGACGCGCTCGCGGACCTCCCGCACGATCGGCGGAAGCTCGTCGTGATGGTACTGCGGCAGCGGACGGGGACCGACGAGGCTCATCTCGCCGCGCAGAACGTTGAACAGCTGCGGGATCTCGTCGAGGCTCGTCTTGCGGAGCAGCCTCCCGACGCGGGTGATGCGGGGGTCGTTCTTGAGCTTGAAGTTGGCCTTCCACTCAGCGCGCAGGGCCGGATCGTTGGCCAGCGCCTCCTTCAGGACGACGTCGGCGTTGGGCACCATCGTGCGGAACTTGAGGGTGCGGAAGTGCCGTCCGCCCTGCCCGATGCGCTCCTGCGCGTAGAGCGGGTGCGCGCGGTCCTCGAGCCAGATGGCCGCCGCGAGCAGGGCGCAGAGCGGCATCCAGAAAGCGGCGGTCAGCAGCACCGAACCGAGATCGAACGCGCGCTTGGCGATGCGACGCGTGAGGCTGATGTGGTGATAGGTGATCTCGAGCCCCAGCATGCCACTGAGGTCGCGGGAGCGCATCCAGAGCGTCGGCGTCTCGTTGAGGTCTGGGATGACGATGGCCTTACGGTAGCACGCGAGCGGACCTTCGAGGAGGTCGCGGCGGGCGTCCATGTCGAGGTTCTGGATCGCGAGGATCGCGTAGGGGGCCTCCACCGAGACGCGGTCCATCGACCCGACGACGGGCACGCCCTCGACCGTGGTGCCGTGGAGGCTCTCGTCGTCGTCGAAGAAGGCGGCCGGGACATAGCCTAGGCCTTTCTCTTCGCGGAGCTGCCGCACCACCGACGCGCCCATCTCGCCCGCCCCGTAGATAACCACTGGGACGCCCCAGAGGCCCGCGTCGATCATCGCGGCCTTGGTCCAGTTGCGCAGCAGCGGCACCGTGACCAGCGCGAAGACGGCTGCCAGGCCCATCAGCAGGCGGCTGTTGGCGAGTCCTTGCTGCGAGAGGAAGAGCCCAAACGCAGCGATCACGAACGTGCCGACGGTGAGCCACGCAAGGCGGCGATACTCCTCGACGGCCCCGACGCCCCAACCGGGCAGCAGGCCCAGGCCGACGGCCCCCGCCCAGTAGATCGTCGGCATGACCAGCATCCAGGGCTGGACGAAGGCCGCCCCGAACAGGTAGTGCCGGATGGTGCCCGCGAGCGCGAAGGCGAGGACGAGCCCGAGCGCATCGCCGAGGCCGAGCATGGTGGCGCTGAAGACGCGGCGGCGGACATAGTCGAAGGTGCGCGCGCGTGCCAGCGCGAGGCGGCGGGCGAACGAGTGGTCGCGGGCGAGGACGCGGGTTTCCATGGACCGTGGTGGGTCGGAACGGCGAAGGCGACGCACTCCGAGAGAGCGGGTCGGCCCTGGAGCAGGCAGCCGGTCCGCTGACAACTTTGTTCCAGTCGCACGGCTGGTACGTTGAGCCATCGGGTCTGTCTGCGGAGCGTTCCGTCAGCGCTGCAGTATTGCCGAGGTCCGAGCGCGCGAGCGCTCGCCTGTCGGCATTCTTGGACGCTGGCCGGGGTGAGTGGTACTGCTCGCCGCAGGGTGGTAGCTGCGGGCGAGCACCCGAAGGCCGCTGCGTCCTCGCCCGAGGTCACATCGGCACCGGTCACGGAGCGCAGGCGCACGGCCTCCGCACTCTGAGAGTATACCTAGCGGCAGACGATTTTGCGACCCGTAAACGCCTCCGCGCGGCCGACGCCCGCCTCGATGCCGCGCAGGCGCATCAGCCCGTCGAAGGTCGCGGGGGTAAACCAGCGCTTGCTCCGCTGCGTGCCGAAGTGCCGCATCAGCATCGCGACCTTGCTCGCGGCCGTGGCCTCGCTGAGCGGGACGTAGACGTTGGGCTGGCCGAGGTCGCCGTCCCACTTGGGGATCTCGTACTCGAGGACGAGGTGGTCGCGGAACGTATTCCACGTCAGGTCGGAGACGAGCCGGTGGTCCTGATGCCGGTCGTGCCGGGCATGCGTGAAGACCACGTCGGGCCGGGTGTCCTTGAGCGACGCCTCGAAGAAGTCCTTGACCTGAGTGCCGTCGTAGGGGAAGTAGCCGTCGCGGAAGCCGCCAAAAACCAGCGTGGCCTCGGCCGCGTCCGCGAGCAGTTCAGCGGCAGCCGCGCGGGCTTCCGCTTCGCGCTCAGTGGTGCCTGAGAGACATACGTAGACGACCGAGCTGCCCGGATGCTCGGCGAGCACCTTGAGCACGGTTCCGCCGCACCCAATCTCGATGTCGTCGGAGTGGGCACCGAGACAGAGCAAGCGCAGCGGTCCGTCAGGAAGGCGCATGAGGCGGTGAGGCGGTGAGGCGGTGAGGCGGTGAGGAAAGTGCCGGTCTATTCGACCGATGTCAAGCTCCGATGAGCCGCGCTGGGCCCCCTATTCCCTGTCCACGATCCCTTCGACAGCCTTCACCGCGCCATCGCCTGCGGCCGGGCCCAACGTCAGATCGGGCGCACGCACGGGCTCGCGGTTCCAGACCTCCCATGGGGCATCACCCCGGCGCTGGATGTCTTCGAGCATCTGCTTTTCCTTGAAGGTGTCCATGCAGGCCCAGAAGCCGTCGTAGACGTAGCTAGCAAGCTGGCCCGCCTCGATCATCCGGCGGAAGGGCGCTTCCACGAGTTCGTCGCCGGGCTCCATATAGTCGAAGACGTCTTGGCGCAGGACGAAGAACCCGCCGTTGATGCGCAGGCCCACATCAGAGACGTGCTGGATGGCGGCCACCGTGCCATCCGGCTTCGTAGCGACGACGTGGCTAGTGTAGTTGGGCTGCACGCCGAGGAAGCACGCCGCCTTCTCGTGCCGCTGTGCAAAGTCGATCATGGCCGGGAGCGGCACATCGGAGACGCCGTCGGCGTAGTTGGCGAGGAAGTAGTCCTCCCCTTCGAGGTAGGGACGCACGGCCATGAGCCGCTCGCCCACGCACGCGTCCAGGCCGGTGTCCACAAACGTGATCGTCCAGTCGTGGATGTCGCTCTGCAGCAACTCGACCTGCCGTCCCCCTTTCGAGAGCACGAAGTCGTTCGACACGCACTCGTCGTAGTTGAGGAAGTACTCCTTGATTTTGTCACCCTGGTGGCCGAGGCACAGTACGAAGTCGGTGTGCCCGTAGTGGGCGTAGAACTTCATGATGTGCCAGAGGATGGGACGGTAGCCGACACGCACCATCGGTTTGGGCAGGCCGCCGCTGTACTCGCGGATGCGCATGCCTTGGCCGCCGCAGAAGAGAACGACTTTCATGATCAAGGAGGAACTCGGGAGGGGGATCTGAAAGCTGACGCGACAAGGATCGTACCAGCGGGGTGTGGTCCGCAACCGAAGCGCGGGACTGGGCTGGCATTCGCTAGGCGCGTCGGCGAAACACGGGCTGGACGGGGCGCCCGATGAGCCAGCGGTCGACGCCGTCGTCGAGGGCCCGGGCGTAGACTTGGAGCGCGCCGGCGAACGCGGCGACGGTGCGGTCCAGCGCCTCGTCGTCGTGGGCGAACGAGAGCACGAGCGACGGGGCGAGCACGCCCCGGAGCAGGAGTTCTTGCAAGAGCAGCGTCCGGAACGCCTGCGAGGGACGTCCGTCTCGGTCGCGCGTGGCAAAGACGAGGTTGGAGGGCCGCCCGAGCACCTCAACGTAGCCCTGCACCCCGGCCATGGTGATCGTGGCGCTCAGCCGCGCGCGCAGCTTCTCGCCCTGCCTGTCCATGAAGCCGCACACGTCGTGCTCGCGGTAGGTCTGCATCGTGGCAAGGGCAGCCGCGAGGCCGTGCGTCTCGGCACCGTGCGTGGCGGATAGCAAAAAGACGCGGTCTTGGTCGGTGCGTAGGCCTCCCAGTTCCATGATGTCGCGGCGGCCGGTGAGCGCGCTCACCGAGAAGCCATTCGCGAGGGCCTTGCCGAAGCAGGCCAGGTCGGGGGTGATGCCGTAGAGCGTCTGCGCGCCGCCCCGGTGCCAGCGGAACCCCGTGATCATCTCGTCGAGGATGAAGAGCGCGCCGCGCTGGTGGCAGAGCCACTGGACGCGGTGCAGGAAGCCGTCCGAAGGGTCGGCGCCGCGTGACGCTTCCATGATGACGCACGCGATCTCGCCGTCGTGCTCGTCGAAGAGGGCGAGGACGCTCTCGAAGTCGTCGTAGTCGAAGGCAACCGTGTCCGCCACGGCACCAGCGGGGATACCGGCATCCATCGGGGTCATGCCGATGAACCAGTCGTTGTAGCTGATGAACGGGTTCTGGCGGCACACGGCGACCTTCATCCGCCCGGTCACGGCTCGGGCGAGCTTGATCGCCGCTGTCGTCACACTCGACCCGTCCTTGGCAAACTTGACCATCTCGGCGCCCGGGATCAGGCCGAGCAACGCTTCGGCGGCCTCGACTTCGACGACGGCAGGCCGCGTGAAGTTGGTGCCGTTCATGGCGCGGGCTGCCGCCTGGACGACCGGCGTGTAGCCGTGCCCGAGCGTGACGGCCCGGAGGCCCATGCCGTACTCGACGTAGGCGTGGCCGTCGGCGTCCCAGACGGTGCAGCCGTGGCCGCGCACCGCTCGGATTGGGGCCCACTCCGGGAGTTGGTCGTCGCCCTTGGCGTAGGTGTGGGCACCCCCCGGGATGAGGGCGTGCGAGCGCTCGGCCAGGGCGATGCTCTTGGCGAAACGCGCCTCCAGCGCCGCCCGGTCGAGGCCGAGCGCTGGGCGCACGTCGGTCGGGTTCGTCATGGCTCGGAAGGCTGGCGGGCGGGCAATCATGGCGCAGGGGCTTTCGCTGCCGAAGGTATCGGCTCCGCCTGCACGCCCTTTAGGAACGCATCCGCTCCACCAACCCGTGTGCTTCGAGGAGGTCCGCAGCCTCGCGGATGGCTGCGAACGGCAAGCCCGAGCGCTCGGCGATGGCGAGCAGGTCGTGCTGGGGCCGCTCGCCAGGGGCGGCCATGTTGAGCGTCCACAGCATCGCCATCTGCTGGGTCGGCGCGTCGGGGTGGCCTCCGAGGACGCGGTAGAGGCCCCGACGCCCCAACTGCGGCTCGCCGCGCGGGTGGCGGTTGCGGAGATAGCGGTTGGCCTCCAAGACATCGACCACGTCGGTGAGGCGATCGAGCGCCCCCTGGAGTTGCCCCTCGGAAATCAGGTCGAGGTCGTCCGCCGAGGTGTGGTACTCCGGGTACTCGCCGTAGGGCGTGCGCGTGATGCATCCCACGGGCAGGTCAAAGCCGGGGCTTCCAAACTGGCGCTCGTCGTAGCCATAGGGCGTATACGGCCGCACGTCGAGCGCCTCGCCTGCGTCCCGCATGACGATGGCCACGGCGCGGTCGATCTCCACGCGTGCGGCGTCGTCCGTTCCCCGCGAGAAGGTGCCCGGCCGGCTCATTTTGTACGTGAAGCCGCCCGCGTCGCCGAGATTAGCGAGGATCAAGCCGTGCTGGATGCGGGGGACGAGGTCTTCGTTGGTGGCAAGCCAGGTGATCGCCCCGACGGTGCCGGGGGCCCACACGAACCGGTACGTGTAGCGCCGCGCGTCGCGTGCCGCCAGCCGTTCTGCGAGGGCTGCCGCCACGACGACGCCCGAGAGGTTGTCGTTTGCGAGCATCGGGTGGCACACGTGTGCCGAGATGAGCACCGTCTCGTCCGTCTCGCCGGACAGCACGACCTCGCCGTACGTCAGCGATCCAGCTCCGCGCGTGGCCTCGATGCAGACCTCGTAGACCGCGTCATCGCCACGCTCTTCAAGCGCCAGCACCGTTCGGTAGCGGAGGCAAAAGCCCCACGTCTCGGCGTAGTACGCCGTGCGGTAGGGAATCAGGTCGGGCTGCTCGGGGAGCGAGTGGACATGGGCCTTCAAGTCGGACCACGCCATGCGTTTTCGGACCGGCACACTGTATCCAACGAGGTGCAAACCGTGGTGCGCCGCATCCACGACACGCCGCCCCTCCGCATCCGCGAACCAAGCCGCCTCCCAATTCCACTCGTTGGGCACCGTCCAGTCCAGCACGGACGTGCCCGTTGCGACCTCACGCTGCTTCAGCATCGGGAGTCGCTCGGCCAGGATGCCGAGCGTGCCCCGGACGCCGTTGCCTGTGAGACTGCGGCGAAGCGGGTAGAGCCGGGCGGCGAGATCGTGAAGCACCGTGCTTGGAGTCGTGGGCGTAGGGTCGATGCAGGGCGACGGTGTCCTAGATCGTGCCAAACGCAACCGCCCCGCGCTCAGACGTTCAAGCGCGGGGCGGAATCGGGGAAACGCTCTGCCTCAGGCGGGCTCCGCGAGCTTGTCGAGGAACCGCTTGCGGAACTTGGCGACCTTCGGCGCAATGACAGCCGCGCAGTAGGGCTGGTTGGGGTTGCGCGCGAAGTAGTCCTGGTGGTAGTCCTCCGCCTCGTAGAACGTTGGTGCTGGCTGCACCTGCGTCACGATGGGGGCGTCGAAGATGCTGGCCGCCTCGATCTCGGCGATGACGGCGTGCGCGGTCTCGGCCTGCTCGTCGGAGTGCGTGAAGACGACCGAGCGGTACTGCGTGCCCACATCGGCCCCTTGACGGTTGAGCGTCGTCGGGTCGTGGGTGGCGAAGAAGACGCGCAGGAGGTCGGCGTAGGCGATCTCGCTGGGGTCGAATGTCACCTCGACCACCTCAGCGTGGCCGGTGAGGCCCGAGCAGATCTCGCGGTAGGTCGGGTTGGGGATGGTGCCTCCGGCGTAGCCCGACACGGCAGCATGGACGCCGCGTAGCGGCTTGAGCACCGCCTCAACGCACCAGAAGCAACCGCCACCGAGCGTGGCCTTGTGGAGAGTCGTCATAGGTAAAGAGTCGTGTTGGATGGATGCCGTGGCCCCCTCGTACCCGGGGGCGTGCTGGATGCTCCCGCGGAGGCTGCTCTTACGTCAGATCCGCGCCGCCGAAAACCAGCGCGCGGCCGAGACCGAAGCCTCGACCGCGCGGTATCGCACGAAGCGTGTCGGCGCGACCAAAGAGGTCGCCGGCGCGGGTGCCTAGTCGAAGTCCTCGTCGCGCCCGATGAAGACGCGGTAGTTGCCTCCCGAGTCGTCGGTGCGGGCACTCTTCACGGTCCACTCCTCGCTGTCGAGGTAGCGGTAGAGGTAGGCGCGTAGGCCTTGGACCTCGTTCGGGCTCAGGTTGTCGAGCGTCACGATCTGGGAGCCCCGGCGGCCCTGAACGGCTTCCAGGACGGGGTGGTATTTCGATGTGCGACCGCCGCGTCCCGACCGAAGCTGGGAGAGCTTGTTTTTGGCGTCTTTAGCAGAGATCGTTTCAATGTTCAGCGACATGGCTGTGTTTGGCGTTGTTGAAAGGAGCCAGAAAGGAAGCACGCTCACGACAGAGAACGCATGCTGCATGTGAATGTACGGATCCCCTCTCCTTCCATGCATTCGAACGCCGTATTTCACTAAACGAACAAATTACTTTCGGATCTAGCCCTGATGACAAGACGGCGCTATTGCTCCATAGAGTCTATGCAATCTTCCAGACGATCTAGGACCTACTCACACTGCCATCTGGCCAACCAATCCAAACCAATCTATATCTATCTCCCCCGATCTTACCCTTTCACTATTTCCTCGCACCTTGTTATCAGCTTTCCCCCTGCGAACGGATCTCGTTCTCGTCTTCCAATCGGGAGATACGAAACGGACTCCCAGGAGCGTCTCTATGGCAACCAAGCGCGTCGAATCTACCGGGGACGAGAAGCGAAGGGACTCGTAGCGGTGTCGACAGCGCTGGGAGCCTTTCAGCCGGGACCGCATATGCGTTGCTTTCTCTCAGGCCCCTCGGGGCTAGGCCCCTCTCGCTTGCCTCACGAGCCGCATGACTCTGCTGCAACTCAGCCTGGCGTACCTCCGCCGCCGTCCTCTTGGCACCCTTCTGAACGTCGTACTGCTGGCGCTTGGGCTCGCCACGATCGTCGTGCTGCTCCTCTTCAGCGCGCAAGTTGAGCGCAACGTCAGCACCAATGCCAAGGGCATCGATGCCGTCCTCGGCGCTCAGGGCAGCCCGTTGCAGTTGATCCTGTCGGCGATCTACCACGTGGACAGCCCAACTGGCAACATCCCCGTCGCCGAGGCTGACCGGCTCACGCAAGACCCGATGATTGCGGCCGCCATCCCGCTCGCGCTCGGCGACTCGTACCGGGGCTACCGGATTGTGGGCACCACGGTGGCCTACCTCGATCACTTCGAGGCAACGCTGGCCTCGGGTGCACGATGGGAGTCGATGCAAGAAGTCGTGCTCGGCGCGGAAGTAGCCGCCGCAACCGGGCTCGACGTAGGCGCCACGATCGTGTCGGCGCACGGGCTGTCCGAAGGAGGCACCGCGCACGAGGACGTGCCGCTGTCGGTGGTGGGCGTGCTTGCGCCGAGTGGCTCGGTCCTCGACCGGCTCGTGCTCACGAGCGTCGAGACCGTCTGGGCGGTGCATGGAGACCATGGCGCGCACGACGACGCACACGGCGACGACGCACACGGCGACGACGCACACGGCGACGACGCACACGGCGACGACGCACACGGCGACGACGCACACGGCGACGACGCACACGGCGACGACGCACACGGCGACGACGCACACGGC
>JBCDFF010000116.1:0-10833 GCA_039178415.1 Bacteroidota bacterium
GCCTCGACGGTGTTCTCCAAGACCGCCTGGCGCTTGGTGAGGTGGCGGACGCGTTGGCGGAAGAGCGCTACGCCCGCGAGCCCCACGAGCGCGACCGCGAGCAGCACGAAGAGGCCCGTCTCCCAGAACCGCGGCGGCCGTGTGATGTCGAGGGTAGCGGGCGCGCTCCAGGCCCCACCGAGGCTGGCCTCCACGCGCAGCGTGTAGCGGCCGGGCGGCAGGTTGGTGTAGGTCGCGGTGGTGCTGTGGGTGGGCGCGCGCCAGGCGGCGTCGTAGCCGTCGAGGCGGACGCGGTAGCGCACGGCCTCGGGCCGCCCGAAGGCCAGCCCGGCGTAGCGCACGTCGAGGTCGCGGGTGCCCGCAGGCAGCGTCAGGGCGCCTGCGCTGAGCGGCAGCGTAGCCCCGCCCACCACGGCGGTCTCCATCCGGACGGGGACAGGCTTGGGCGCGGCGACCTCGTTGGGGTCGACCACCACCACGCCGCCCTGGGTCGGGAACCAGAGGCGCCCGTCGGCGGCGCGGAGGCCTGCGGGCTGCCGCCCCCCGTTGGCCTCGCGGTTGCGCATGCCGTCGCGCTCGGTGTAGCTCACCACGGCTACGCTCGGACGCACGCCCCGCAGCGCGGCGTCGAGGTCGGCGCGCGTCGCCCAGAAGAGGCCGCGGTTGCTGCTCAGCCACAGCCGCCCGGCGTCGTCTTCGAGGACGCGGTGGAGGCTGTTGTCGAAGAGGCCGTGCCGCGTGTCGACGCAGGCGAGGCCGCCCGCCCGGGCTGCGTCGCGCAGCGAGGCTTCCGCCCTGCGGTCGAGGCGACAGAGCCCGCGGTCCTGCGTGACGATCCAGAGGAAGCCCTCGGCGTCCTCGTAGAGGTCGCGCACGAAGTCGGACGCCAGGCCGTCGGCGGTGGTGAGCCACTCGAACGCCCCCGCGTCGTGGCCGACCTCCGCATCACGACCCGACGCTACGCTGCGATAGCGCCCGATGCCGCTGCCGAGCGTCCCGACGAGCACCGAGCCGTCGCGCAGTTCCTCGACGCGGCGCACCGGCACCGACAGGTCGAACGCCGTCGCCGCCCACGTGCCAGGGCCTTCCTCGTGGATGCCTTCCGTTGGCATCCCCCCCGTTTGGCGGAGGCGCACCACACCGCGCTCGCTGCCCGCCCAGAGGTACCCGGCTCGGTCGGTGTGGAGCGCGCTGACGTGGGTCAGGTAGACGTCGTCGACGGGCGCGTCGAGCACCCGGAAGCGCTCGCCGCCCGGCTGGGTCGGCGCTAGGTAGCCCATACGTCCGAGCGTGCCGACCCAGAGCCGCCCCGCCGCGTCCTCGTGCAGCGCCGTGGTGAAGTCCTGGGCGCGGGCGTCGTGCTCCGTGAGCCCGTACTGCGTGGGGGCCCCCTCGTGCCAGCGCGTCAGGCCGCGCACCGCCCACGCCCCGAGCCAGAAGGCCCCGTCCCGTGCTTGCAAGACCGGGTAAACCTGGTCGCTGGGCAGCCCGTCGTCTCGGCTCACGGTGTGCACGGCGCGGCGTTGCACCCGGAAGAGGCCGTCTTCGCCGACCCAGAGGTTGCCTTCCGGATCGATGGCGGTCGGCCTGAAGAAGAGATGACCGGGGCGCTCCAGACGCAGCACGGGCGTCGTGTCTCGGTAGAGCCACCCTTGCTGGGTGTGCCAGACGGCCCCGTCTTCGGCGATCGCCAGGCCTAGCCCCTGGAACCCCGGCGTGGTTCGCTCACTGGGGACCTCCATCTCAAGGCGTTCGCCGTCATAGACGAGCCAGCCGTAGCGCGTCGTCCCAAACCAGATCCGCCCATCGGGACCGGACTGGATGCTCATGACGTGCGAATCGTCCCAGTAGGGCGCGTCGGCAAACGGCTGTTCGAAGCGGGTGCCGTCCCAGCGGACCAGACCCGACGGCATGCCGACCCAGAGCGCCGGGCCGTCGCGCTCGCTTCCGGCGTCGAACAGCACGCCGGGCTTGAACGGATTGAACAGCAGGCCCTCGACCCCCGGCAGACCATCGGCTGCCGTGAAGGTGTGCACCGCCGCGGGCTGCGACGCGTCCGCGTGAGGGTCGAACCGGTAGAGGGTACGGCGTCCGTAGACCCAGAGTGCCCCGGCGTAGTCGCGGATCACGTCCGTGACGGGCTCGTCGATCACGTGCGGGTAGGCCTGGCGCAGGCCTGCTGCGGGGTCGTAGCGAAACAGCCCCTGCGTCGCGGTCATCCAGAGGGTGTCGGCGTCCTGGAAGAAGAACGAGCCCGTCGCACCTTCGACGCCGGGGAACGCCTCGAAGCGGTCGTCGGCGCGGCGCAGCAGCCCGCCGCCCTCGGTCCGGAGCCAGAGCGCCCCGTCGGGGGCCTCGTGCAGCGCCACCAGACGGTTGCTCGTCATGTTGGGGCTGTTGGCCGTGTTGAACACGGTGAAGCGGTGCCCATCGAAGCGGACGAGCCCGTCGAAGGTCGTCATCCAGAGGTAGCCGTCCTGGGCGAAGTGGAGGCTGGTGATGTGGTTGACCGGCAGGCCGTCTGCGGTGGTCCAGCGCTTGGCGAGGAAGCCCGGAGCCGCCACGTCCACGGCGGTGCCGCGTGCGTGCTGGCTAGCCCCCTCCGGCACGCCGAGCAGCCCCGCGACTACCAGGGCGACCAGCGCGGGCGTGCGGCCCCTGCGAAGGAGCGCAGCGGTCACGCGGAGCAACGCGACGTGGAGGGTGAAACGCACCGGGGCAGAGCCGAGCAGGGGTAACTCGCCGACGTAATCAGGCCGCCGCAAACCTACGCGTTTGCACGGCTTGGTTCAACCCCTGCTCCTCTTCGTATCAGCCATACACACAGGCGCGTACGCACAAGGCGGAGGGCGTGCGCGTCCAGTTCCCGCTTGCCGGCGCGCCCTGCAGCGCAGCGCAAGAAAAAACGCCAGCCCGACGGTGGGACCGGCGTTCAATGTAGTAGCGGGGACAGAGCCTGCTCCATAGAGGCTGCTCCACTGAGACGGCTCCGTCCCCACGAAAGGCGTGTCTGCTCTGTAGTCTCCGACCGCCTCAGCGTCGCCGGGAGCGGCGAGCACGCCTGGGGGAGAACGGCCAGACTTGGCCGGACGGATGAGCATGCAGCCGTATGTTCCGCCTATGAATACGTCTGATCTCCGCCCCATGCTGCTTGCCTACCTCGCCTCCGGGGCAACGCCGAGCCAAGTCGAGGCTGCGCGGCGCGTGGGCTGCTCCGAGCGCTCGGCGCGGCGGCACCTCCGTGCGATGGAGCACGATGGGCTGGTGGCCGTCGAGACAGACGCAGCGGGCTTCAAGCGCTATCGCCTCAAGCCCGAGCACTGGCCGCTCACGACCACCGTCGACCTGCCCGAGCGCGAGGTCGAGGCCCTCACCGTCGCCATCCTCGCGGCGCGCGACCTACTGGCTCCGACGCCGTTCGCGGAGCCGCTCGCGCGTGCCCACCAGCAGTTGGAGCGGGCGTGGATTGCCAAGGCGATGAACTTCGAGCCGCAGGACGAGGCCGCGCGGTGGCACTTCGACGGAGGTGCCGCGCCGCCCTTCGATCCGGCGTGCTTCGGCGCGCTGCTGGAGGCCGTGCGCAACATGCGGCCCGTCGACGTCGACTACTACACCGCCTCCCGCGCCGCGCTCAGCCAGGGCCGGCAGCTTCACCCTCTCGGCTTCCTCGTGCGCAGCGGGGCGTGGTGCCTCGTGGCCTACGACCCAGGTGTCGGCGACTACCGAGACTTTGCGCTAGCCGGCTTCCGGGGCGTGACGGTGGTGGAGGATGAGACTTTCATGCCACCCGCCGGCTTCGACCTCTCGATGTACGGGCGCGACCGGTTCGGCGCGTTGGCAGACGGCAACCCGCAGGAGGTGCGGCTGTGGGTGTCGCCCGAGGCGGTGCCGTACTTCCGCCGCAAGCTCTACAACCCCACGCAGCAGATCGAGGCCGAGGAGGCCGACGGGAGCGCGACGGTGTCGTTTGACGTGGAGGGGCTGCCGTCGGTGGTGAGCTGGGTGTGCTCGTGGGGGCCGAAGGTGCGGGTGCTCGCGCCGCCGGAGCTGGTGAAGGCCGTGGCAGCAGCCCACCGGTCAGCCGCAGGGCGATATGACGAAAGCGATCCCTAAAACCCTATAGGCGCGCGCTCTGTGTCTCGAAGAAGTTCTTTTCCTCGGAGTTTGAGCCGCCACAAGAGTTGACCACTCTGCGACTTACTGATTCCTGCGATCCCTTCTTCAACCAAATGCTCCAGATGCTGATCGATATCGCTCAACTGATGGCCGCGAGAAGCGAGCACAGCTCTCAACGACGGGTCGGTCGGGTTCTGGTCGATAAGAGCGAGCGCGTGCTTCACAAGAGCGTCGTTCATGGCGACATGTTGGCGAGGTGACAACTATTGGTGGAATGGAAAAGAAAAGACGGCTTTCTCTCTCTGTCAAGCCTAAGATGGAGAATTGATTTCCCCTAGAACCCCGCTTTGCTTCTTCCCTTATCGGGATCGTATGTTTCGGACCATCGAAAGATAAGCGCCGAGGCAACTCGGGGTACCTCTCCTCAATCGCACCCCAAGGGCATCCTAGAAACTACTGCGGCTCATGCGTCTGCACCTCCGACTTTCTCCGAATACTGAGCCCGTCCCATTCGATCATTTAAATACCCTGACTCGAAGATTGCACGCCTGGCTTGGCAGAAACGAGATCCACGATGAGCTAAGCCTCTACAGCTTCGGCTGGCTCCGAAAGGGGAGAGTCCGGCAGGGCCGCCTAGACTTTCCAGGGGGTACGACCTGGACCGTGTCGTTTGTGGACCCCGCGCTGGGCAAGCGGCTTCTGAATGGGGTGCTTGATGACCCCGACGTGACGTGCGGTATGCGCGTGAGTGAAGTACAGCTCGCGGAGGCACCCGAGTTTGGTGCTTCTCAGCGTTTTCTGATAGATGGAGCCGTGCTAACTCGGCGCAACCGCGATGACGGGGGACGCGACCACCTCACGTTCGCCGATGAGGGTGCCGATGAGACCCTCACCCGCACGCTGCGGAGCAAGCTCGCAGCAGCCGGTCTTGACGCTTCGGCGCATCAGGTTCGCGTCCGCTTTGACCGGGAGTGGCCTGGGGCCAAGTCTAAGGTGGTGACTCTGAAGGGAGTGACCTACAAGACAAGCGTCTGCCCAGTCATCGTCGAGGGCACACCGGAAGCTGTCCGCTTCGCCTGGCTCGCTGGCGCTGGCGAACTCACAGGATCGGGCCTGGGTGCCCTCCGCTAAGCCTTGCGACCATGACCTACCACGTCGTTACCTATACAGGCCCCTTCGGCTACATCAAGCCCTGGACAGCCGTCCGCGATGGCGAGACGTTTAGCCAGCCGTTTTTATCGCCGAGCACCATCACCGGTATGACCATCAAGCTGGGCGTCTCAGAGATCCTCCGGCATCGGCTCTCACACGCTGGTATCGACCGCCAGCAGGAGCAGATCCAGGCTGCTGGATGGAAGACGAACCGTCGCACCATGACGATGACTCGTCAGACCGGCATCCTCGTCCGGGGGGTCATGCTCCGTCCCCGGCTTCATCTTGCTTTTGCTACGGCTGAAGACGCCGCAACCGCTGCCACCGATCACCTCTGTCTGTGTCGTAACGAGGACCTCATCGTACCCATCCGCGTCCGCTACCTAGAGAAAGAAGGAAGTCGAGGCATCATTGAGACCGTCCGTGCAGACGACCGGGCGCTGGTGTGCGAGATGGAGTCGGACACGTTCGACTGCATCGAAGGATTTGAGTTGATCAAAGACGAAGGACCAGGCACGATTCCTCTCGGTGTCAGCCGCTACACGGGCGAGATGATGCGCGGTCGGCTCGTCGCTGTCGGCACGCCTGGTGCCTCCGACCGGGCGGGCCGATGAGCGCTACCCTTCTCGCCAAGAGCCCCGAGCGCGGCGGTCTCACGCTCCATGAGCACACAGCGCACGTCGTTGCCTGCGCAGAGCGGTTTGCCGAGGCATGGGACTTCGATACCCGCCTCGCCCGCCTCGGGGCCGTACTTCACGACCTCGGCAAAGGACACCCAGCCACACAGGCGATGCTCCTGGCGAAGACGAAGCACCGCGACCCGGTTGCCTTCGCAGCTCACCTCGCTGGCGCGCCGTGGAAAGAAGCCGTCGAGCGCGAGATCCGCCGCCGCGACAGCCCAAGCACGCTCGCGCATCGCCACGAGCTCTCATCGCTCGGCTTCCTCCCGCTCTTCCCCGTCGACGACTGGCGGACGCTGGTCGAGATGGTCGTCGGCCACCACAAGTCCGTCGTCGATGACGTAAGCGGTCGCGGGTTTCTCGACCTCATGGAGCCCGGTGGTTGCCCCGACCCCGACCCCGTCGTCGAGCGGCATCTTCAAGACTGGAACCTGTGGGCACCAACGGCCATCGCCGTGGCCAACACATTCGGGATTACCGCACACAAGGTGACCCAAGACGAGGCGGAAGCTGCGTTCTTCGAGGCATACGAGATCGTCCGCAGCTTTAGCAGAAAGCGCTCTGACTGGCGGGGGCTCTTGATGGCGGCCGACCACTTTGGATCGGCCTTCGCCGACCACGCGGCCGAGAAGGCAACGGGGCTCTTTGACGACCCGAAGGCCGCAGATGTGTACGGCCCGAAGGGGCGCTACGGGCCGTCGGAGGACTATCCGCTCTCACTCCGTCACGCAGAGGCGGACGACCCGCGCCCACACACGCTCGTCGTCGCACCCACAGGGGCAGGCAAGACCAACTTCCTCTTCCGGCGGTGTCAGGGGCGGATCTTCTACACGCTTCCGTTTCAGGCCTCGATCAATGCGATGGCTAAGCGTGTTCGCGCTGACCTCGGCGAGAGCGCTGACGTTCGACGACTGCACGCAGCGTCAGGTATTAGTGCCGACTCGGGCGACGGCGAGGAAGAGGTGCAACTACAGCGCCTCCCGGGTGCTGCTATCAAGGTGCTCACGCCCCACCAACTCGCGGCGGTCGTGTTCGGGACGGCCGGACAGGAAGCCATCGCGCTTGACCTCCGCGGTCAGGACGTGATCCTCGACGAGGTCCACACCTACGGTCCCCTGGCGCTCCCGATGGTCGAGCGGCTCGTCCGCGTCGCGTCCTCGCTCGGGTGCCGCGTCCATGTCGGCACGGCGACGATCCCGAAGGCCCTCCGCGACGTAATCGTGGACGCCCTCGGCGGGCTAGAGGAAGTCTGTGAGGTTCGCCTGACCGACGGCGAACTCGACCGCTATGACCGGCACACAGTCGAAAAGGTAGAGGGTGAAGAGGCCGCCCGCGCTCGGATCGCCGAGGCCATCCGGGCAGGGCAACGCGTGCTTGTCGTCTCGAACCGAGTCGCCCGCGCGCAGGAGCGGTTCGAGTGGGTAGGCGACGCGTTTCCGCTCGTCTCGCGTCTGCTCCTCCATAGTCGCTATCGCCGCATGGACCGCGCGCGTCTCGAGTCCGGTGTTAAGGCGCTCTCAGATGGGCCGTGGCAAGGGCCGTGTGTCGTCTCGGCGACGCAAGTAGTCGAGGTCAGCCTCGACGTGTCATTCGACCTTTTGGTCACGGATGCCGCGCCGCTCGACGCGCTCATCCAGCGGTTCGGGCGTGTCAACCGGCATGCCCGTCAGCGGCCTGACGGCATGGGCGATCCGCGAAAGCCCGTCGTCGTGGTTGCACCGCCGGAAGGCAAGGGCGCAACTCGCGCTATCCTACCCTACGACCTGGACATCGTCCAGAGAAGCTACGCTGTGCTTCCTGAAGGGCCGCTCCGTGAGCGCGCCCTGCAAGAGCTCATCTCAGAGGTTTACCCGAGCGTGAGCGCAGAAGACGTCAGGGAGCACTTCGCCCACCGCGACGATCTGACGTACCGGCTAAAGGCACTCCAGCACCGACCGCGTTCGGTGATCGTCAAGGCGCTCCAGATCGAGTCGGAGACGGCCATCCGCGCCTCCGACGCCCCGGTCTACGAGGACCGCCAGACCTCGCCCGCTGAGCGTACCCGCCTAGAGATTCCAGCCCCTGAGTCCCTCGCATGGAAAATGGCAGAGTATGGTCTGAAAGACCGAATCCAGCGCGGCGCGTGGCCCATCATCGTTCCCGACGAGATGTATGACGAGGTCTACGGTCTACGTCCTGAGCGCCAAACTGAGCCTGCCGACCTCTACCAGGAAACTGCCAGTCGCATTCACTAACACCTGCGATGTACACCCCTCTCATAGGTCGCCGTCTCTTGGGTCGTGCCAACGCCCGTGACAGCCGCGACCGCACCCCTGCAGAGTTCTTCGTCGAGGAGTTTCACCGCCTCGTCTTCGATGACGACGATTACCTCATGCCGGCCGGCAACTCCAAGTTTGGTCAGTTGATTAACAACCGAAAAAAGCACCAGGCTGCTGCCGAACGCGAGGGGCGCACCTGGGACGAAGCTGAGCGCGCCCGCCTCCGCGCTGACGCCCTCGCAGACTTTCACAAGGTCGCCGCCGAGACCACGGAGCCTCAGTCGCACCTCGTGCTTGGTGGCTATGCACGCGGCTTTGACGGCACTACATCGGGCCAAGTCACTGGCATCAACCACACCGCCGACGCTGACGAAGTCTATCTCTCATGGATCGGGGCCGCTGCCGGGGCGGGCGTCTCGGGTGGCCTTGTCCTCCTCATCGACCACGATGCCGTGCTCGACGCCGTGCTCGAAGGGTGGGCGCACTACCGGCGCATCCTGAGCAAGAGTGGCGGCACGATGCGGTCCAATCAACTCGAAACGTGGAACGGACAATGGCTCCGCCATCGGTTCTCGCCGCGCTACGACCCAGACGAGCCGACGCTCTTCGTTACGACAGACCCTGATGTGCTCAGCACGAAGAAGACCCCCTCGCAGCTCAACACCGTTCCGTGGGCACGGCTCCTCTTTGCACTCAGCCACGGACTTGATGATGCCGAGGTCTTGGCCTACGTCTACAGTACGGGCCAAACAAACACGACCGTTGGTTTCGTGACGCTCCATCTCGGTGCGACTGAGCAAGTCCGTACGGGCTATCGGACGCTACGCGGGTTCTACCGTGGTCTGTTTGGCAGCGCCGCTGACGGTCTCGCCAAGCCCGACGACCTCGATACGGTCTACGACGCAGGTCGCGGATTCGTATGGGCCTGCGCCGAAGGCACCGTTGGCCTGAGTGCCCTGCAGCCGGGCAAGCTCCGCGACTTCCTTCCCGGCGGGAAAAACCGCCAGCCTAAGCCCATCGGTTCTACCGACGCCCAGACGCCCCTTCTCTACCAATCCTGGATCTACGCCATGCTCGGAGACAAACAGACCGCCCTCTACGACCGTGCCCGCGAGACTGCTGAGCGGTTTCTCGCCTTCGAAAGTGGGGCCATCGGAGGCAAGACCAACCTTAGCAAGTCCATCAAGGGTGTGCTTAAATCCTCGTCGATTCAGGAGTTCATCGACGGGCTAGCGCAGATGGCGGAGGACGCTCAGGAAACCTCGAAATCCAATCTCACCGACGAGCAGATCACGGGCACCCTCGACGCGCTTGATGGCCTCGTCCGCGACACGCTCGACCTCGACTACGAGCGGTTCCGGCTCTTCCTGGTCCTCCTCCGCTTTCAGTTGGCCCTCCTCCGGGGCCGTGCTGCCCAGACGGCTTGAACCCTCGAAATGGGTATCCCAACACCTCGGCATTCATCCGCATTCTTTCGCACTCCTTCTCGTTTGTAGTCATGCGCCATACCCTCTATCTCCGCGGCCTCCGGCAGGTCAATCATACCGTGTTCGCCGTCGCCGACGGCCAGAAAACGTACCGCGATCCGCTCACTGGTCGCCCACAGGCTTATTCCAGCGGGCAACAGGTCAAACGGTCGCTGCTCGACACATTCGCCGACGAACTCGGCCAGGAACGCGCCCCGGTCACGTTCTATAAAGTCCTCGACAAAGGTTCGCTCAAGGATCGAGAGCCGCACTCAGCGTGTGACCCGACCTACCCCGATCAACTCATCGGCGGATGGATGCGGGCCGAGAAGCGCTCAGGCGACGACAAGGGCGGACGGCCAATCCGACGCCGTGCACCAATCTCGATCTCGGCCTTTCGTCCCCTTCATCCGACGCTGGCCTCGGTTGATACGGAAGAAGCCTTGACCTTTGACAGGCGTGACAGCAGCCCTGCCACGAACAAAGTGATCGTCCGCGACCCGAAAGGCAATCCCGTCTCAGACAAAGACCTAGACGCATTCCTGAGCGACAACAACCAGACCCTTCGCAGGCTCAACTTCCTTGCTCCTCAAAAGCGTGCGCACGGCTTGTTCGTCTACGATGTAGCCGTAGACCTCAGGCGGCTGTTCTCCGTGAGCATGGCCGATGAAGACCCAGAACTCGACTCCGACACCATCGAGAAGCTGCAAGGTGAGGGGTGGGTCGAAGTCGGAACCACGCTCGTGGCACCCAGCAAGGCGCGAGAGCAGATCATACCGGCTCTTGCTTATGCGCTTCTCCACTGGTCTATTACGAGCAACCAGTCACGGACGTTCAGCCCGATGCCGCCGCTCGCTGTTGCGCTGGCAGACCGGGCCGACAAGATCGCCGTGGCTATTCGAGCAGACCTCGGTGAAGCCGCACTGCGTAGGCCCTCAGCGCAAGTCCAACTGGATTCCGTAGGTGAGAACTCTCTCTTCGTCACGCCAGTGGCTCGTGGGGTTCTCTCCGGCATCGATACTGATGTCAATGCGATGGACAGGGCACAAGCTGAAATCGAGCGACGGCTCCGAGCTTACGACTATGAGGCAGCATGACAACCCCTCGCATCGGTGGGATGCTGGTGGGGTACTGGCGGGTGTGTCCGCGCAAGGCGTGGTA
>JBCDFF010000117.1:0-10827 GCA_039178415.1 Bacteroidota bacterium
CCCTGGCCGTCCTTCGAGCCGGGGTACCAATTCTGGACGGTCGAGTACTTCACCTCGGCGTCGTCCATCGCGATGATCTCGACGATGGCGGCGTGGAGCTGGTTCTCGTCGCGCATCGGCGCCGTGCAGCCTTCGAGGTAGGAGACGTAGCCGCCCTCCTCGCAGATGAGCAGCGTGCGCTCAAACTGGCCCGTGTTGGCCTCGTTGATGCGGAAGTAGGTCGAGAGCTCCATCGGGCAGCGGACGCCCTTCGGGATGTAGCAGAACGACCCGTCGGAGAAGACCGCCGAGTTGAGTGCGGCGAAGAGGTTGTCCGAGTAGGGGATCACCGAGCCCATGTACTTGCGCACGAGCTCTGGATGCTCCTGGACGGCCTCCGAGAACGAGCAGAAGATGATGCCCTGCTCGGCAAGCTCCTTCTTGAAGGTCGTGGCGACCGAGACGGAGTCCATCACGGCGTCCACGGCCACGCCCGCGAGGGCGGCTTGCTCGCGGAGCGGGATGCCGAGCTTCTCGAAGTCGGCCAGGATCTCCGGCGGCACGTCGTCGATAGAGTCGTAGCGTGGCTTCTTGCCGGGCGCGGCGTAGTAGTACGCGTCCTGGAAGTCGATGTTGGGGATCTCCAGGAGCGCCCAGTCGGGGACCTCGCCGTCGGTCTCGGCGAGCATTTTCTCGAAGTGGCGGTAGGCCTTCAGGCGTTCCTCGCGGAGCCAGTCGGGCTCGCCCTTCTGGTCGGAGATGAAGTGGATCGTCTCCTCGGACAAGCCTTTCGGGGCTTTGTGCGACTCCACTTCGGTGGTGAAGCCGTACTTGTAGCCTTCCTGGGAGACGTCCTCGAAGAAGTCGTGTTCGGTGTAGGTGCTCATGTCGATGGAGCGAGTTCCTGGGGTCTAGGGTGGTCGCTGACCAGCGGCGGCGGGGGCATCCTGAGCCCTCGAAAAAGCCGCCTAGAAGGGAGAGATCCGTACCAGAAGGGGCAGGGGGGGTTCCCCACTTCGGCGCAGAGGGTTGGGGTTCATAGAAGGCACATAGCACGCGGGACGAGGCCAGCGTTGGCCTCTCCAAGGTCGATATGTGTGGCAACAGCTAAACGCCGAACGAAACCGCCGGTTCGCACTCTCGTTCACCACGCGCCCGCTCCAACACCAACGCCCGACCATGTCCGACCCGCTGATGCCCGCGCCTGCTGACGCTGCTGCCCTCGACGGCGCAGCCATCCAGATTACCGACAAGGCGGCGGCCAAGCTGCGCGCCATCGCCGACCAGGAGGACGTGGACACCGAGGCCGCCTACCTCCGCGTGGCGGTCATCCCAGGCGGCTGCTCGGGGCTGACCTACGACCTCGGCTGGGACACCACCCGCCGTGACGAGGACGAACTCCTCGAAGCCTTCGGCCTCCGCATCATCTTCGACCTGAAGAGCTTCCTCTACTTCGAGGGCTCCACGCTCGACTTCTCGGACGGCCTCGAAGGGCGCGGCTTTCACTTCGAGAACCCGCAGGCGATGCGCACCTGCGCCTGCGGCGAATCGTTCTCTCTCTAGACCCACGCTCTGTAGGTCCACGTCTCCGATCCTGAGTCTCATCACGATGCCCCCATCACGATGTCAGGATCCCTCCGCGTCCTCGAACCGCATGAGCGCCTCCGCGCGCGCTACGATGCCATCTGGGCCGACGCCCGACCCGTCGTAGCAGCAGGGCGGGCGCGTATCAACCCCTACCTGCGCGACGAAGTCGAGGACACGCGCCGAGGCCTCACGCTTGCCGCTCGCATCGCGCCGGGGCCTCGGTCGGCGCTGATGAACACGCTCGCTGAACTAGCCGACGGCGAACCGGGCGTCTACCTCTATCCCGAATCGAGCCTGCACGTCACCGTCCAGTCGCTCGTGCAAGTCCAGGAGGAGGCGCACCCGCTCCTTGCGCTGCGCGACGACTTCCTCGACGCAATACGACCCATCTTGCGCCGCTCACCGCCGTTCGGGCTCGTATGCTGGGGCTTGACGGGCTCGCGTGACGCGGTGCTCCTACAGGGCTACCCAACGGACGAAGGGCTGGATCACCTCCGCGCGTCCCTCCAGGCTGCGCTCAAGCGCGCGGGCCTCGCCCAGGCGCTCGACGACCGGTTTGCGATCGCCATCGCCCACGCGACAGTGGCACGCTACCGTGCTCCGCTGCGCAACCCGGCAGGCTTCGCCGCACGCCTGGACGCACACCGACTTACCGGCTTTGGCACGATGTCGGTCACCGAGGTCGAGGTCGTAGAAACCGATTGGTTCATGACGCCGGGTCTGGCGCAGGTCTGCAAACGATTCCGCCTTGACGTGTCTACTTCAGGCGGGTCAGTCTGACTCGCCCATACGGTTCGAGACGTTGAAGTCGAGCGCGATCTCGTCCGCGCCGAGGCCTCGCACGAGAAGTTCCATCTCCCAGGTGCCCTGGCGGCAGTCGTTGGCGAGGACGCGCACGCGGGCTTGCCTGCCACTGGCAGTGTTGTGGAACAGCTTGTAGCAGCCGATCTCCGGGATGTCGAGGATGTCGCCGTCGTTGTGGGTCGAGGTGCTCTCCAAGCCAAGCTTGCGCCAGCGGAGGTCGGCGAAGATGGCGTCAGTCCCGTCGTCGCCGCCGCCGAGGGCTTCCGCGGTGCTTCCGTAGGCCTGGATCAGGCTCGCGAACTCGACGAGCTTCTGCGTCTTCTGGTCATAGCGCGCCTGCTGGCGGCCTCGGTCAAAGCTCTCGATGCCTACCACGATGGCGAGACCGACGAGGATGAGCCCTAGGACGAGGAGGAGAAGTTGTTGCTGTCCCATGGTTGTGCAGGTGTGCGAGGAGATGCACCTACAGCCGTGACAACAACGATGCCTGAGTGAGGTCTGGCCCGATGAATTCGCGCGGGGTAAGCAGTTTCTGAACCACTGACCTACTGGACCACTCCTGCTAGGGCAGCCGCGTCCAGGTTATCCGGTCGCCCTGGGTCAGCCCGATCTGGTCCACGAAGCCGGCCTCCGTTTCCAGCACAAACTGCCCGATGGCGTCCGACGTCAGATTCTCCGGGGAGAACGGCTGCGTGTAGGTCGCCGCGTTGATGAACACCGAGTCCGGGGTGAAGAACATGATGTCGAGCGAGAGCGGCGTGTTGGCCATGTAGAAGCTCAACGGCCGTGGCGTAGGGAAGATGAACAGCATACCGCTGTCGTCGGGGAGGCCGCTGCGCTGCATCAGCCCGCGCTGCGTTGCCGAATCCGAGTCCGCAATCTCGATGGCGAGGTCGGCAATGACGCGCCCGTCGGGCCGGACGATCTGTAGATCGCCGTGCTTCGTGAACGGGATCGAGTCAGGTTGCTGGATCAGGGCGCCGGGTGGCAGCTCAGGGCGTGCCGGTTCGTCGCCGCCGCAGGCAGCAAACACGAGGGCAGCGGTCAGGAGGAGTGCAGGGAGGACGCGGTGCATGAACGCAAGGGGGCAGGGGAGCGCGAGAGCAAGTGAGCGCCGAGATGGGCAGTCCAGAAGATCGGGCGCAGCGGCTATCCGCGGCACGAAGCCTCAACGAACGCGGCGGACGCGTCCGTACGTCCGCTATCCGCCGATCAGCTTGAGCGCGACGGCGTCGGCCACGACGGCCCCGTCCTTCGTGAGCCGAATGCGTCCGTCGTCGACAGGGTGGATGAGCCCCCCTCGTTGGAGTTCGGCCAGGGCAGCCCGGCGCGAGGTGGCGAGGTCGAGGCCGTAGCGGTGGCGCGCATGGGCGAGGTCGAGGCCCTCGTCCATCAGACGGAGGCTCAGCAGGACGTATTCGTCGCCGAGCGCGTCGAGGTCGAGCGTGTCGATCTCATCGGTGGGGAGTTCGTGGAGATCGAGGAGTTGCTGGTAGTGCCTCATGCTGCGCACGTTGGCCCAGCGGTCGGCGAGGGAGCCGGTGCGCCACCACAGACTGTGCGCGCTCGGGCCGACGCCGAGGTAGTTCTGGTGCCGCCAATACGCCTGGTTGTGCAGGCTCCGGTGCGTCGCCTCGCCGGCGTGTGGGCGTGCGAACGTGCACACCTCGTAGTGGTCGTAGCCTTTGCTCGTGAGGTAGTCGATCGTGAAGAGAAACCGGTTGCGCATGGCCTCGTCGGCGATGGGTTCCACGAGGCCACGCTCGACCTGTTTGTGCAGCGGCGTGCGGGCTTCGACCGTGAGGCTGTATGTCGAGAGGTGGGGAACGCCCAGCCGGGCTGCCTTCTCCAGGTTCGCCCCCCACAGTTCAAAGGGCTGCTCGGGGATGCCGAAGATGAGGTCCACCGAGAGGCTCTCGAACGTCTCCAGCGCGTGGGCGACGGCGCGCTCCGCTTGCTCGGCGTTGTGGATGCGGTTCATGAACGTGAGGTCCTCGTCGTAGAACGACTGCACGCCGAGCGAGAGCCGGGTGACGCCCATCGCCCGGAGCCCGCGCAGATAGTCGAGTCCCGCAGCCGGGTCTCCGTCAGGCGCGAGGTCTTCGGGGTTCGCCTCGAACGTGACCTCTTCGACACGGCTTGTATCGAAGTGCGTGTGGACGGCGTTCAGGACCGCTTTGACCTCGTCCAGGGGCAGCAGCGACGGCGTTCCGCCGCCGAGATAGATCGTCCGCAACGGCAGCCGTCCGCCGTTGTGCTTGCGCCCGTGCTTCTTGCCGACGGCTTCGATCTCCACGACGAGTGCCTGCACAAACGCGCCGTAGTTCTTGTCAGTCGTCGTGAAGAAAAAGTCGCAGTAGACGCACCGGCGCGCGCAGAACGGGATGTGGACGTAGAGGGAGGTCACCGAGACGGAGGCATTGAGCCTGCCCACCGAGTGGCAGGCAGGTTCTGGGCGGATGGGCGATCCCTACCAGTCGTTTTCGTCCTTCTCGACGCCTTCCTCGATCGGGACCGTGTAGCTGCCGGTGAAGCACGCCGAGCAGTAGCGACCGCGTCCGTCGTGGGCGGCATCGACGGCACGCATCATACCCTCGGCGGTCAAATAGCCGAGCGAGTCCACGCCCAGCCAGGCCGCGATCTCTTCGATGTCGTCGAACTTGTTGGCGAGCAGTTCCGTCTTGCTCGGGAAGTCCATGCCGTAGAAACACGGCCACTTCACGGGGGGGCTCGCCACGCGGAAGTGGACCTCGCGCGCCCCGGCCTCGCGGACCATCCGGACGAGCTGCTGCGCCGTCGTGCCGCGAACGATGGAGTCGTCTACCATCACCACCACGCGGTCCTTCAGCACGCCCTCGACCGTATTGAACTTCCGGCGGACCTTCATCTCTCGGGAGCTCTGGCCCGGTGAGATAAAGGTCCGCCCGACGTAGTGGTTGCGGATGAGGCCGATTTCGTACTTGCACTTGCGGCCCATCTTGTTCGACTCGCTCACGTAGCCGAGCGTGGCCGTGTTCGAAGAGTCCGGCACGGCGAAGACGATGGGCTTCTTCTCGCCCTTGACGTGCTTCGGCACGGGCGCGTCGTGGGCGAGCATCTTGCCCATCTTGCGCCGCACCTTGTCTACCATCTCGCCGAACACCTTCGAGTCGGGGCGGGAGAAGTAGACATATTCAAAGATGCACTGGCTCACGCCGTTGGGGCGGGGGAGGCAGACGCCGTTGAACGTCTGCGTCTCGCCGGTGGCGGGATCCACGCACGGCTGGTTGGCCATCGTGCCGCGCTCGACGGACTCGCGGTCGATCACCAGGATTTCTCCCGGCTCGATGTCGCGGACATACTCGGCGCCGATCAGGTCGAAGGCGCAGGTCTCGGAGGCGACGCACCAACCAGGTGCGCTGCGGCCCGGCGCGTCGATCTTGCCGAGGGCGAGCGGGCGGAAACCGTTGGGGTCGCGTACCGCGATGAGCGCGTCGTCGGTGAGCAGCACGAGCGAGAACGCGCCCTCACACTGGTGCAGCGCGTCGATCACGCGGGCCACCGGGCCCGACTCGCGGCTCTGCGCCACGAGGTGAAGGATCAGCTCCGAGTCCGACGAGGTGGCGAAGAGCGTCCCGCGCTCGACGAGGTCCCGGCGGATGGTGCGCGCGTTCGAGAGGTTGCCGTTGTGCGCCAGCGCGAGGTTGCCCTCCTGGTAGTGGACCATGAACGGCTGAATGTTGGCCGGGTTGGTCGCAGAGCCCGATGTCGAGTAGCGCGTGTGGCCGATGGCGGCGTCGCCGAGGAGTTGGTCGGTGAAGAGGCTCGGGTCCTTAAAAACATCGAGCACGAGGCCGAAGTCCTTGTAGACGGGCATCACGCCGCGCCCCTTGGCCTCGTCGTACGTGCTCGTCACGATGCCCGCCGACTCCTGGCCGCGGTGCTGGAGCGCGTGTAGGCCGAGGTAGGTCAGCTCGGCCGCCTCCGGGTGGTTGAAGATGCCGAAGATGCCGCAATGATCGCGCGGCTTATCGTCGTCGGCAGGCGTGTCGGCGAGGCGGTGGAAGTCGTCCGAGGAAGCCATGGATGGGGTCGGTGGGCAGCGGGAGGACGTGGGCCGTAGACAGAGTAAGCGGTGGGCAGTTCCTGGGTCCATGAAATCTGTCTGACGGCGCGCGGTGGGCCGCGTCCGGCTGTGGGCAGTGGGGCAACCTCAGCTCTGGATCCTGTCGTGTCTGTGCCAGGCGGTCCGATGAGTCGTTGTTCGTAGGTGCTTGTTCGAACGTAGCCTAGCACCCCGGATTGGATAGGGTAGGATGCCCTGTGTCATGCTCTTGTCACCCAGTGTGGATATTTTTTGGACAAGTGAGGTTATAAACCTCTCGTTGGCCGGTCTAGATTGGCGTCGATCAGAACGACGCAGCGCTTCCGGGCGCACAGTCGGGCTGGTCACATCGGCACCGGCCGAAGCGCAGCCCGCGCAAGTGTGGCTGTAGTCGCCTCCGCAGGCGGCCTTTCTCCTAATAGGCGACTGGCTTCGGCGGATTCATGTACCCTAACCTTTAGGAGGCCACAACTATGGCACGCGGAGTAAACAAAGTCATCCTCATCGGCAACCTCGGGTCGGATCCCGAACTGCGCTACACCGGCAGCGGCACCGCCGTCTGCAACTTCTCGCTCGCCACGTCCGAGACCTACAAGGACTCGAACGGCGACATGGTCGAGAAGACGGAGTGGCACCGGATCGTGACGTGGGCGCGCCTCGCGGAGATCTGCGGCGAGTACCTCAAGAAGGGCCGCCAGGTCTACATCGAAGGCTCGCTCCAGACCCGCCAGTGGGAAGACAAGGACGGCAACACCAAGTACACCACCGAGATCAAGGCGCGCGAGATGCAAATGCTCGGCTCCCGCGACGGCGGTGACATGGGCGGCGGCTCCTACAGCGGCGGTGGCAACCGCCGTCCGCAGGCGTCGCGGCAGTCCAACGGTGGCGGCAACGGCGGCGGCAACCGGCCGCAGCGGCAACCCGCTCCCGCCGGCGGCGGGGACGACTACTCGTTCACGCCGGACGACGACCTCCCGTTCTAAACGGAACGCCCGTCTATTTCCGCGCGAGGGTGCCCGGCTCCAGCTGGGCACCCTCGCTCTGTGTCGGAGCGCTCGGTCGTGTGAAGCTTCATACGACGCCACAAACGAAGCAACGACGGGTGTACGTTTCGCAGCCGTCCCACCTCGTCCCTCGTGCCCATGCCGTGCCGAATCGCCCGCCTCGCGGGCCTGCTTCTACTCTCAGTCCTCGCCATCGATGCGCTCGCGCAGCCGGTCGACGCGCCCACCGCACCCACCGCACCCGAGCCTCCCGGCGTTGAAGCGGTGCCCGCCGACACGACCTACGCGGATGCGCCTGTGGGCGAAGCGGTAGGGCCCATCTCAGGCTGGCACCTGGACTTCGACCCCGATCTGGGAGCCTGGGGCGCGAACGTCACGGCCGCCTACGCGCTGCTGACCGGTCGCGCGCCGATGGACACCGTGGTCGTCGCCGTGATCGACTCCGGCGTGGACATCGCCCACGAGGACCTGCGCGGCGTGCTCTGGATAAACCCGGACGAGCTTCGCAATGGGGCCGACGACGACGGCAACGGCTACGCCGACGACCTCCACGGCTGGAACTTCATCGGCGGACCAGACAGCACCCACATCGAGTTTGACACCTACGAGGTGACCCGGCTCTACGCGCCCCTTCGCGAACGCTTCGAGGGTACGTCCAGCAGCGTTGCCCCTGAAGACAGCGTCGACTACGCGCGCTACCTCGAACTCCGCGCCGGCTACGAGACGGAGGCCGCTGAAGCGCGCCAGCTCTATGTCCAACTCCAGCAGATCCAAGGCGTCGTGGAGCAGTCGATGCAGGCAATCAAGAAATACCTCGGAACGGACACGGTGACGCCCGAAGACCGGGTTGCCCTCGCCGAGTCTGCGATGCCGCTCCCGATGGATGTACGGCAGGCCGTCGGCGTCCTCGACTATCTCGATGAAAACGGCATCAGCGCCGAAGACGTCCTCGACGCGGCCGAACAGTTGCAAGCCCAGGTGGACTACGGCTACAACCTCGACTTCGACCCGCGCCCCCTCGTCGGCGACGACTACAGCGACCCGACCGAGCGCCTCTACGGCAATGCCGACGTGTACGGCCCGGCCGCTGACCACGGCACGCACGTCGCGGGCATCATCGCCGCAGACCGTACCAACGAGCTTGGCATCGCGGGTGTCGCGGCTCCCGTGCAGATTATGGTGCTGCGAACGGTCCCCGACGGCGACGAGCGGGACAAGGACGTCGCCAACGCGATCCGCTATGCCGTGGACAACGGCGCGCGCGTCGTCAACATGAGCTTTGGCAAGGGCTACTCCCCCCAGAAAGAGGTCGTCGATGCGGCGGTGCGCTACGCCGAGGAGCAAGGCGTGCTGCTCGTCCATGCCGCTGGCAACAGCGCCGAGGACCTCGACGTGACCCCCAATTTCCCCACGCGACGGTACCTCGACGGCACCGAGGCTGCCAACTGGATCGAGGTGGGGGCGTCGTCGTGGGAGGGCGGTGCGGCGCTGCCTGCCAGTTTCAGCAACTACGGCCAGACGACCGTCGACCTCTTCGCACCCGGCGTGGCGATCAACTCCACGACGCCTGAGAGCACGTATGCGGAGAACGATGGCACGAGCATGGCGGCACCGGTGGTCGCCGGCGCAGCGGCGCTCCTGTTCGCCTACTTCCCAGCGTTGACCGCCGAGGAGGTGCGTACGATCCTGATGGACACGGCGAGCGACTACGCGGACCTGATGGTCACCAAGCCCGACGAGTCGCCGATGGCTAGGATGGGCGTCACGCCGCAGGTACCGTTCGGCACGCTCTCCGTGAGCGGCGGCGTGCTCAACGTCGCAGCGGCGGTCGAGGCGGCGATCGCGCGCGAGGAAGCCCCGTAGTGCGGTGAACATCCTCGGCCTTTCCTGCTACTACCACGACAGCGCCGCGTGCCTCGTGCGCGACGGGCACATCGTCGCGGCGGCCTCTGAGGAGCGGTTCAGCCGCCGCAAGCACGATCCCGAGTTTCCCGCGCTGGCGACGGCGTACGTGCTGCGCGAGGCAGGCCTCACGCCGGCCGACCTCGACGCGGTCGCGTTCTATGACAAGCCGTTCCAGAAATTCGAGCGGCTGCTGGAGAGCTACCTCGCCTACGCCCCGCGCGGCTTGCGGTCCTACCTCCAGGCGATGCCGCTGTGGATCAAGCAGAAGCTCTGGATTCCTGAGATCGTCAAGGACGAACTGCTCGCCCTCCAGCACACGACCGACCCCGCGTTCGAGAAGAGGGACTTCGCGTTCACCTTTGTCTACCCAGAGCACCACGAGAGCCACGCCGCGAGTGCGTTCTTCCCGTCGCCGTTTGAAGAAGCGGCGTTCCTGACCGTGGATGGGGTGGGAGAGTGGGCGACGACGTCCTGGGGCACGGGGCATGGCAACCGGATCGCCATCGAGGCAGAGATTCACTTCCCCCACTCGCTTGGGTTGCTCTACTCAGCGTTCACGTACTTCTGCGGGTTCCGGGTCAACTCCGGCGAGTACAAGTTGATGGGCCTCGCTCCCTACGGCGAGCCACGCTTCGTCGACACGATCCGAGAGCATCTCATCGACCTGAAAGACGACGGGTCGTTTCGCCTTCACATGGACGCGTTCGAATACGTATCCGGACTGCGCATGACGGGCCGGCGGTTTGCAGAGCTGTTCGGGGGACCACGGCGCGAACCAGAGTCTCCGCTGACGCAGCGGGAGATGGACCTCGCGCGGAGCGTTCAGGCGGTGACCGAGGAAGCCCTGCTGCGCATGGCTCGGCACGTACATGCTGAGACGGGAAAGGCCAGCTTGTGCCTGGCTGGAGGCGTTGCGCTCAACTGCGTGGCAAACGGCCGCCTCCTGCGCGAGTCGCCGTTCGAGCGAGTGTGGATCCAGCCCGCGGCGGGCGACGCAGGCGGGGCGCTCGGGGCTGCGCTGATGGCCTGGCACCACTGGGCCGACCAGCCGCGCACACTCGCCGAATCCGGTGCCGCGGTCGGCGATGCGATGCAAGGCAGCTACCTCGGCCCGGCGTTCTCCGATGCTGACGTCCAGGCGGCGCTCGACGCCGTGTTTGACGGTGAGGCGTATGCAGGCGCGAAGCCGTATGAGCACGTGGGCTTGGATGCGATTCCGCAACGCGCGGCTGCATTGCTCGCGGCGGGCCACACCGTCGGGTGGTTCCAGGGGCGGATGGAGTTTGGGCCGCGTGCACTCGGCCACCGCAGCATCCTCGCCGACCCGCGGGGCCGCGAGGTGCAGCGGCGCGTCAACGTCCAGATCAAGTTCCGCGAGTCGTTCCGCCCGTTTGCGCCGAGCGTCCTCGCAGAGCGCGCAGCGGACTACTTCGGGCTCAAGCCCAGCGAACCGGATACGGAGAG
>JBCDFF010000118.1:0-10793 GCA_039178415.1 Bacteroidota bacterium
ACACGGCGACGACGCACACGGCGACGACGCACACGGCGACGACGCACACGGCGACGACGCACACGGCGACGACGCACACGGCGACGACGCACACGGCGACGACGCACACGGCGACGACGCACACGGCGACGACGCAGCCACTCCGCCTGCCGTCGCAGCCGCGATCCCGGCTGCTGCGATCCCGGCTGCCCTACCCCCTGGTGCCCCCCCACCTGCTGGCGGCGTTCCCTCAACAAGTTTCGCCTCCCCCGGAGGACCGCCCGTCGACGCGGCAAGCCCGGAGCGCCAGTACACGGCCGTGCTCATCACCTACGCCTCCCCGATGGCTGCCGTGATGTTCCCCCGCGCTGTCGAGGCCCAGACCGACTTGCTCGCGGCCTCCCCGGCCGTGGAGACGCAGCGCCTACTCAGCTTGCTCGGCATCGGCCTGGACGCGTTTCGCCTCTTCGGCATCGTGCTCATCGTGGCTGCAGCGCTGGGCCTCGGCATCGCGCTCTACAACGCGATGCGCGACCGTCGCTATGACCTCGCTGTGATGCGCAGCCTCGGGGCCCGGCGTCGCACGCTCGTCGGACACGCCTTGCTCGAAGGGACCCTCCTCGCTGTGATGGGGACCGCGCTGGGCCTGCTGCTCGGCCACGGGGCCGCGTCCGCGCTCGGGGCCGCCACGGCAGGCACGCGCACGCCGATCCCGCTCACCGGCATGACGTTCGTCCAGGAAGAGCTCGCGTTGATCGGCCTCATGCTCGGCTTGGGCATTGTCGCCGCGCTCATCCCGGCCATCCAAGCCTACCGCACCGACATCGCCCGCCTCCTCGCGCGCGGTGCCTAGGCCTTCGCCAAGGGGTGTCTCCCTGCCTTCCTACCTCATCGCCTCCCCACCCATGATCGCGCTGCGTGACATCCGCTTTGCCTACACGAACGAGCCGGTGCTCGACGTGCCGTACCTCCGCATTGACGAGGGGGCCCACCACCTTCTGCTCGGTCCGTCGGGGAGCGGCAAGACAACGCTGCTGCACGTGCTTACAGGGCTTCAGCGCCCCGACCGGGGCACCGTGATGATCGACGGCCAGGACCTCTACGACATGTCTGAAGGCGCGCGCGACACCTTTCGCGGGCGACGCATCGGCATCGTCTTCCAGCAGTTTCACCTCGTGCAGGCACTCACCGTGCAACAGAACCTGCTCCTCGCTCCGTCCATGGCCGGTCTGCCCGTTGACAAGGCACGCGCGCACACGCTCTTGGATGCATTGGGCATTGCAGACAAAGCCTCGTCGTATCCAGACGCGCTGTCGCAAGGCCAGCGCCAGCGCGTTGCCATTGCGCGCGCGCTCATGAACCGACCGCCGCTGCTCATCGCCGACGAGCCGACGAGTTCACTCGACGATGCCAACGCCAAGGCCGTGGCCGACCTCCTGTTGAGCGTGGCTGGCCAGGAAGGTGCCACCCTGGTGGTCGCCACCCACGACGGGCGCATCGCGGGCCGGTTTACGCATCAGCTCGCGCTCCCGCTTGTCAGTGCTGAAGCGAGCGTGGAAAACGAGTAGCGCGAGCGCTCACGACGCCGAGGCGAACCGCAACGGGCGGCGCGCTACGGAGCCATTCATGGCCGCGTCGTCGTGCTGCGCGTGGTAGGCGAGGTCGTGCATCACCTGGATGTCGTCCGGGTCGATCCCGAGCAGCCGCTGGGCCTGCTGGAGCCCCACGTGCTCGTCGAACTCGATGCTCTCGTCCACCAGGGCGATGTCTATGAGGTTGAGCATCAGGCTATGCCGCACCTCGGAGCTGGCAGCGCGAAGCTGGTCCAGACACGCAGACAAGGTCGGCGGCTCGATGGCAAGTTGGAAGACTCGCTTGCGCGCGTCGGGCGAGAGCGGCTCCAGGTCGAGCGTCTCGAAGATGAGCGACGACTCGGCGTCGTCCACGTTGTGGTCGGCGTCGGCAATGGCGAAGAGCGCGCCGTAGAAGGCGAGACGCTGAGCTTCGGGGAGCGAACGGAGGTCGAGCGTCTCGAACGAGGCGGCGGACATGACAGGCGACGGGCTGGGTAGAACAGGCGGGGGGCGCAAAGTACGCCCAGACCAGCGTCGCCTGTCGAGGTGGGCTCGGCGTGACGCAGGGCCTCTACCGGGTCGCGACGGGGAGTCCGAGCGCCTTGCCGAGGTCGTCGAAGGCCGCGCGTAGCGGGCGAGGTTTGTAGCCTAGTTCGGTCTCGGCGCGCAGAATGAGCAGCGGCGTCGCGGTTGGGCGCGGATGCCCGGGATGCAACGCCTCGGCCGTGATGGGCTGTACAAGGCCGGGGTCGAAGCCGAAGTGCTTGGCAAGACGGCGGGCGAACTCGAACACGGTCATTGATTCGCGGCCCGCCAGGTGGTAGATCCCGCTCATACCCCGCCACTCGATGCGCAGGAGGCCGTCGGCGAGGTCGTCCACATAGGTCGGCGTGCGGACGAGGTCGGTCACAACGCGGACCGTCTCGCCGGCTTCGAGGGCCGCACATAGCCACAGGGCGAGGTTGCGTCGCCTCAAATCGTGACCGGGCCCGAAGACGAGCGCGGTGCGGGCCACGGCCCAGCGGTGCAGGCCGGCCCCCCGCACGGCGTTTTCGGCCGCCAGCTTCGAGCGTCCGTAGAAGTTGACCGGCGCGGGGTAGTCGTCCTCAGCATAAGGAGGCATCTCGCCGTCAAACACAAAATCTGTTGACACTTGGACGAGCCGGGTGCCGTGCGCCCGGCATGCGCTCGCCAGGGTCTCGACGGCCTCCACATTGACGGCCCAGCATCCTTCGCGGTCCGCATCGCAGGCTTCGACCTTCGCCATCGCCGCGCAGTTGATCACCGAGCGCGGCGCGAAGTCCATGAACACGTCGCGGACGGCGCGCGCGTCCGTGAGGTCGAGCGGGACGTAGCCGCAGTTCGCCGCCTGGAAGCGGGGGTGGTCCTCGCGGCTCGTCGCCAGCACGTCGATCTCGGGCACCGCCGCGAACCGACGCACCACAGCCTGGCCGACAAGACCGTTGGCTCCGGTGACGAGGACGCGATGGTAGAGCATGAGGATGACTGTGAGGGCGTGGGTGCGCTGGCACACGCAGAACGATAAGCTACGCAGGCATCGTGCCAGGGCGACCCGATGCGGCGTCTCGCCTCCCCGTGCGCGTTGCCGGCGGGGCGCTACGGGTAAAACCGAAGCCCGATCGCGAGACCGAGGTCGAATTCGGAAGCGGGGAGGAGCAACAGACGCGGGGTTGTCTGTGCGAAGCCTTCGAAGGCTGGAGCGAAGAAGTAAGACAGGCCCACGTTGAAGCTCAGCCCGACGGCTACGTCGTCATTGTCGCCCGCGTTGAGGCCGATGACGCCTCCTGGGCCGTAGAACCAGCGCACGGGGCTCGTGCCCGCCACGGTCAGCACTGGATGGTCTAGCAACAGGTGGCCCTGCACCACAACCGACTCCGCGCTAAAGTCCCAGGCTGCAGCGAAGTCGTAGGCACGCCCCGTCGGTCCCAACTTGAGCGTGAGCCCGGTGATGTCGCCGATCTGCACGCCGACCCCAACGTTGCCTTGAGCGTGAACTTCTGTGCTGGCTGCCGACGCGACCCATAGCGTCGCCGTGGCTAGGAGCAGAACAGTGCGTCGCATGCGGGAATCGGACTCGTGTTGGTGGCGGAGTAGCCCGCTCGTTGGACGGCGTGCTCGAACGACGGTGCGCCCGCGAGACGACAGACGCCGCGGGCGATGTAGGCGGTGCGGTTGGTCTTGGTGGTCCCGCCTGCACGTCGTACCCTACCTGCCCATCGCGCCCGTGTTCGGCGTCGCCGGCAATGCGGCGGCTCGGCCCATGAATTAACACTGTTCACCGAACTACCGAGCGTGCGTCAAGTACGCTGCCCCGCTTTCGATACTGACCCTCCCCCGACGTTCCAGAGCTATGATCGATCCGTCTCATCCTGCGCAAATCGGCCTCGTGCTCGGCGGCGGTGGGGCACGCGGCCTCGCCCACGCGGGCGTCCTCAAGGTGCTCGACCGCGAAGGGATCCCCATCTCGTTTATCGCGGGGACGAGCATGGGCGGCCTCGTGGGCACCGCCTACGCCGCGGGCGTGCCCGCCCGCGCCATCGAAGCAGAGCTGATTGACCTCTCGCGCCGGTCGCGGCTGATCCAGCTCGCCGACTGGCTCCCGAGCCTCGCTGGCCTGTTCTCGGGCAACCGCTTGCAGGAGTATTTCGCGAGGTGGTTCGGGGTAGACCGAACGTTTGGCGAACTCGCGTGCCCCCTCGCGCTCACCGCGACGGACCTCCGCAGCGGCCGGGAGGTCATCCTCGACGCCGGCTCGGTCATCCAGGCCATGCGCGCGACGATGTCGATTCCGGGCATCTACCAGGCCGTGCAGGTCGGCCAGAAGCGGCTGGTGGACGGGGGCGTACTCAACAACGTACCGGCGGACGTGGCACGTCGTATGGGCGCGAAGCGGCTCATCGCGGTGGACGTGCTGCCGAGCTTCGACCAGAACCGCCCGGATGCCCCCGTCGTCGAGCCGCAGCTGATGCCGCCCATGTTTCCCCCGGTGGCGCGCGACATCTGGCACACGATTTTTCTCTCGATCTCGGCGCTCACGGCGTACCGGCTCGCCGAGGCCCAGCCGGAGGTGCTCCTCCGCCCCGCCCTCCCGCAGGACGTGACGCTGCTTTTCGGCTTCACGCGAGCCGACGAGTTGATCGCCCTCGGCGAGCAGGCTGCCGAGGCAGCACTTCCCGACATCCGCCGCATGCTCGCGGAGGCGGCCGAAACCGCCCCCACCGAGGCGGCAAGCACCGATGCTTTTGCCCAGGCTGGCTTCCAGGCCGAGGACGGCGACACGCAGGTGGAGCCCGAGGCCCTGGGGTAGTCCCGTCCGAGGGCGCAACACCCGACCAGGGCAACGACCGCGTGGTGCCTAGAGTAGCTTACTGGCGCACTCATCCTACCCGCCATGCGCCTTCTCCTGCTCGCCGCCGTCCTAGCCCTGCTGGCTCCGTCCGCCCTTGCTCAGGAGCCTACGCTGCTCCCCGACACCGTGGCCACGGAGCCCACGCAGCCCCCACCCGGCCCGTACTTCGTGATGGCGGGGAGCTTCCAGTCCAAACGTACGGCCCAGGACTATGCGCTCCAGACCGGTGGGTGGGTCCTCCGAACCGACCTCTACGCACTGCTGACGCCGGGCTACTTCGCCGTCGTGCATGGGCCGTTCTTCTCCCGCGATGCGGCCGAGGCCACGCGCGAGCGCCTCGGGCTCGACGACGCCTACGTTCGGCTCGGCGGCGACTCGTACCTCCCCCCCAGCCTCGGCGACCCGGCCCTGCTAGCCGCGCTGCTCGGCGACCTCGGTGCCGAGGTCACGCCCCGCGACGGTGCCACCGACGGCTGCGCGCCGCCTGAACCCTACCTTGACATCCGCATCCGCTATGTGGCCGACAGCGGCCGGGACGAAACGCCGTCGCTAGGCCGAGGCTTCTGGGTGCTCCGGCGCACCGGCGAGGTCCGCCGCATCCCGCCCTGCGCCAGCGAGGGAGGCCTCCGCGACTGAGGCCGCCCGCTGCTCGGCCCGCTCCTGTCGCCCCAACGCGATGTGCGCGGCGAGGACCAGCACCAACCCCACGATGATCGCCACGTCGGCGATGTTGGAGACGGGAAACAGCGCCACGAACGTCGGGTAGGTGCGCCACGGGAGGTCAACAAAGCCGTGGTAGACGTCGAGGTGCAGGAAGTCGATCACGTTGCCGTAGCCGAGCGGCGCGTAGCCGTAGACGACGCCCGCAAAGACGCGGTCGATGAGGTTGCCGATCGCCCCGCCGAGGATGAGCGCGAGCGCGAGGCGGTAGGTCCGCGAGGCCTCGCGCAGCCAGACCAGGTAGACCGCCACCATCGCTGTGGCGAGCACCGACACGATGCTGAGCAGCAGCTTCGAGCCGAGCGTCCACCCGAACGCAAAGCCGGGATTTTGGAAGTACGACAGCCTGAACCACTGCCCAATCACGGGGATCGTGTCGCCGATCTCCATCATAGCCACGACCCACGCCTTGGTGAGTTGGTCGAGGACAACGACGACGAGGGTCGCCCAGAGGACGCGCATGGCGGAGCCGCAAGTGCAGTGGAGGACGCTGCCGAATTAAGCGCCGCGCCGGGGGCGGTTCCCTACCGCGCCACCGTCACCCGACGCACGACCTGTTCGTCCTCCGTCTGAAGCCGCAGCACGTATACGCCAATGGGCAACCGCTCCGTCGGCACGCTCAGACGGTGCGATCCCGCTCCCTGCGTCCCAACGCGGTTCCGCCACCGCACCCGCCCGAGTGCATCGACGAGGTCGGCGCGGACCGGCGTTGTGCCGTGTAGGGTGAATGTGAGCGTAGTCGATGACGTAGCCGGGTTCGGATAGACCGAGGCCGAAAGGGTTGCAGAAGGCCGGTCCTTCGGCTCGTTGGCAACCTCGGAGGCTCCGCTGAAGGCATAAATGCGACCGGTGCCTCCGTCCTCGCGCACCTCGCCGCGTGCCAACACAACGATATCTGCTGCACCGTCTCCGTTCACGTCGCCTGGAGACAGTACCTGTTGTCCGAAGAAGCCCTCCTCCTGCGGATGTGGGGATGTGAGGCTGTAGAGCACCGTTCCGTCTCCACCGTTCAGAGCAAAAACGCGCCCTTGATACGCTGGCTCGCCAAAAGCAAAGCGGTCTGCAGCACCAACGACCACATCAACTTGAGCGTCACCTCCAAGATCGTAGTCTCCATCAACGGTACTCCCGAATAGAAAAGACTCACGGTTTCCCGGATCAGCCTCATCAGCAGTCGAGAACCACAATTGCTCTCCTGTAGCTCCGTCAAACACTTGTACAATACCGAAGCTTGCGAACTTTTCAACGGTACCGATTGCGACTTCCTTAACGCTGTCTGCGTCGAGATCTCCTATACTTGCGACGATATAAGGCTCTGCTGTCCAAGACCATGTGGCGTCCATCGTCACGAGAGTATCACCAACTTCTGTACTCGTCGTATAGAATCTGAATGTG
Organism: Bacteroidota bacterium; assembly: GCA_039178415.1. Lineage (GTDB taxonomy): Bacteria > Bacteroidota > Rhodothermia > Rhodothermales > Rubricoccaceae > JBCBEX01. Next base: position 7,039 of record JBCDFF010000118.1, read on the forward strand.
GGAAAGCTATCAAACGGAGCCAAGGTGAAGAGATCCAAGACTCCGCGCTGATCCACATCAGAAACTGCGGCAAGTAGCCCAACTTCAACGTCAGTCTCAACCTCTGGCAGCACGCTCCCGTCGTCTCCACTTAAGAGCAATACCGCGCCTTGCTGGCTCACGGCGATGTCAGGAATTCTATCGCCATTCGCATCGCCAATTCCTGCCATAGTCGATTCCGTACCGACATAGATCGATCCTGCGTTGGGAGGTGATCCTGCTGGCACTCTGTAGAGTTCAGTCCCCGAAGCCCCATCAATCCCTATAACGTTAGCCCCTTTTCGCAGCGCGATGTCTGGTACGCCGTCCCCTGTCGTGTCGCCCATGCTCATCGCCTCTTCGATGAGACCCACGTCTTCTGGCGAAATAGCTAAGAGCAGCGATCCATCCACGCCGCTGAAAAGCAGGACATGAACGCGGTCCTGAATGATCGAGAAGTCGGGATGCCCATCGCCATTGATGTCACCTACGGACGCCAGCCCATCTTCGAGAGCCGCTCCTTCCAGTACTTCAGGGAGGGTTACCTCGTAAAGCAACGTCTGGCCATGTACCGACGCCGTCATACAGAGGAACGCGAGGACTAATCGGGAGAGGAAACGCATGACGGCACCAGTTAGCAGAAGAGTATTCCACCGCAAGGTACAAGCTGGCAACTCGTTCCCCTACCCCACGGCGCTCCGACCCGTAAGCGCCTCGAAGCGCTGGCCGTCGATGCGGAGGGCGCTGACGTTCTGGGCGTGGGACCGGTCGAAGTGCCACCCGGCCCGCTGGAGGGCATCGGCGCGCTGCGGGGCGTGTAGCATCGCGGGGATGGCGTTGGCCACTGTTGTAAAGTTTGCTTTGCAATAACGGCGAAGCTCCTCGGTGAAGTGTCGCCGCATCCCGAAGGGGTACGAGAAGTGCTCGACAGGGGCTTCGAGCAGCGCTTCAAGCTCGTGCAGGCTGCGGTCAATCTCGGCGACGGCTTCCTCATACGGTAAGTCGGCGAGGCACCGGTGGGTGTGCGTATGCGCGCCGATGACATGCCCCGCTGCCGCGATCTCGCGCAGTTCGTCGGTAGTGAGGCTCGTGCGGTCACCGTGGTGGACGATGCGGTCGAAGTAGGCATCGAGGTCGGAAGCCGTGGCGCGGTCGCGAAAGACGCCGGTGTTGGTGTAGAACGTCGCCGTGACCTCCAGACGCTGGAGCAGCGGCAGCGCTTGGTGCCACGCGCGGTAGTTGTCGTCGAACGACACCCACGCGACGCGCTCGCCGTCAGGCGCTGCGAGGAACGCCGTCGGGCCATCCACGAAGCGATACCCCTCCCCCTTTGCCCAGTCGATAGCCCGCTCGAAGGCGTCGTACTCGTGCGGTTCGAGGCTGTGGAAATACAGCGCGAGGCGGTTCGGCAGCCCCCGGTCGGCGAAGACGGCGTGGGCCCCGCGGATCGCGGCTTGGACGAGGGATTTCACGGTGGGTCGTGGGTCGTGGGTCGAAGAAGCAAAAGCGGCCTTCGTGGCCGTGCCAGGCGAATTCGTCGCCTCGCCCCCTATTCGCCAGTCGCTAGTCGCCAGTCACTCGGATCGGACAACAGCGGGGTTTGCGCCTGCGTGCGGGTACGGGCGAACCCGTGTGCTCGTAGACGTGCCAGGCGGGAGCGATCGGGCGAGGTCGGTGCCGAGGCGCGCGGGGAGATCCGCCCATCGTTGAGCGACGGGCTGGAGGTCATCGGGTACCTGCACCAGCTTCGCCTCTGCGTCCGAGCCGGTGTAGCGCTGCCAGGTGGCGAGGTCGCTGCCTCGGTAGTCGCCGCCCCAGTCGGCGGAGCCGGTCGGCATGAAGAAGAACGACTGCACCTCGCGTCCGGGTTGGATCGGGCCGTGCGCGCTGTAGACGTTCGCGATGAAGCGCGTCGAGCGGGCCTCGGCCTGCGTCTCGCCGCGGACCTGCACGTCGTACGCCTCGGCCGCGTTGGTGCCGTTGCCGACAATCACGTTGCTTGCGACTACGTTGCGTCCGTCCGGCGCGCGGCGGTCGGGATCGAGGCGCAGCCAGAGGCCGTGGCCTTCGTTGCCGGCGAAGGTGTTGTGGACGATCACGTTCTCGCTCGCCGCCTGCGAGAGCAGGCCCGCGCCGCTCCACGCGTTCCACCGTGTCCCGACGGCCACGTTGTGCTGGACGAGCGTGCGCCGCGTCTCGTGTTCGAGCATGATCCCCGCGATGCTGTTGCCCTCAGCGTAGGTGCCCTCGATCACGTTGTCGTAGTTCTCAATGTCGAGCCAGAGGCCGGGGCCCTCGTTGTCGAGCGCGCGGAAGCGGCGGAACGTGCTGCGCTCGGTGAGGCTCCACTTGCCACCCCCGGCCTCCCAGAACGGGTCGTAGCCCTTCCAGTTGTTGCGCGACGCCTCGCAGTCCTCGAACAGGCAGTCGACGCAGCTACCCGACCAGCCGATCTGCCCGTTGTCGAGCGCGCGGACGCGGCGGAAGACGTGCTGTCTTCCTCCTGGGTCGATACCGCTGCCGTTGGTCCACGCGACCGTCACGTCCTCGACGAGACCGCCTATGCTCCCGGCGCAGAGGACGCCCCACTGCGCGTGGTTGGTGGCGTGGCGGAAGGTGAACCCGGCGAGGCGAATCCAGCCGGGCATATCGGCATCGCCACATTCTGCGTAGTAGTTGCGGCCCAGCGGCGCAAACAGGTGCGGCTCGACGGCCACCTCGATGCTGCGGAACGACGACGGGGCCCGATCGCCGGGAAAGCGTGCCCAGACCGCTCGTGGCTCCGCCGAGGAGCCCTCGATCCAGAAGGTGCCCGGCGCGAGCGCGGCGCGGTCGGCGACCGGTCGCAGGACGGTACCGTCGGCGATGAGCATCTCGCGGCGGAAGACGGGGTCGTCGCCGTAGCGCTCCATCGAGCCGTACGTCCACGGCAGCGTCCAGGTCTCGCCCTGCTGGAACCACCCGCCGTTCGCCTCCACCGTGCCAGACACCACGACCTCGTCGCCCGGATAGGCGGCGTAGGTGACCCGTGCGGACTCGCTCGTGCCACCGACCTGCGGACGCACGAACTCACGGTACACGCCCGAACGGATCAGCACGGCATCGCCGGGCTCCACAACACCGCGCCCGGTCGCGCGGCCGATGCTGCGCCACGGGGCGTCACGCGTACCCGGGTTGGCATCGCTTGCGTTCGGATGGCGCTGGTCGACCCAGAAAACGCGCCCGTTGGGAGCGTAGACACGCTCGGCGGCTCGGCAGCGCTCGGCAGCGTCGCGCACCTGTCCGGGGGGGCATGCCGCCGACTCGGCGCGGTCCCCCAACAGCACGGGTTCCGCCACCGGTGCGTGATCCGCTGCGGGCTCGGCCATCTCCGTGTCGGCTCCGGCCGCTGCGGTGGGTTCGGCGCAGCCAGCCGCACCGCTCAGCATGAGTGCCGCGCTGAAGATCAATAGGGAACGAAGCGCTCGCATCAGGTAGTAGCAAGGCGAGCGGCGAGGGCCGCGTCGTAGATCTCCATCAGGCGCTGGTAGTTGGCCTCGGCGGTGTAGGCTGACTCGAACTGCGCTCGGGCGGTAGCGCGCAACGCGTGGAGCTGCGGGGGGTCGTTGGCGAGGCGCCGCACGGCCGCCGCCAGCGCCACCGGGTCCCCCGGCGCAAACCGCGTCCCGACGACTCCTTCTTCCACCATCGACCTGGTCCCGCCGAGGTCGGACGCGACCACGGGCGTGCCGTTTGCC
>JBCDFF010000119.1:0-10786 GCA_039178415.1 Bacteroidota bacterium
CCCGTATTCTCTGCCTCCACGCCTACGTCCCACGTGCCGTCCGCCGCCATGTCCGCTGCCACACCCGCGCCGATCTACACCGCCGATGTTCTTGATGCTCACCCTGACTGGGTCGCGGCCGCCCCGCTCTTCGGCGACTTCGGGGGGCACCTCGCCTTCCACGGCGTCATCGAGACGGTCAAGGTGTTCGAAGACAACCTGCTCGTCAAGCAGACCCTGGCGCAGCCGGGGGAGGGCCGCGTGCTGGTGGTGGACGGCGGCGGCTCGCGGCGCTGCGCGCTCTGCGGCGGCAACGTGGCCGCGCTGGCCCGCGACAACGGCTGGGCGGGCCTCGTGATCTACGGCTCGATCCGCGACCGTCACGAGATCGCCGAGGTGGCCGTCGGCCTCAAGGCGCTCGGGACGCACCCGCGCAAGACCATCAAGCGCGGCGAGGGGCAGACGAGCGTACCGGTCACCTTCGCGGGCGTCACGTTCACGCCGGGCCACTACCTCGTCGCTGACGGCGATGGCCTTGTCGTGGGACCGACCGCGCCCAGCCTCGGAGGCTAGCCTCGCCAGCCGACAGCCTGCTACAGCACCTCGTTCGCGAGATAGTCGCCAATGCGGAGTGCGTGCGCGGCGATGGTGAGCGTCGGATTGGTCGCGCCGGATGACGGGAAGAAGCTCGCGTCGGCGATGAAGAGATTGGCGATGTCGTGCGTCCGCCCGAACGGGTCCACGACGCCGTCGGCGGGGGCGGCGCTCATGCGACAGGTCCCGCACTGGTGGTTAACGACGCCGAGCGGCATCGGGACGCGGTAGAACTCGTCGAAGCCCTGCTGGCGCAGCGCCGCTTCGAGGAGGTCCATCAGCTTGGCGTGCGCGCCGCGGTTCGTCCAGGTGTAGTGCAGCCGGACGCGGCCGTCGTCGGCGAGGTCGACGCGGTTTTCGTAGAGCGGCAGGTCCTCGCCCTGCACCCACCAATCGACGGAGTGCGCGGCGATGCGGTCGTACTCCTCGTCGGCGTAGGCCCCGTCGGGGAGGTCCTGCTTGATCTGCCAGCCGGCGTGCTTGCCCATGAGGTGGACGTGGCCGAGCGGGATCGCGTCGAAGTCGGAGCCGTCCTGCGCGCCGAAGTAGAAGTCGTTGATGGCGAGCGTCTTCTGGAAGCGCGTCGGGTTGGGCGTCTGGCTGGCGACGGTGTAGAACTTCGAGGTGACGTGCCGCATGAAGTGCCGCCCGACGCGGCCGGAGCTGTTGGCGAGGCCGTTCGGGTGGGCGTCGCTGGCGGAGCGGAAGAGCAGGGCGGGCGTCTGGATGGCCCCAGCGGCCAGGACGTAGACATCGGCGGTGTAGCGCACCGTCTCGCCGTCCACGGTCACGTCGATGCCGGTGACCTCGGTGCCTCGGGCGTTGGTGTGCACCTTGGTCGCGAGCACGTCGGTGACGAGGTCCACGTTGGCGTGCGCGGCCGCGGGGATGACGGTCGCGGTCTCGGCGTCCATCTTGAGGTGCAGCAGGTCTGGGTAGCCGTCGAACGCCGCGCGGCCCATCGCGCCGAAGACCTCGCGGAGCACGAAGTCGCCGCCGCCGGGGTTGGCCTCGCTGAACTTGACGCCCATCGGGAGGTCGAGCGGTTGCAGCCCCGCCGCCCGAAGCCCTTCGGCGACCTCGCCGATGCGGGGGTCGTGGGCGATGGCGGGGTGCGGATACGGGCCGCTCGCGGGCGGCTCGAACGGGTCCGAGCCGCGGTTGCCGTGGACGTGGTAGATCGCCTCGGCCTGGTCGTAGTACGGCGCGTAGTCGTCGTAGGAGAGCGGCCACGCGGGCGAGAGGCCGTCCTCGTGCTGCATCGCCGTGAAGTCCTCCGGGCGCAGCCGTAGGAGCGCCGAGCCGTAGACCTTTGTGTTGCCGCCGAGCCAGTAGAACATCCCCGGGCGGAAGTCCTCACCCGTGTGCCCGTCGACCCACTGCTCCTCCGACTTGTAGCGCCCCTCGACGAAGAGCTTGACCGGGTCCCAGTTCTCGCGCTCACGCGGCAGCGAGCCCAGTCGGTTGAGCACGCGGATCGATTTGCCGGTCGGGGCGAGGGCGTAGGCGAGCGCGCCGCCGCCCACTCCCGCGCCAATGATGAGAACGTCGGAGTGCGTGGGGGTCATGGGGAGAGTGTGTTGCGGTGAGGCGGTATTGCGGTGGAGCAGTGGCTTCGCAGAGTGACTGCGCATAGTGCGAAGGCCTTACACCGTGCGTTGAAACGATACGGAGAACTTAGATGAGCGGGATACGGAGGACACCGCTGCACGGCCTCACCGCGACACCGCCGCACTCACCAAAACACGTTCTTCATGCAGAACACGGAGCCGCCGGCTTTGAGGAACTCGCTCGTGTCGAGTTCGACGGGCGTGTAGCCATGCGCGCGGAGCATCCGGACGGTCTCGGTACAGCCGCGCTGGATCAGGACATGGTGGCTGTTGGGGCTATGCGCGTTGCACGCGAAGAGGTCCCGGGCTTCGGCTTCGGGGACCGCGAGCGCGCGCTCGAAGTGGGCGGCGATGAGCGCGCGGCCTTCGTCGTCGAACGCACCGGGGTAGTAGAGTGCGGTGTGCTCGTCGAGGGGGCAGAGGCAGGTGTCGAGGTGGTAGAAGTCGGGGTCGACCAGGCGCAGCGGGATCACGGGGAAGCCCAGCTTGGCGGCAAAGCGTTCGTAGACAGTGCGGTCGGTGCGGTAGCCGTAGCCGCCCCAGAGGAGAAAGCGGCCGGGGTGCCAGAGCGCGTCGCCCATGCCTTCAAAGTCGCCGGGAAGGTCCGGGTCGAGCGCGTGGACCTCGTAGCCGCGGTCGCGGAAGAAGTCGGCGTAGTGCTTGACTTCGGGCTTGCGTTGCTCGGCGTGCATGCGGCTCAGGATCGCGCCGCGCGTGCCGTCGGGGCGTTGGTAGGGGAGGACCTGGTTGGCGCAGAATACCATGTCTGGGAGGCCTGGCTGCCCGTCGAGCGTGTGCACGTCGAGGCCGAGTTCGGCGTAGGCGGTGCGCAGGGCGTCCCACTGCGCGCGGGCCCGTGCGCGGTCCACCGTGCCAAGGTTGCCCGCCATGTGGGGGTTGATGACGTAGGCGACCTCGAAGTAGTCGGGTGCCGTGAGGACGACGCGGCTTGGGCGCGGGAGGGCTGGCAGTTGCGAGAGGGGCAACGTAGCGACGTCTCCACCCGCGTCGAGGGCAGTGGGGAGAGGCAAGGGCGACATCAGCGGTCGGGGGAGGAGGGAAACGGGACAGCAGGCGTCAAGCTACCACCTCGGGGCGGGGGGCCGTGCACGGCGGCGCGGGCCCGGTGCAGCAGGCCTGGTGTCCCGGCGTAGACCGTGACCAAAGCACGAGGGCGGCGCGCCGAGTCCACTCGACAACGCCGCCCTCTGGGTATGGCTCCGTGGCCGACGGCCGGCTCCTACCGGTCGCGCATCTCGGCCAGGAGCGCCTCGCTCACGAACGCGTCCACGCGCACGGCATCGCGGGCCTCGCTCACACGCATGCGGTCGAGGGCTCGCGTGAGTTCGGGGTTGTCCTTCGCCGTCATCCGCATGCCAGAGATGGCGCCACGGACGATGTCTGCCACATCGCTGGGGGCCACGGCGTCGGTGGTCTGGCCGAAGAACGACACGTCGAGGCCGTCCGCGCCAAAGCCTGCCGAGACGACCAGGCGCTGCATGAACTCACCTGCGCCCAGGATGGCGTCGCTCGACTCGCCGGCGCTCCTAAACTCGTCCATCGAACGCACGGCAAACCACGCGTCGTCGGGATGGGCGGCGTGGTCGAGCAGGCCCATCATCGTCGCGTCGGAGCGGAGGCCCGCGCCGCCGTCGGCCATGCGGTCTAGGACCGCGCGCACGGTCGCGTCGGAGCCCCCGATCATCATCTCATCGTTGGGAAGGGCAAAGCTAAACGCCTCGCCTTCGGCGTCGGAGGAGACGTAGATCGGCGTCTCGCGGTAGAGGGTACGTTCGGTGTCCACATCGGTCTGCTCTTGCAGGTAGGCGTCCATGCGGGCGCGGTCGACGTCGGCATACATTAGCATGACAAACGAGCCAGCCTCGGGGTTGGCGGCGACGTAGACGCGCTCGAGGTCCTCTTCGAGATCGAAGCCGGTGCGTGCCATGAAGTCGTCGACTCGGGCCGCGCCCTCGCCCGTCATGGAGTCGAGACCCATGCCCGCATCCGTGAGCGACGCCAGGGCATCGGACGCCCGGGCTTCGGCCACGTTGATCAGGCCCACGACTTCAGCGTCGGCAGGCAGCAGATCGAGGGCGGTGCGCGTGGTGAGGGCGAAGGCCCCAGCCTGCTCGGCCGTGGGCGAGGTGCACGCCGTGAAGGCGAGCGGCGCGGCCACCAGGAGCAGCGGCAGCGCAAAATGACGGAAAGGTCGCATGAGCGAAAGAAGGTGGAGGCTCGTGGGATGGCACGGATAGACTCCGGGCCTGCGAGGCCCGTGACGGGCGGGGCGGCGGCAAGGTTACAGTCCGCCTCATTCTTCGCAGGACGGCGCTCCAAGTGGCGCTCCAGGGCCGCCCCGCGTTCCGGCGTCGCGCGCTTCGTATCCTCCCTGCCCCCTCACCACGCATGTCTCTTTCACATGGCAGGTGCCGCGCCCGGAGCCAAGCTCCGCAAAGAACTCGGCCTTTTCGACGTCTACGCCATCTGCACCGGCGCGATGTTCAGCAGCGGCTTCTTCCTGCTGCCGGGCCTCGCCGCCGCCAAGACGGGGCCCTCGGTGATGCTCGCCTACCTCTTCGCGGGCGTGCTCATCCTCCCCGCGATGTTCAGCCAGGCCGAGCTGAGCACGGCGCTCCCCCGGGCGGGCGGAGCCTATTACTTCCTCGACCGCGCGCTCGGGCCCATGATCGGCACGATCGGCGGGCTAGGGACCTTTTTCGCGCTCACGCTCAAAACTGCGTTCGCGCTCGTCGGCATCGGGGCCTATGCGTCGCTCTACGTCGAGGTGCCCGTCAAGACGGTCGCGATTGCGCTCACGGCGGTGTTTGTGGCGATCAACGTGGTTGGGGCGAAGGAGTCGAGCGGGCTGCAGCGGGTGCTGGTGGTGATTCTCATGGGCGTGCTGGCCTTCTTCATCGCGCAGGGGCTCGTTGAGGTGTTCGTCGACCAGCCGCCGGAGCGCACCCGCGAGCAGCTGACGCCGTTCATGCCATTCGGTGTCGCGGGGCTGCTCTCGACGATCGGCTTCGTCTTCGTGTCGTACGCCGGGCTGACGAAGGTGGCGAGCGTCGCGGAAGAAATAAAAAACCCCGACCGCAACATCCCGCTGGGGATGATCCTCGCGCTCGCCTCGACGTCGTTCGTCTACGTTGCGGGCGTGTTCATCCTCGTAGAAGTCCTCGACCCTGACGAGTTGCGCTCCGACCTCACGCCGGTGGCGACGGCGGCGGCAGCGTTCTTCGACTGGCTGCCGAGCGGGGCGGGGGTCGTCCTGATCGTCGTGGCCGCGCTGGCGGCGTTCGCCTCGACGGGCAACGCAGGCGTGCTCGCGGCGTCGCGCTACCCGCTCGCGATGGCGCGCGACCGCCTCGTCCCGACCTCGCTCGCCAACCTGGGCCGCTTCCAGACGCCGACGCGCGCCATCCTGCTCACAGGGGCTGTGATGGTCGTCTTCATCCTCGCCTTCGACGAGGAGGGCATCGCCAAGCTCGCAAGCGCGTTCCAACTGGCCATCTTCGCACTCATCAACCTGGCCGTGATCGTGATGCGCGAGAGCCGCATCCGGTCGTACGACCCCGGCTACCGGAGCCCACTCTACCCGTGGATGCAGCTCGCGGGCATCGTGATCTCGTTTGTGCTCATCGCCTACATGGGCTGGATGGCCGTGCTCTTCACGATCGGCATCATCGCGTTCTGCATCGGGTGGTACGTGTGGTACGCCCGCGACCACGTCGTCCGCGACGGCGCGATCTACCACTGGTTCGCCCGCCTCGGCGAGCGGCGCTACGAAGGCCTCGACCGCGAATTCCGCGGCATCCTGAAGGAGAAAGGCCTCCGCGACGAGGACCCGTTCGACGAGGTCGTCCTGCGCGCGCGCGTTCTCGACGTGGCCCCCACAGCCTCCTACGAAGACGTGCTCCGGGATGGGGCGCGGCTGCTGGCCGAGCGCGTCCCGGTCCCGCTCGACGCGCTGGAGCAGGGCTTCCTCGACGGCACTCGGCTGGGCGCGACGCCGACGATTCGCGGGGCTGCCCTGCCGCACCTTCGCCTGCTGGAAATCAGCGAGCCGGAACTCGTTCTCGCGCGGTCACGGCAGGGACTAGAGGTGGAAGTCACCGACTCGCTCGGCACCGCGCACGCGGCGCTGCCAGCAGACGACGACGACCCCCTCGTGCACGCCGTCTTCCTGCTCGTCAGTCCCGAGGGGGACCCCGGGCAGCACCTCCGCATGCTCGCGCAGATCGCCTCGCGGCTGGACGATCCGGGCTTCATGGACGCCTGGCAGGCCGCACCCGACGCGCAGGCGCTCACGGACCTGCTTCTCCGCGACGCCCGCTTCCTCACGCTGCGCCTCCGCGACGACGACGCCACCGAGTCGCTCATCGACCGCAAGCTGATGGACGTGCAGTGGCCGCCCGACTGCCTCGTCGCCGTCATCCGCCGCGGCGAGACGATGGTGGTCCCGCAGGGGCGCACCGTGCTGCAGGAGAGCGACCGCGTGACGCTCCTCGGCGAGCCCACCGCGATCCGCGCGCTCCGGTCGATGTATGTGGGCGAGGACTAGCTGGATAGCGTTTGGCCTGGGCGTGCCTGACGTGTATGCTGTAGGTGACTCCTGCACGTGCCACCGACGGCTATGCCTCTCCGCTTCATCCTCGCGCTCCTGCCGCTCCTGCTCTCGCCGTATACCCTGGCGCAGAACTTCGCGTGGCAATACACCGCCGGGCCGACCGCACCGATCAACCAGTTTCACCTCTACGTAGATGGCAGCGTGCTCGGTGTCAGCGACAGCCTGCTCTACCGTTCGGGCGACGACGGGTTGTCGTGGCAACAGGTGGCCACTGCGCCATCCGGACTGTCCGAGTTGCATGCGGAAGGCGCGCGCCTCTGGGGGCTCTCGGACGGCCAAGTGGTCACGGGGGCATGGCTGGGTGCGGCCTGGGAGGTCCGCTCGCCAGGTGTGTCAGTGGACTACCTGGCGGTGCGGGGAGACTCGGTCTTCGCGACCGTGCGAAGCGAGCCAGATCGGATCTATCGTTCGTTCGACGCAGGGCAGACATGGGCATCCACAACCCACGACGTGCCCACGCTCTTCTCAGGCGCACCTTTCCCTGAGACATCGCTGCTCAAGCTGATCGAGTCGGGACTCCTCTATCGACAGTGGTCGATTGGTCGGGAAACGTCGGTGATCTACTGGTCGGCCGATGCCGGTGATACCTGGAACGAAACCAGCTGTGGCCCGCTCACCGCACTGGATCGAGGCGGCGAACGAGGCTACACCGCCACGCTTCCAGTTTTCAGCGATGGATTTAATCGGTGGTTCGCAGGGAATGTGCTACGCACAAATGATGGCGGAAGAACCTGCGAGTCCGTTGTGGACGGCTTCATCTACGGTCTGACCCGTCGAGACGATGGGACCGTACTCGTCGGGCTAGCCAACCAACTAGCCAGGTTAGACGAGGGGCGCGGTGTGCTTGAGGCCCTTGGGCTCCAAGAACGAGGGGCCGTCTACAACCCTCTCGAACTCCCATCGGGGACCGTGCTGGTTTCGACTCGCTCGTTTCGATACGCGTCCGGGACCATGTTCACCGGTGCAAACGGCTCGGGGGCGTATCGGGTTAACAGCGACCTAAACATTGATCGGCTGACCGGTCCTGCCGGACGAGCCACCAGCGTTGTCGACTTTGACGGGGCCGTCTATGCGGGCGCTGTGGGCGGGCTCTTCCGTCTGAATGACGCGACAAACGAGCCTCAGAGCGTTCAACAAGGCTGGGCCTACGTTGGGGCGAACTACACTGCCGTTGGGGGGCTCTATGCTGACGAAGGCGAAGTCTACGCGTTTCCACGAGACACCTACGAGTTATTCGACTATGGGTATCGGTCGTTCGACAGAGATGGCCAAGCGATCCCGTCCACAAGCCGTTCATTAGTGGGGGTTGTAGGCGATGTCCGCCGAACAGCATCAGGAGCGTTTGTGATGGCCGTACCGCAGCCGGTGCTTCCTATCAACACCCGTGGGCGTGCCTTCGAAGAACCTGGTTTGTTTCGGTATGAGGGGCCTGACGAGGAGCCGAGTGAGGTGACCCCAGTCGCCCAGGTAGCGCGGCTGCACGAGGCAACGCCTGGTGTACTCTATGCGGGATGCGTCTGGGCCGAGCAACGCTGGGCGTCCTTCCCGGAGTGCCCAGGTGCCCTTGTCTCCGCCGACGACGGCCGGACGTGGCAAGCCCTCGCCGACGGCCTGCCCATTCTTGATGAGCGCATCGACGTCTTTGCCTTCACCACGGATGTCACGGGCACTATTCTCGCCGCCACCCGTGACGGTGTCTATGCATTGGAGGGGACTGCCTGGTCTAACCAGGGCTTGTCCGGCACCTGGGTATACAGCCTGCACTCGCATCCCACCGCAGGCACGTTCGCAGGCACCGAGCGCGGCGTCTTCCGCTGGGACGCTGGCGCTGAAACTTGGCAACCAGTCGGCATCGGTCTCGAAGACCGCACCGTCTATGATCTCCTCGCCACCGACGACCTCCTCGATGGCGAGACGGTGCTGGTGGCCGCGACCGACCGCGGCGTCTTCACCAGCGCGCCGCTCGTGAGCATCGACATGGAGGACGAGGCGCTGCCCACGGAGGCATTCGCGGTGGCGGCTTACCCAAATCCGTTCGCCGAGGCGCTGACCGTGGAGGTGGCGCTGGCCGAGGCAACGGGAGTGCGCGCCACCATCTACGATGTGCTCGGCCGCGTCGTGGGGGAGGTGCCAGGCCGGAGGCTCGGAGCCGGAACGCACCGGCTGCCGGTGGCGACGGACGGGCTGGCGACGGGGGTGTACCTCGTGCGCGTGACGGTAGCGGGCCAACCGGAGCGTGCCGTGACGGTCACGCGGGTGCGCTGACGTTACCCGTCGCCGTAGGCAGCGCGGTCAACGAACCAGCGCACCCTGCCTCGCGCGAGGACGTTGCCAGCGGGGACGGGCGCATCGTGGCCGGGCAGCGGTTCCGCGCGGAGGGCCGCATGGAGGGCGTCGCGCTTGCCAGCGCCCGCCACAAGGAAGAGGATCGTATCGGCGTTGTGCAGGCCGGGGTAAGTGAGCGTCAAGCGGTCGTCCACGGGGGAGGCGGGCGGTGATTCGGTGTGGACGCAGAGCGCCTCGGCCTCGTCCAGGGCTGCCTGGCCCGGGAAGAGCGACGCGGTGTGCCCGTCGGAGCCAATACCGAGCAGGACCACGTCGAACATCGGGGCGTCTGGGTTGCGCGCGGAGGCGTGGTAGTGCTTCAGGGCCTGCTCGTAGTCAAACGCGGCAACGGGCGGGTGCACCTCGCCGACCATGCGGTAGACCTGGCGTTCGGGGACAGGCAGCGCGTCGAGCAGGGACGCCTGCGCCATGCGGAAGTTGCTGTGGGGGTGGTCCGGCGGGACGCAGCGCTCGTCGCCGAAGAAGACGTGGGTGTCGGCCCAGAACGCCTCGTCCGCGTAGGAGCGCGCCAGCGCGCGGTAGACGGGGGTGGGTGTCGAGCCGCCAGCGAGGACGAGTGCGGCACGGCCCCGCCGAGCGACGGCGGACTGGAGCGCAGCGGCGACGAACGCAGCGGCGCGTTCGGTGAGGTCGTCGGGGGTGTCGAAGACGGTCAGGTCGGCGGGCATGGAGGTGATGACAGCGCAGCGGTGGGGGTTCGTTTATTGGAGGTACGTCACATGCCCCCTACAGTTTTCCGGACCCCGAGGTCGAGCCTCATGACCAACGCATCGAACACTGCCACGCCCGTCTCTGTCCTGGGTGCGGGCAGCTGGGGCACGGCGCTCGCCTACAGCCTGGCAGCGCACGGGGGCCACCCCGTCACGCTCTACGCCCGGCGCGAGGACCAGGCCGCTGCGATCCGCCGTGAGCGTCGCAACACGGCCTACCTGCCCGGCGCGCTCCTGCCCAGCAGCATCGCGGTGACGTCGGACCTGGCTGAGGCGTGTGGCGCGTCGCGGCTGTGGGTGGTGGCCACGCCGTCGCAGTCGGTGCGGGGCATGGCCGAGGCCATCAGAGACCTCGCGACGCCCGCGCACACGCTCATCTCCGTGGCCAAGGGCATCGAGAACGGCACGCTGCTGACGACCTCGGGCGTGCTGCGCGACGTGCTGCCGGCGCACCCCGCAGGCCACATCGGCGTGCTCTACGGCCCGAGCCACGCCGAGGAGGTCGCCGCCGGGCAGCCCACCACGGTCGTGGTCTCGATGCCCGACCTCGACGCGGCGCGCGCCGTCCAGCAGGTGTTCATGGCCCATGCGCTGCGCGTCTACCGCAACCACGACCTCGTCGGCGTCGAGATCGCGGGCTCGGTCAAGAACGTCATGGCCATCGCAGCCGGGATGAGCGACGGCGTGGGGCTGGGCGACAACGCCAAGGCAGCCCTCGTCACGCGCGGCCTCGCCGAGATTAAGCGCCTCGGCCTGGCGATGGGAGCCGAGGCGGCCACGTTCGCGGGCCTCGCCGGGCTGGGCGACCTCGTGGTGACGTGCTTCTCGAAGCACAGCCGCAACCGCTACGTCGGCGAGCAGGTCGGGCGCGGGCGCTCGCTCGCCGACATCGAGGCCGAGATGACGATGGTGGC
>JBCDFF010000120.1:0-10736 GCA_039178415.1 Bacteroidota bacterium
CACGCGGCCCTACGAGGTGTCCATCGAGGTGAGCGAGGCGACGCTGCGCGCCTACGGGCTGACGCTGCTCGACGTTGCCTCGACGGTGCGGCGGGCCAGCCTCGACCTCCCCGGCGGTAGCGTGGAGACGGCCGACGAGGAGATCCTCATCCGCACCAAGGGCCAGAACTACACGCAGGCCGACTTCGAGGACATCGTGCTCCTCAGCCGATCCGACGGCACCCAGATCCGGCTCGGCGACGTCGCCGCAGTGCGGGACGGCTTCCAGGGGGCGAGCCTCATAACACGCTTCAACGACGAGCCCGCCGTGTTCGTCCAAGTCCAGCGCACGGGCGACGAGCGCACGCTCGACATCGCGGAGCGGGTGAACGCCTACCTCGCCGAGGATATCCAGGCGGTCCTCCCGCCCGGCGTCTCGGCAGGCGTCTGGCAGGACGAGTCCGAGGTGCTGCGGAGCCGCCTCGACCTGCTGCTCAAGAACGGCGTCCAGGGCCTCCTGCTGGTCGTGCTCGCGCTGATGCTCTTCCTCAACACGCGCCTCGCGTTCTGGACCTCGTTCGGGATCTTCCTCTCGTTCATGGGCACCTTCGCCGTGATGATCTGGCTCGACGTGTCCGTGAGCATGATCTCGCTCTTCGGCTTCATCCTGGCCGTCGGCATCGTGGTGGACGACGCCATCGTGGTGGGCGAGAACATCGTAGCGGAGCGCGAGCGGGGGGCGTCGCCGCTGACGGCGTCGATCCGGGGCGCGTCGCGCGTGGCCGGGCCCGTCACCTTCGCCGTACTCACGACGATGACGGCGTTCATGCCGCTGCTCTTCGTCCCGGGCACGCTCGGCAAGATGCTCGTCGTCCTGCCGACCATCGTGATTGCGGTGCTGGCGCTCTCGCTCGTCGAGGTGCTGTTCATCCTGCCCCACCACCTCGCCCACGAGGAGCGCCCGTCGACCAACCCGCTCACCCGGGGCATCGACACGGCGCGCGACGCGTTCACGCGGGCGCTGAACTGGTTCGTCGAGGGGCCGCTCGACCGCAGCGTGCGCTTCAGCGTGCGGCGCTATGGCCTCGTAATCGCCACGGCGGTGGCGCTGCTCACGATTAGCGTCGGGTTCGTGGTCGGCGGCTACATCCCGTTCACGTTCTTCCCCGAGATCGAAGGCAACAACGTCCGCGCGCAGGTCGAGCTGCGGCCGGGAGCGCCGCTCGCGCAGACGGAGGCCGTCGCGCTGCGCCTCGAAGCCGCGGGCCGCGCCGCCGCCGAGGCGTTGCAGCAAGACCTCGACGCCGACCACCCGCCGCTGATCCAGAACGTCCACGTCATCGTCGGCCGCCAGCCCTCCCAGCAGGGCGACGTGAGCACCGCAGGCTTCATCGAGTCGCATGTCGCCGAGGTCAACATCGAGTTGGGCGAAGCCGAGGAGCGTGACCTCTCGGCGGCGGCGTTCGAGCAGGCGTGGCGCGCCGAGGTAGGCGAGGTGGCCGAGGCCACGGCGCTGACGTTCGCCTCCGGTGCCGTCGCGTTCGGCGGGCCCGTGGAGTTCGAGCTTACCGCCGACGACGACGCCGTGGTGCGCGCCGCCACCGATGCGCTCAAGGCCGACCTCCTCACCTACGCGGGCGTGTTCGACGTGGCTGACGATGAGGAGGCGGGCAAGCAGGAACTCCAGCTCGACCTGCTGCCGCAGGCTCGCACGCTGGGCCTGACGCTGGAGGACCTCGCGCGGCAAGTCCGGGCGGCGTACTTCGGCGAGGAGGCCGTCCGCATCCAGCGCGGCCGCGACGACGTGCGCGTCTACGTACGCCTCCCCGAGGACGAGCGCGATGCTCTCGGCGACCTCAGCGCCTACCGCATCCGCACGCCGCAGGGCGCCGCTGTCCCGCTCTACGACGTCGCCACCGTCACGATGAGCACCGCGCCGACGACCATCACCCGCCGCGACGGCCGCCGCGTCATCGCCGTCACCGCCGACCTCGACCCGGCGGTCACCTCGGGCAACGCCGTCACCGCGCAGGTGCAGGCCGAGGCCATTCCCAAGCTACTGGACACGTACCCCGGCCTCACCATCGACGTCGAAGGCGAGCAGCGGGAGCAGGCCGAGACGCTGGAGGCGCTCGCCGTGTCGTTCCCGCTCGCGCTCTTCGTGATCTATGTGCTGCTCGCGATCCCGTTCGGGTCCTACGTGCAGCCGCTCATCGTCATGGCCGCGATCCCGTTCGGGCTGATCGGCGCGCTCGTCGGGCACCTGCTCTTCGGGCTGCACCTCGGGATGCTGAGTGTCGCCGGTCTGATCGGCCTCAGCGGCGTGATCGTGAACGACTCGCTGGTGCTGGTCGATTTCGTCAACGAACAACGGCGCAAGGGCCTGCCGATGAGCGAGGCCATTGTGTCGGGGGCCAAGCTGCGGTACCGCCCGATCATGCTCACCACCGTGACGACGTTCCTGGGCATGCTCCCGCTCCTGTTGGAGCGCAGCGTGCAGGCGCAGTTCCTCATCCCGATGGCTGTCAGCCTCAGCTTCGGCATCCTGTTCGCCACGTTCGTCATCCTCTTGCTCGTCCCCGCCCTCACCCAGTGGCAGCACAACATCCTGGTTTACTTCGGCCGCGAGCACGACGGCCGCGAGCATGACGCGCACGCCCTCGACGGCGATGACGCGCTGCGGGATGCGCCTCTGTTGGAACGCGGCGAGGCGGCCCCGGATGCGGCGTTGGTGCGTGCGGTGTAGGCGGGGCACCGTGTGGAGAGCGGGGCTCTCGTAACCACCTGCCCCGATTTCGACCGCCCCTGTGGAGCCGTCAGCGAGGCATCACGGCCATGCGGAAGCGCTTTGATGTGTGTTCTCCGTGCAGGAAAGGCTTCCAGCGACCGGAAGGTGCATCGGGCCCCATCGCGGCACCGTACTCGCACTCAAAACCACCCAACGCCGCCCGTCACCTCTCGTCCGAAATCCGCACCCGGACAGCGGCTCCCCGACCTTCCTAGCCCTTGGCTACCCCATGTTGTTGATTGCCCTTCTCCTCGCTGCCGTGGCTCTGCTCGTGCTCGTCGTCTCCGTCGTGCGCGGCCTGGGTCGCATCGATGACCTCCTCCAGGTCGTGGGACCGGACGACGTACCACCACCAGTTCACCCTACTGCCTAGCTCATCGCTTCGCCTGGGCACTGGGTTCAGTCAAACCAGGCCGAGGCGAGCCGTGACGGTCTGGCGGTGGCGCTCGCTCACTGGGATCTCCTGCCCGTCCACGACGACGGCACTGCTCGTCACCCGTTGGATGTGCCGCACGGCGACCACGTAGGATCGGTGCACGCGCACAAACGCCGCATCGGGGAGCGTGCGCGCCACGTCGTAGAGCGGGCCTTTGGTCAACACGACGCGGTCCGGCAGGTGGAGGCGGACGTAGTTGCCCCAGGCCTCGGCATAGCGGAGGTCATCCAGGTCGATACGCTCGGCCCCCTGGTCGGTCGGCACGAAGAACGACGCCCCAGGCGTGGACGCGCCGGGCGCAGACGCGCCTGACTGGCCCGCCTCCGCAGACGGCGCCGACGGTGCGCTGGGCGACGCGTCGGAGCGTGTGCGCTCATCGGCGGCACTGAGGAGGCGGGCTGCCGCCTTCGCAAAGCGCGCGCGGGCAACAGGCTTGACGAGGTAGTCTACCACGCCCACGTCAAAGCCCTCGACGGCACGGTCGGAGTAGGCCGTCACCACCACCACGAGCGGCGGCGTGGGTAGCGCGCGGAGCATCTCGAATCCGGTGAGCTTGGGCATCTCCAGGTCCAGAAACACCGCGTCGATGCCGCCGCCGCGTAGGGCCGCCATTGCTTCCATCCCGTCGCGCGCCTCGGCCACCGCGTCGAGGAGCGGGTGCGCTTCGATGTGGCTGCGGATGGCGCGTCGTCCGAGTGGCTCGTCGTCCACAATCAGGCAGCGGACGAGGGGCACCGAGGCAGCGGACGGGGCGTCAGGCGAGAGCATGGGTCGAGGGGTGGGAGACTCTCGGCGTACACGCGAGGACGCCCGGTGCAGTTCGGCCTTGATCTACGCCCCCCCGCGCGTGAGGAGCACCGGCAGCGGCTCTAGCCGCACCGTCACATCGACGAGAAAGCGGTCGGCGAGGGGGCCTGCGGTGAACGTGTGGCGCTCAGGATAGAGCAGCGCCAGCCGCTCGCGCACGTTGCGCAAGCCGACGCCGCCAGCGGAACGCGATGCTTGCGACAACGCTGGCTCGGGCGCAAGCGCGCGGTTTTCGAGGCGCAGGTGCAGCACGCTGTCGGCGTCCACGGACAGTTCAACCCGGATGAACGGCTGTGCTGCCCGGCGGTCCAGGTACTTGAAGCAGTTTTCGACGAGCGGCACGAAGAGCAGCGGCGGGAGGTACAGCCCGTCGAACGTCCCGTGCAGGTGCATCTCGACGTCGACCTCGTCCTCCAGGCGCAGACGCTCCAGGTCCACGTACTGCTGCAGGAAGTCGACCTCCTGGTCGAGCCGGACGACGGGCGCGTCGGCGTCGTAGAGGGCGTAGCGGAGTAGCGCGGCGTGCTTGGAGAGGTACTCCGGTAGCTGTGGCGCCCCGTCGACGGCGAGAGCGTAGAGGCTGTTGAGCGTGTTGAAGAGAAAGTGGGGGTTGAGCTGCGCCTTGAGCCGGTCCAGCTGCGCGGTCCGCTCGAGGCGCTCGCGCTCGGCCAGGCGGCGCTCGACGTGCGCGTACGCCGCCGCCCGCTCGATGGCGACGGTGATGCCGCAGATCAGGATTGTCAGGACGACCACGCTGAGCGCCTCCTGCAACACCCAGCCTGGCTCCTCCGCCTCGTCGGTCAGCACGAAGAGGAGTTCGGGCCCGTCGTGGAGGTAGACCCGGACCACAAGCAAGACCACCACCGCGACCGCATACTGGGCGTAGCGCCCACTGCGCACCAGCGGGACCGCGAAGCGCAGGTGGACGTAGGCGACGAGCGCGAACAGCGCGTAGTAGGTCAGCGTGTGGACGACCAGGATCGGGAATTCCGGCTCGCGGATCTCGTCGACGAGGCCCCACAGCACGAGGAATGCCCAGAACGCGAGGTGCCAGCGCCACGAGGTAGCTTCGCTGCCATGCGAGGCTGCGGGTGCCGACGCCGCGCCGGACGCAGGCCACGCCGAGCGCGGCAGCAGATCGTGCTGGAAGGACATCGGTCGTGCGAGTGGGTGAGGGCGTGTCGGGGCCAGACACGATAGCGCCGACAGAACGAAGGCTATGCCAACGCCGGTCGCGGGTTTCGGAGCGCAAGGCCCGCGATGACGGATGCGCCGCAGCCGAGGGCGAACGTCCGCCGTTCCAGGACGAACCCTGTCCGCTCGCGGATGAACCTGCTTCGTCCTCGCCCGGAGCGGGCTCGTCACCGGAACAGGGCCCGTCGTCATTGAGGCGCGCAGGGGAAGCAACAGGCGCTTACCCCTCCCGTTGGGACCGCGAAACCTCCCCCGAACTCGTCGCTGTCCCCTCCGCCTACGATCGTCTCGTTCATGCACCTGCCTGCCTCCCGACGCCCCAGCCCTTCGTGGTTCGTCGCGCTTCGTCCCGCTCCCAGACTGCTAGCGCCCGGACTTCGGGCGCTCACCCTCCTTGCTGTGTTCGCATGGGTGGCCTGCACGCTCGCTGGGTGCGACACGGAAAGCGCTAGCGATTCCGGTCCCGCACCCGTTCCCGCAGGAGCCGACGTGATCGTCATCGGCGACTCCATCCTCGCCTTCAACCAAGAGGAGAACGCGGCCGTCGCCGACGTGCTGGCCACGCTCCTCGCCCGTACGGTCTTCGACGCGAGCCAGGGAGGCGCTCGGCTGAGCGCGCCGGAGATCGCCAACCCGGAGGACTACCGCGAGGACATTCGGCAGCAATACGTCCAGCACCCTGGCAACTGGGTATGGCTCGTGATGGACGGCGGCGGCAACGACCTCGGCAGCGAGTGCGAGGTGGACACCTGTGCGTCCGTCCTCGAAACGCTCGTGAGCGCCGACGGGCTGTCGGGCGAGTTCCCTGATTTCGTGCGGACCGTGCGGACCGACAGCACACGCGTACTCGTGATGGGCTACCCGGAAGAGTTGGAGGGCGAGACGTCGGAGTTCACGCCGCTTCTTGATCTGCTGCGGGAGTTGGATGCGCGGCAGCAGCGCATGGCCGCCGCGCTGGATGGCGTCTACTACGCCTCGGCCGCTGACGCGGTGGACGCGACGAACCCGGCGCACTACGCCGACGCCATCCACCCGTCCGTCGAGGGCTCGCGTCTGATCGGCGAGCTCCTCGCGGAGGCCATCCAGGCCGTCGAGCTCGAACCGTAGTGCCCTCGCCTTCCGTGCCCGACCGATTCTCGATGCCACTGCTTTCACTGCCATGCCTGCCCTGACCGCCCCGGCCCCGACGCTCGCGCCTCCTGCTGGGCTCGCGCCTCCTGCTGGGCTCACGCCTGCTACGATGCCACTCAGCCGCGTCCAGGCCGCGCACCTCCTCCGCAGCGCCACGTTCGGCCCGACGCCCGCGCTGCTGGACCGCTTCACCGGGATGATGCCCACCGAGGCTGTACGCACGCTGATCGACGAGGCACGCGCCACCCCGCTTCCACCCGATCCGTCGTGGCTGCTGCTTCCCCTCCCAGATGACGACGAAGGCAGCGCAGCCGAGACGTTCTTCGACCAGAACGAGCGGTGGGTCGAGGAGGTCTTGGGCACCTTCCTGGGCGAGATGGTGGGCGGTGGGCTGCACGCGCGCATGACGCTCGTCTGGCACAACCACGTCGTCACGAGCCTCGACGCGTACGAGTTCGCGGCGTTCGCGCACCGGTACCTCCAGCTCCTCCGCAGGCACGCCGTCGGCTCGTTCCGCGCGCTCATCCAGGAGGCCGGGACCGACGGGGCGATGCTCGTCTTCCTCAACGGCGAGGAGAGCACGCGCGACGCCCCCAACGAGAACTACGCCCGCGAGGTGATGGAGCTCTTCACGATGGGCCCGCGCGACGCTAGCGGACAGCCCAACTACACCGAGAACGACGTCCCGGAGCTCGCCCGCGCCCTCACCGGCTGGCAGGTCGACTACACCGGCGAGCAGGGCCCCCCGTTCACCTCGTTTTTCGACGTGGACCTCTTCGACGACGGCGTCAAGACGTTCCTGGGGCGCACCGGAGCCTTCGACTACGACGAAGCGATCGACGTCCTCTTCGAGCAGCGGGGCGCGGCCATCACGCACTTCGTAGCCACGCGGCTCTACCGCAGCTTCGTCCACGAGACGCCCGACGCGGCCGTCGTGGACGCGCTCGCGCAGGTGCTCGCCGCCGCCGACTTCGAGGTTGCCCCGGCGCTGCAGGCGCTGCTTTCGAGCGCGCACTTCTTCGAGGCGCGCTTCCAGGGCGCGCAGATCCGCAGCCCGTTCGATCTCATCGCGGGCTTGGCTCGGGCCTTGGACACGCAGGCTCCTGCGCTCGACACGTTCGCCTCGACGGAGATGGTAGCCGTCGCGGGCGAGGGCATGGAACAGCGGCTCCTCGCCCCGCCCAACGTCGGCGGCTGGCCGGGCTACCGCACCTGGCTCAGCACGGACACGCTGACCGCGCGCTGGGACGGGCTGGGCTACCTCCTCGACCTGCTCTCTGCAGACGAAGACGAAGACGGCCAGCCCCGCACTCCGGCCCTGGACCTGGCGACCGTCTACACGACGTACGGCGGCACCGACTCGCTGTCGTTCTACCGCTTCCCGGTCGAGATCGCGAAGGCGCTGCTTGCGGTGCCGCTCGCCGAGGCCAGCATCGAGCCCGTGTCGGCGGGCTACGCAGGCGGCATCCCCGTCCCCGACAGCGTGCTCAACGCGCCCGCCCACGAGCAGGACCTCACCAAGCTGTTCCTGCAGGGCGCGCCGTGGTACGAGGTCACCGGCAGCGACGCCGACCTCCGGCGCGAGCTCGTCTGGGAGTACCTCGTCCGTTTGGGCGAGCTGCCCGAGTTCCAACTCCGCTGAACGCGCCCGCCCCAGTCGCCCGCTCACGTCCGCGCTCGTTTTTCTGACGCCTACCCTCCCTGCCATGTGTTCGACCCATGACTCGCCCGCCGCCTCTCGCACCGGACGCCGCCTCGAAGACGGCGCCGCGCACGGTCAGGACCACGCACGCTGGTCGCGCCGCCGCTTCCTCGGCACGCTGGGCCTCGGGGCGGCCAGCCTCGGCGGCATGAGCGCCTGGGGCATGCCCTCGGTGCTCGCCGGCTGGGGCCCGAACGGCGCACTCCTCCCCGACGGGGACACGATCCTCGTCCTCCTCCAACTCGACGGCGGCAACGACGGGCTGAACACCGTCATTCCCTTCCGCGACGACATCTACCAGCGCAACCGCCCCACGCTCGGCTTCCGGCGCAACGAGGTGCTCAGCCTCACCGACGACCTCGGGCTGCACCCGGCGCTCGCCCCGCTGCACCGCCGCTACCAGGACGGTCACATGGCCATCGTCCAGCACGTGGGCTATGAGAACGCGAGCCGGTCGCACTTCCGCGGCACCGACATCTGGGTCTCGGCGAGCGGAGCCGACCAGACCCTCAACAGCGGATGGCCCGGACGTACGCTGGAGACGAGCTACCCCGATCTCACGCAGCACACCGCACCACTGGGCGTGCAGGTGCGCGGCGAGCGCCGCCTCTTCCGCGGGACGACGGGCGGGACGGGCGTGTCGTTCAGCAGCCCGGAGACGCTGGAACGCCTTGTCGAGGGCGGGGCGCGCTACGACCCTGACGCGGCCCCCGCGACCACCTACGGTGCCGAGATCGCCTACGTGCGCACGCTCGCCAACCAGTCGTTTCGCTATGGCGAGGCTCTTCAGCGCGCCCTCGACGCGGGGGCCAACCGGGTGAGCTATCCCGAGCACGGGGAGTACGATCTTGGCGAGCAGCTCGCGCTCGTGGCGCGGCTCATCCGGGGCGGCCTCGGCGCGCGCATCTATGCCGCCGCCATCGACGGCTTCGACACACACATCGCGCAGGCGGACCAGCACGAGACGCTTCTCGGCGTGATCGCCACATCGGTCGACGCCTTCCTGAGCGACCTCGAAGCGGACGGTCTTGCCGACCGGGTGGTCGTGATGACCTTCTCGGAGTTTGGCCGGACGCTCGCCGAGAACGGCGCGCAGGGCACCGACCACGGCGTCGCCGCGCCGCAGTTTCTCATCGGCCCGCGCGTGCAGGGCGGCGTGCTTGGTGGCCCGCCCGACCTCACCGACCTCGACCCGTTCGGCGACCTCCGGCACCGCTACGACTTCCGGCAGATCTACGCGAGCGTCCTCACCGACTGGTACGGGATGCCTGCGAGCGACACCACCTCGGTCCTGGGCCAGGCCTTCCAGACGCTGCCGCTCTTCTCTGGGTCGGTGGACACGACGATGGGACCTGCCGTGCCCGCGACGGCGCTCTTCGCGCCCTACCCCTCACCTACGCGCGGGGCGATGACGGTGCCGTTTCACCTCGCCTCGGCGCAGCAGGTGCGGCTGACTGCTGTGGACCTGCGCGGCCGGACGGTGCGGGTGCTCTTCGAAGGGCGTCGGGAGGCCGGACGCCACACCCTCCAGGTGACGCTGGACAACGTGGCCTCGGGCACCTACGTGCTGCGCTTCGAGGCCCAGGACGGGACGCGGCAGGCCCGGCCGGTGACGGTGGTGCGGTAGCGGCCTACCGGAGCACCTGCGGCAGCACGGCGGGGTCGCCCTCGTGCGGGGCGGCGTCGAGGCCCATCGCAGCGGTGAGGATGCCGTAGACGTCGACCGTCGAGAACGCGGGCGCGGTGGCACCGACCTGGAAGCTGGGGCCGCGCGCGACGAAGAGGCCGCCCATCGTCGGGTAGGCGTTGTCGTACCCGTGCGCGCCGCCGGAGAGGCGCTCGGGCCGGGCCTCGGCGTACGAGCGGTTGGTGACGGCCCACCCCGCGTCGGCGAAGACGAGCACGGGCGGGATGCGGTGGTGGCCGCTGTAGTGCATGCGCGCGGGCACGTCCTCGCGGCGGTAGGCCGTCACGTGGTCAAGCGCCGCGAGGGTGTCGAGGACGGCATCGGGGTCGTCGGTCCAGATGCCAACGGGCTCGCCCCACATGATGCGGTATTCGTCGACGGTGAGCGCGTCGTCGAGGTAGACGGTCCGCTCGGGCGTCGTCTCCGCCATGCCGTGGTCGGCCACAACGACGAGGTCGGTCTGGTCGAGCAGGCCGCGCTCCTCCAGGCCGTCCACGAACAGCCCAAGCGCGCGGTCGACCTCCTCGATAGCCTCGGCCACCTCGGGCGCGTCCGGGCCGTAGCGGTGCCCCTGCGAATCGACGATGCTGAAGTAGAGCGTCACAAAGCCGGGGCGTGTCGCGTCGGTGCGGTCGAGCCACTCCAGCGCGAGGGCCACGCGCTCATTGTGGGGCATGTTGTGCTCGTAGGGCAGCCACTCGCTCGGGCGCACGCCGCCGATCTCGGCCTCGGAGCCGGGCCAGAAGAGCGTCGCGGCGGGCACGCCCTGCGTCTCGGCCGTCACCCAGAGCGGCTCGCCGCCCCACCAGCGCCCGTCAATCACCGCCGCGCGGTTGCCCATCGAGAACGAGGCGGGCGTCCCCGCCGCGTCGAACTCGGGGTCGTACATCGAGTTGCCCACCACGCCGTGCGACTCGGTGTAGAGGCCCGTCACGAGGGTGTAGTGGTTGGGGAACGTCTTCGTCGGGATGACCGGGACGAGGCTCTCGGCCTGGACGCCCTCAGCGACGAG
>JBCDFF010000121.1:0-10626 GCA_039178415.1 Bacteroidota bacterium
CGGCAGCCGTCTGGCCGGTCCGCGCGACCTCCTGCGCCCGCCGCTCCTGATCGACGGCCACGGATGGGGTAAATCGGTTTTGCAATAACGGGAGTGCTGCTTCCGCGCTCTGGCGAAGGAACACGCCTCGCTCCACCATGGCGTTTGCAAGACGCTGCTCATGTGCCTGAGCCGCGCTCCCCCCGCTTCGACACGCCTGAACGGCGGTCGAAGCTGTCCCCCTCGCTGGTGAGGGGGACAGTTCGAGCGCAGCGAGAACGGGGGGAGCCGAACATAGCTCGGGGCTGGACCGAGCCAGACTCGAAATCGTGGCTGAGGAGGTCAGCAGCCCGTCATCCTCGCTCGCGGCGCGGTCCAGACGGTAGCGCAGCCGGAGTCCGTTCCCTCTACCCCACCCGACTTCGACAGCCTGGCGGCGGCTGCCAAACGTCGAGGTCGTAGCCGTACCACCTCCCAGATCGAGCCAGCCGACCTCGCCCTGCACGTACCCCCCGCTCAGCCCCCACCGCAGCGCGGCCTCCGTCGCGACCTCCCGCAGCGAGTCGAGGCCCGCGACGGCGCTGCCGGTGCGGCCGAGGTTCCACGTCCGGTTGAACTCGACGGCGCGCACGCGGTCGAACGTCTCGAAGCGCGCCTGCCGCAGCCGCCGCTGCACGCTCCCCGAGACCGCTCCGAAGCCTACGGCGAGCGAGTCGATTCGCAGCCCAGCGATGTAGGCCTGCCCGTCGTTGTCGCCGTCGTCGAGGTCCGAGAGCGTGTTCAGGTCGCGCGCGGAGCCGGCCCACTCGCCAAACACCTCGACGCCGGGCACGACCGTCATGCGGCCGGTCAGGTCCACGAGGCGCTGCGACTCGGGCTTCGGGAGGCGGCGCAGCGGCACGTAGTCGCCGCCGGTGCCCACCCACTCGAAGAGGATGCCGCTGATGCCCTGGTTGCTCCGGCGGTAGTCGCCCGCGCCGGGCGCGACGCGGGTAAACCGAACGCGAAACACGGGGCTGTCGCCAGGGCGTGCGGGGACAAAGATGGGGATCGCCTGTCCGTTGAACGTGGTGTCCTGCTGGGCGTAGAGCGCGAAGTTCTCGTCCTCCTCAAACGGCACGGGCGTCGCGCCCGAGATGAAGAGGTCGGCGTCGCCGGCGATGGCGATGCTGTCGAGGTCGGCCTCAGTGAGCCCGAGTTCGTCGCCGAAGGCTGCCCCGTCGGCTTCGCGGAGCACCGTCACGCCGAGCGTCGCCCGTGGCTGTGTGCGCAGGCCGCGCCCCGCCCTACTAGACTCAACCGCTCCAAACCGCATCGTAGCCTCGGCCCCAACGAGCGTGCGCGAGAACTCGGAGGTGGTGTATTCGAAGTCGACGGTGATCCGGCGCTCCGTCGTGATGAGCGTGCGCGGCGTGAAGGTGAGTTCGCCCGTCGCGTAGTCGATGACGTAGTCGTTGGCCTCGCCGCGCGTGAGCAGCCGCCCGTCGAGGTAAACGCGCTCGCTGCCCGCGATGACGATGATGAACGCCTCGCCCTCGCGCCCGGAGAGGCGGTACGGCCCCTGCACGCCCTCGATGGCGACCAGGTCTTGCGACTGGAAGAGCCCGCGCGTGACGGCCCCCGCCACGGTCACCTCGCCGCCTGCGAACACGCCTCCGAAGGCCCCCGGCACTTCTGCGGAGAGCGCCGCGCCCTGCAGCCGCCGCCGGAACGTGGCGAACTCACTGCCGGAGAAGGCGAGGTCGACGTCGCCGAGGCGCGCCTGGCCGCGGTCGGTGTCGAGTTGGATGTAGACGCGGTCGAGCTCGCTCAGCCGCTGCGTGGTGCCCTCGGGCTGGATGGGCGTATTCTCGTCGGTGAGCACCGCCTGCACACGCACGCCCTCGGTGATTTCGCCCTGGAGCTCCATGCGCAGGCCGGACTCGACGGACACGTCGCGGTTGCTCCCGGCGGTGAGGCCCCGCGAGATCGAGCCGCGCCGTTGGAGTCGGTTGTCGGCGAAGAGCGGGTCGGTGGCCTCGCGCTCCGCCTCCACGACGCGCACGGGACCGGCGCGGGCGCTGTCGTCTTCGATGACGATGCGGCGGCGGGCGTAGAGCGGGTCGAGCGTAAACGGCAGCGTTCGATAGACGGCGACGAGGACCGCGCCCGGGTTGGGCGTGTAGCCAAGCGTGAGGGCGAGCGCGCCCGTCTGCGCGTCGAGGCGGTACGCGGTCGGGTCGAGCGGAACGCCGTCGAGCGTGAGCCGGACGGAGCTCGGGACGACGCCGGGCCGCAGCGCGAGCGGCGAGTCGGGGTCGTCGAGGACGAGCGTGTCACGGACCGCGCCGAGGTCGCCTCGGACCACCTCCTGCGCAGCGGCTGGCGCTGCGAGGACAATGAGAAGAAGCACGATCCAGTACGGCCTGGTGGCCATGCCCACGGCGGGTCGGGTGCGGAGACGAGCGGACGTAGCGAGGGGCAGCGGCGCGGCGGAAGGCGAGCAGGACGAGGCGAGGTGCACCCTGAACGTACACGGACTTCGCTTCGGTGCGCAATACACGTACCAGCGTCCGGACAACCCCGGCGCGCTCAGGCTGCGCGCACCGACTGGAAGCGCGCGTAGCCCTGCTCGGCGACGTCGAACCAGCGGCGCGACGCCTGCTGGAACTGCCGGTAGCCGTCGTAGACCGCCCGATAGGCGGGGTTGGCCGCCGCCGTCTCCTCAAACATCGCCATCGACGCCTCGTGCGCAGCCGTGAGGATCGCTTCAGAGAACGGGCGCAGCGTCACGCCTACGTCGAGCAGCCGGGCCAGCGCCGCCGGGTTTTGCGCGTCGTACTCGGCGAGCATCCGCGCGTTGGCCTCCGCGGCGGCCACGTCCAGCGCCGCCTGGTAGCTCGACGGCAGCGCGTCGTAGTCGGCCTGGTTGACGTAGAACGAGAGCATCGCCGAGGGCTCCCACCAGCCGGGGAAGTAGTAGTTCGTCGCCACCTTGAAGAAGCCGAGCTTCTCGTCGTCGTAGGGCCCGATCCACTCGGTCGCGTCGATGGCGCCACGTTCGAGCGCCTGGAAGATCTCGCCGCCCGCGAGCGTGAGCGCGTTGACGCCGAGGCGGTCCATGACGCGCGCGCCGAGGCCGGGGATGCGCATCTTGAGCCCCTGGAGGTCGGCCATGGTCTCGACGGGGTCGCGAAACCAGCCGCCCATCTGCACGCCCGTGTTGCCGCCGGGGAAGTTGCGCACGCCGAAGTCGGCGAGGAGCCCGCGCGTGGCGTCGAGGCCGCCGCCGTCGGTCATCCAGGCGTTGTGCTGGCGCGCCGTCATGCCGAACGGCACGCCCGTCTCGAAGGCGAGCGCCTCGTTCTTGCCGAGGTAGTAGTAGCCCGCCGTGTGCCCGATGGCGACGGTCCGGTTTTGCACGGCGTCGAGGACCTGAAGGCCGGGGACGAGCTCGCCCGCCGGGTAGGCGCGGATCTGGAAGCGGCCGTCCGTGAGCGCACGCACCCGCTCGGCGAGGTGCTCCGCCGCGCGGTAGATAATCTCCGCCGAGCGCGGGAAGCTCGACGCGAGCCGCCAGCGGACGCGCTCCGCTGTCTGGACGGCCGGGGCGTTTGCGTCGGCAGCCTCGCCGGCACACGCGGCACCTAGGGCGGCACCAGCACCAAGCACGGGGGCATCGCGGAGAAAACGGCGGCGGTCCATGGCAGCAGTAGGTGGGTTGGGGGGGCGAGGAAGGTGCCCCCACGCATCGCCTCGTGTCAAGGGTACCGGCCGCGGAGCCGTCGCCATTCCTGAGCAAACGCGGTCGCGGAGGTTATGTGAAGCGAGGTCGGGTGTCTGAGGGATACGGACTGCACTCGTTCACCCTGCCCGCGCTGTCGCCATGCTCACGCTCCCGGCCCCGCCCGAACTCCGCACCGCGCTCCATGAGTGCGCCTGGCGACACGGCCCCCTCGGCACCGCCCCCTTCCTGGGCCGCCTCGGCGAACCCGTCACACGCTACGATGTCACCGTCTACGAGTGGCACGCCCCTCCCGTCCGGATCGACCTCCACGAGCCGGACGCCCGCGTGGCGCACGTTCCCGAGGCGGTGATCCAGGAAGTCTGGCAGCAGCGTCGCTTCGACGCGACCGACCTGCGCACCACCGACGGGGCGCAGGTCACGATCCTCGATCCGGGCACGCTCAACACGGACGGCGGGCCCGACTTCCGCGCGGCGCACCTCCGCCTGAGCATGCCCGACGGCCTCACGCTCGACTGGCGCGGCGACGTGGAAGTGCACCGTACGTCGGGTGAGTGGCTCGTGCACCGGCACCACGAAGACCCGCGCTACGACCGCACGGTGCTCCACGTCGTCCTCTGCGAGGACGCGCACACCGGCACGCTCCCTCGCCACGACGGGACGACGCTGCCTGAGGTTGTCCTCTATCCGCGCCTTCAGACCTCGCTGCGGCGCCTCCTGCACGACTTCTATGCCCAGTCGCACCCCGACTTCCCGTGCGCGCCGACTGTGGAGCGCGTGCCAGCGCCGGTCAAGCGCGACGAGATCCGGCGGCTCGGCCTCGAACGGATCCGGGCGAAGACGGCGATGATGGCGCGGGCCTACGCGATCACGCCCAACCTCGACGAGCTACTCTACCGGCAGACGCTGCGGGCGCTTGGCTACAGCCCCAACGCCGACGCGATGCACAACCTGGCGCTGCGCGTCCCGCTCGCCACGCTCCGCACCTGCCGCGACCCGCGCGACGCCGAGGCGCTCCTGGTGGGCGCGGCGGGGCTCCTTCCCTCGCACCACGCGCTCGTCGCCGCCGATGCACACACGGCGGCCTACGCCCTCGACCTCCGGGCGCGCTTTGCCGTGGCCGACGAGCGGGAGCCCGTGCGGCGCATGAGCGCGGTGGAGTGGCAGTATTTCCGCCTGCGCCCCGCCAACTTCCCTCTGCGTCGGATTGCGCAGGCTGCGGCGCTCACGCGGCAAGGCGGCCTGTTCCACACCGATGCCCTGGGCGCGCTCTGCTCTGCGGTGCACGCGCCGAAGCCCGTAGCCGCCCTACGTCACCTCGTACGACAGCGTGCACCCGGCTCCTTCTGGGACGCCCACGTCCGCCTTGACCGTCGGCTCGCCAAGGACCTGCCCGCTGCCATCGGTCAGGCGCGCGCCGACGTGGTCCTGACGAACGCCCTGCTCCCGGTGCTGCTGCTGCACGCCGCGCAAACCAACGACGCCGCCCTCGACGCGCGCGTGCTCGACGTCTACGACGCGCTGCCGGCCCCGCGCGACGCGCTCCTGCGGACCTACCGGCGCTACGGCTTCACGCTCACGAACGCCCTCGACGCGCAAGGCGTCCAGCAGCTTCATCGGTCGCGCTGCACCCAGGGTGGCTGCCTCGTCTGCGGAATCGGGCAGGCCGTGCTGCGCCGGCACCGCGACGAGTGAGCGCCCACGAGCAACACGGGGCGGCACCGCCTGCTGTCCTGCGTTTCGCTGTGCTCAGTTGATGAGCCCCTCGTAGACCTGCAGGTTACTCGGGTTCATGTCGATCAGCATGTCGTAGAGATCGTTGCGCTGCTGATCGGCTTCCCTGAACATCTGCACGATCTCGTCGCTCTTCACCGTGATAAACAGGTCGAGCGCGTAGCGGAGCTGGTTGAACTCCTCGTAGACGCCGTAGACCCCTGAGATCGCCTCGAAGGCCGTGGCCCAGGCCTGCTCGTTTTGGGCGGCAAAGCGGTCCAGTCCGCCAAAGTGGTACTGGAAGTAGGCGCGGCGCAGCGGCACGTAGAGCGGGTCGAGGATTTGCCGGATGAGCGTGCCCCGGCTACGGTCTTCGCCAATGGCGATCCAGTCCTGCTCGCCGCGCCCGGCAGCGAGGTCTGCAATCTGCCGCGCCTGCTCGAAATAGGCCGTCCCCCCCAACTCTTCGAAGGTGTCGAAGTCGTAGCCGAGCATCATGAAGATGTAGAAATCGATCAGGGATGTCAGCGAATTGTACTGGTTGGGGTCATAGATGAGCGGCTGGCCCCGGTTGTAGTCGAAGGTCCAGTTGGGGTCCGACACCGCGAAGACCGTGGTGTTGCGGCTCGTGCCGTAGATCGGGCGGAGGCTACGCACGAAGAGCTCGCCCCGGAAGCGGCTCAGCGTCTCGGCCTCCCGGATCGTAATGGCCACCTCGCAGCTGATCCGCTCGATGTCTTCGAAGAAGAGCTCAGTCCAGGAGCGGTTGTTGACGTACTCGAACACCTCATCTTGGAGGTCGTCGAGGAAGCCGAACTCGGTACCGCTGATCGACTGGTAGTTGACCGTGACGCGGCAGTTGAACTCGCCGCTCTGCGCCTTCGCAGCGGGGGTGGCCGCAAGGGCGCTGAGTACGATCAGGCAGGACGCTAGGCGGAATCGCATGGGGCTCGACGGCGAGGCGTGGCGCGCACGGATGGACGGGGGGCCGGGCACGAAGCGGCATGCGGCCGGGCAGCGTTTGGGCCCCGTTGGGTATACTCCCGGGCCGTCTCGCCCTCGTGCCATGGCTTCGGCGCTCGGCGGTGAAACTTAGCACCGCGTCTGACCGACCGCCACCCCAACGCCTCCGCCCTCGATGATCGTCTGTCGCCCCCTCCGATTCTTGCGCGCGGCGCTGCTGCTGGGCGTGCTCGGTGCCGTGCCGGTGCAGGCGCAGCTGGCCGAGGGCGGCGCTCGTGCGCTCGCGCTCGGCCGCGCCACCGTGGCGCTGGAGGGCGACACCTGGGGCCACCACAACCCCGCGAGCTGGAGCACGCTGGACGCCCGCTCCGTGGCGCTCTTCGCGAGCCAGCCGTTTGGGCTGTCCGAACTGCGCATCGTGAGCCTCGCCGCCGCCGTGCCGACGCCCTACGGCACCGCAGCCGCCACGGCCCGCACCTACGGCTTCGAGGACTACCGCGAGACCACGCTCGGCCTCGGCGTGGCGCGCGCCGTGCCGCTGAGTTCGTCCCGGCGCCTCCACCTCGGCGTCCACACTCGCCTCCACACCATCGTCTTCGGCGGCGACTTCGGCTCCACCTCGACGTTTACCGTCTCTGCAGGCGCTCTCGTCGACGTACTGCGTACCGTCACGTTTGGCGTCCACGCGCGCAACGTCCTCGCCCCGCGCGACGCCGAGGCTCGCCTCGAAGCCCCCCTTTCCACCGAGCCTGGCCTCGAAGCCGGGCTCGCCTACCGCCCCATTGCATCCACCACGGTGCTGCTGGCGGTGGAGCGTGGCCTCGACGACTTCGACACGTCCGTGCGCGGCGGCCTGGAGATTCGCCCGGTCGACGTGCTGGCTGTGCGGGCGGGCTTCACCACCGGACCGACCCGCATCAGCCTCGGCGCGGGCGTCGACCTCAGCCGGGCCCACGCCGCGCTCGCGTTCGAGAACCACGAGGCGCTCGGCTGGACCCCCGCGATCGACCTGCTGGTGCGGTTTTAGGTCATGGGTTGCTGGTCGCAGGTCGTAGGTCGTGGGTCGCGAGTCATGGGTCGTGGGTCGCACGTAGGTCGCAAGTCCTGGGTCGTAGGGCCATACTGGCGTCCCCCACGCCGTCACTTCGTCTCCCGGTCTCTCCGTCTCGTTCTGCTCGTCCTTCTCGCGCCTGCCTCATGGGCGCAGGTGCCCGCCGACTCGACGGGCGCGGAGCCCCCGGAGGAGGCCGTGCTGGAGTCGCTCGTGGAGGATGACGTCTCGGGCGACCCGACGGTGCTGCTGGAGGCGCTGGAAGACCTCCGCGACAACCCGCTCGACATCAACACGGCTACCGCAGAGGAATTCGCGCTCGTCCCAGCGATCTCGCCGCTCCTCGCCGAGACCATCGTCCGTTTCCGCGAGGAGTTTGGCCTCTTCGACTCGATCCCCGAGCTGCGCGCCGTGGAGGGCGTCAGCGTCGATGTGTTCCTCGCCGCGCGGCCCTACCTCACCATCGGCGAGACGCTCGACTTCGTGGCCCCTGCCCCCTCGGCGTTTCCTGCGGCTCCGAGCTTTAGCCAAGTCGTGCAGGGCGCGCGCGTCGAGGTGCGCCAGCGCGTGCAGCGGCGGCTGGACGAGGGGCGCGGCTACTCCGACGAACTCCGCGCCGACACCGCGCGGTCGAGCTACATCGGATCGCCGGAGCGGATCTACACGCGACTGCGGGCGACGTACCGGCGGCAGGCGTCCGCCAACCTCACGCTCGAAAAAGACCCCGGCGAGCAGTTCGCCTGGGACCCCGACACCGGCAGCTACGGCTACGACTTTGCCTCGGCGCACGTCGCGCTGCTCGACGCCGGACGCATCGACGCGCTCGTGGTGGGCGACTTCACGGCGGAGTTTGGGCAGGGCGTGGCGCTGTGGCGCGCGAGCGGCTTCGGCAAGGGGCGCGAGCTGCGGCCCATCGTGCGCTCGTCGCGCGGCATCCGGCCCTACGCCTCCGTGGACGAGAACCAGTTCTTCCGGGGCCTCGCGGCGACGGTCGCCCTGACGCCCGAGCTCTACGTCAGCGCCTTCGGCTCGCGCCGCTCGCTCGACGCCTCCATCGTGCAGGCCGACACCTCGCTGGCGGGATCCCTCGCCGGGCAGCCGGCTGCGGAAGTAGACGGCGTGGCGACCAGCTTGCCGATCACGGGCCTCCACCGCACGGCCACCGAGCGCGCCCGCAAAGACGCGCTCGACGAGACGCTCGTCGGCGGGGCGACGGAGCTCCGCCTGCCGCGCGCGACGGTCGGCTTCGTCGGCTACTCGGCACGCTTCGACAACCCCATCCAGCGCGGCGACCGCGACTTCCAGCGCTTCGACTTCGAGGGCGACCAGGCCGCCATGCTGAGCGCCTACTTCGACGTGACGCTCCTCCGGCCGCGCGGCGAGGCGGGCGGCACGCAGCTCTTCGGCGAGGTGGCGCGCGCACCCGGCGGGGCCGTCGGCGGCGTAGTCGGCGCGTTGCAGAAGCTCGGGCGCGAGGTCGAGGCGCTGGTCGTCGCCCGCCACTACCCGCGCGACTTTGTGAGCCTCCACGGCTACGCGTTCGGCGAGCGCAACGGCACCACGCAGAACGAGACGGGGCTCTACCTCGGCCTTCGCCTCCGCCCGTCGCCCACGTGGACCATCACGGGCTTCTTCGACCAGTACCGCTTCCCCTACCTACGCTTCACCGTCCCGCGCCCCGCAACGGGCTACGAGGCGCTGCTCTACGTCGAACACCGCCCCGTGCGCTGGCTAACCGTCTACGCGCAGGGCCGCCACGAGACGCGCGAGATCGGCACCGACGTGGCGGACCCCAATGGCTCCGTGGTCGGCGGACTCACGAGTGAGACGCGGCAGACGCTGCGGCTGCACGGCAGCTACGTCGCCAACCGGTCGCTGCGGCTGCGCACCCGCGCCGAGATCGCCCGCTACCAGGAAGCCGGCTTCGACGACGCATTCGGCTCACTCGTCTTCCAGGACGTGCGCTGGCAGGCCGCCCCCTGGCTGCGCCTCGACGCCCGGCTGACGTTTTTCCGGACCGACGGCTTCGACGCGCGCCTCTACCAGTTCGAGTCCGACGCGACGGGCGTGCTCTCGAACGTGCTGCTGAGCGGACGCGGCACGCGCGCTTACGTGCTCGCCACCGTCGAACCCACCGAGGGCGTGCGCTTCCAGGCCAAGCTCGCGCAGACGCGCTTCGAGGACCGGTTCACCGTCGGCTCCGGGCTGGACGAGATCGAGGGCTCGCAGGTGCGCGACCTCACGCTGCAGCTTCAGGTACGGTTCTGAGGGGCGTCGTAGGTCGTAGGTCGTAGGTCGTAGGTCGTGGAAGCAAATCGATGGCACCGGCACGCACAAGCGAATACGTAGGATGGACCTCCGCTTCTAGTCGCTAGTCGCGGTGTGTACAGCCGTTGGCGGCGAGGCGATAGCTCCTACGCTATACGGCGCCCTGCTCGATGAGCGCCTGGGCGCTGGCGGCGATGGCCTCCTCCGGCGAGCGCGGCGTCCACCCGAGGCTGCGCGCCTTCGCGTTGGTGACGGTGCGGCGCTTGCCAAGCTCGAACAGCACGCTCTTCGTTTCCTTGTCCAGGAGCGCGAAGAGCCGCACCCCGAAGTCGGGCAATTCGAACTTCGGCAGCTTCTTGCGATAGGCCGGGGCGGCGTCGCTGATGGCGTCGGCGACCTGCTTGAAGGAGCGGTAGCCGTTCGCGGCGAGGTAGCGCTCGCCGGCCGCTTCGGGGGCCTCCATCGCGCGGACGTGGAGGTCGGCCACGTCACGCACGTCGACGACCTCGAAGCCGATCTTCGGCGTGCCGGGCATCTCGCCCTTCATCATCTTCGACACGACCACGTGCGAGGCGCTAAGGTTGTCGGTCATGAGCGGGCCCAGGATGAGGCTTGGGTTCACGGTTGCCAGCTCGGGCGCCCCAGGCGTGTCGCGGACGTAGTCCCAGGCCGCGCGCTCGGCGATGGTCTTGCTCAGGATGTACGGCGTCACGTCGTCCGCGACCGTCGTGTCGGTCCAGTGCGTCTCGTCGCGCGGGCCAGTCGGGGCCGCTTTCAGCCCGTAGGCAACCGCCACGAGCGACGACGTCAGCACCACGCGCTGCACACCCGCCTCGGTCGCCGCCCGGAGCACGTTCAGCGTGCCCTCCCGAGCCGGTACGATCATCTCATCGGGGTCCTCCGGCTGGACGACGAAGAACGGCGAGGC